>NZ_KV790965.1:134530-134616 GCF_001807785.1 Streptococcus sp. HMSC10A01 | reverse complement strand
AATCCACGCTCCCGTGAAGGGAGCGACTTTCCGTTTAAAATAGAACGACAATCTATATAAATTTCAATCCACGCTCCCGTGAAGGG
>NZ_KV790965.1:134158-134510 GCF_001807785.1 Streptococcus sp. HMSC10A01 | reverse complement strand
CAATCCACGCTCCCGTGAAGGGAGCGACGATAAAGTGGCGACAAGACACGAAGGATATGTTATTTCAATCCACGCTCCCGTGAAGGGAGCGACAGCCCAATGCGCAAGCAAAGCGCTATCCATTATTATTTCAATCCACGCTCCCGTGAAGGGAGCGACCTTCTTTTTCAGCGTTCAGCGTTAGCTCAGTCTTATTTCAATCCACGCTCCCGTGAAGGGAGCGACGGTTTTTGATATAAGTCAGGTTATACCACAAAATTATTTCAATCCACGCTCCCGTGAAGGGAGCGACATTCCCGTAAAAAAGCGTCGTAAATTAAAAATAAATTTCAATCCACGCTCCCGTGAAGGG
>NZ_KV790965.1:133555-134138 GCF_001807785.1 Streptococcus sp. HMSC10A01 | reverse complement strand
TCAATCCACGCTCCCGTGAAGGGAGCGACGCCACTCCAGTTGCTTTTGAAATTTCGTATTGCTTATTTCAATCCACGCTCCCGTGAAGGGAGCGACGTTAGATGCATTGTTAGATGCATTGAATCAATTTATTTCAATCCACGCTCCCGTGAAGGGAGCGACTCTCCAGCAATAGCTGGGTTATCCGTCCGACCTTATTTCAATCCACGCTCCCGTGAAGGGAGCGACGTTAGATGCATTGTTAGATGCATTGAATCAATTTATTTCAATCCACGCTCCCGTGAAGGGAGCGACATATCAAGACAGCAAGATCTCTGGTAAACATTATATTTCAATCCACGCTCCCGTGAAGGGAGCGACGTGCTTGATTGTTGTGGTGCTGTTGCTTCTTGATAGATGCATTGTTAGATGCATTGAATCAATTTATTTCAATCCACGCTCCCGTGAAGGGAGCGACGTTAGATGCATTGTTAGATGCATTGAATCAATTTATTTCAATCCACGCTCCCGTGAAGGGAGCGACAGCACCCCTTTCTACTCTTTAGGCATCGTCCAAGGATTTCAATCCACGCTCCCGTGAAGG
>NZ_KV790965.1:132466-132555 GCF_001807785.1 Streptococcus sp. HMSC10A01 | reverse complement strand
ATCCACGCTCCCGTGAAGGGAGCGACGAATCCTTGACAGAGCAATATTTCAAAAAAAATAGAATTTCAATCCACGCTCCCGTGAAGGGA
>NZ_KV790965.1:131696-132446 GCF_001807785.1 Streptococcus sp. HMSC10A01 | reverse complement strand
CAATCCACGCTCCCGTGAAGGGAGCGACTGGTTGCCATAAGCGGTCGTTCGTGCCTTCGTTATTTCAATCCACGCTCCCGTGAAGGGAGCGACTTTTGAGAAAAACGCTTTCCCCATTTAAACCTTTATTTCAATCCACGCTCCCGTGAAGGGAGCGACTATTCCCAATTTGTGTTGGTAAGTCCTGTGTTTTATTTCAATCCACGCTCCCGTGAAGGGAGCGACTTATCGGCTCTTTCTCAACGCTAGAACAAGCTTATTTCAATCCACGCTCCCGTGAAGGGAGCGACAAAAGGCAAAATCGTCGAATACAACACCACGCTTATTTCAATCCACGCTCCCGTGAAGGGAGCGACAATTATTTGTTGAAATGGTTGCCGACGTAATTATTATTTCAATCCACGCTCCCGTGAAGGGAGCGACGGTTAAAAAAGGCTCAATCGTCCAAGTGTTTATTATTTCAATCCACGCTCCCGTGAAGGGAGCGACTGAATCTAAGATTAAACCCAGTCTTTATATTATTATTTCAATCCACGCTCCCGTGAAGGGAGCGACCTGAGTCCATTTTCTCCCTCAGACACGTTTTATTATTTCAATCCACGCTCCCGTGAAGGGAGCGACCTGATGTAGAGTTGATGGTGCCTTTTCTCTTTCTTATTTCAATCCACGCTCCCGTGAAGGGAGCGACTTCCTCATCATAGCCGACTTCACCACGGGCTATTTATTTCAATCCACGCTCCCGTGAAGGGA
>NZ_KV790965.1:131323-131676 GCF_001807785.1 Streptococcus sp. HMSC10A01 | reverse complement strand
CAATCCACGCTCCCGTGAAGGGAGCGACACGCATTGTCCATTAAAGTTTCGCCCGTGATATTATTTCAATCCACGCTCCCGTGAAGGGAGCGACGGGCGCATAGCTGGGCAGAACTTGAAAAAACTTATTTCAATCCACGCTCCCGTGAAGGGAGCGACGAAGCTCCATCAGAAATACCACTCCAAAGACCATTATTTCAATCCACGCTCCCGTGAAGGGAGCGACAACATCGCACCAGGACAAATCACTTTTGGAGTCTTATTTCAATCCACGCTCCCGTGAAGGGAGCGACTTAACGTAAATAACACAAACAGTTCAGAATTGGAATTTCAATCCACGCTCCCGTGAAGGG
>NZ_KV790965.1:9112-131303 GCF_001807785.1 Streptococcus sp. HMSC10A01 | reverse complement strand
AATCCACGCTCCCGTGAAGGGAGCGACAGCGCGTAGTTGCACTGTTTTAGGTGAAAATTATTTTTCAAGGAGAGATAACTCCTCCATTATTTTTGAATTTTCACCTTATTTTTGTTTGTTTTTCGCGCGAATGCCCTACTTTTTTATGAGTAACCACTATTCGCACTAAGTAATTTAAAGGAGTAGTACGCCTATATCAGGATCATAACTTGTATCTCGTCCAATTGTTTCTAAACGATTTTGCCAGTTTTTTCCTAGCAAATAAAAACGAATACTGTCTGACTCAGTGTCAATTATACTCAAAAGCTTAGCTTTTATTTCTACAAATTCTGCAGGAGTTACTGAGCATTCAAAAACTGAATTCTGAACGCGTTGCCCATAATCAACGCATAATTTTGCCACATGACGTAATCTTTTCTTGCCTTGCGCAGTTTCAGTATTCACATCATATGTTACTAATACCATCATAAACCGGCTCCTATATTAAAAACGGTGGATAGGATTCCAATTCTCCACGGATTGTCTTGGCCAATAATTGTGCTTGGACATAGGGCAGTAACATCAATTTCACCTTTTCTTTAGAGAAAGGATGTTCTACTTCCTGATGTTTCCTCTTTTGCCAGGCTTCAATAAAAATTGCACGCCCTTTTTCAGTTAGTATGACACTTCCATTTTCTTTAAAGTCAAAATGTTTTTTGCTTAACTGAGCTTTATTTATCAAAGAAAATACAAATCTGTCAACTATATAAGCACGAAATTCTTCGACTAAATCCAATGCCAAGCTAGCACGACCTGGCCTATCTGTATGAAAGAAGCCAACATAACTATCGAGCCCAACTGCTTCCAAAGCAGACTGGCATTCATACGTTAATAAACTATAGCCAAATGACAACAGAGCATTGACACAATCTAACGGAGGGCGTCTGGTCCGCCCATTAAACTGAAAAGTCTCCTTATCAGTTAATACTAAATCATTAAAGATACGAAAATATTGGTTTGCTGCCTGACCCTCTATTCCTAAAAGAGAATCCTTGTTTTCAGCTACTTGAACCTGTTCCAAGGCCCAAGTCAATTCCGTATTCACTTCTTCAAATAGTTGGCTATCAATCCGATCTCGATGGTCACGCTTGAAGCGCAATAAATATTTTCTAGAATTCGAAATCTTAGCAAGAATAAAGTGTTTTGCATATTCTAGAGATCGTTCTTCATCCGCCAAACGATAATGCTGCCTTCTTAGCAAAACATTCCCATTTGTTTGCCCAACAAATCGACCGCAAAAGCGTCCTTGCGGGGTATGGAAGGACAAATTAATCTGATTCTCAGCACAGAGTTCAATCAAAGAAGGAGACGCTCCCAAATAAGAAAAACAAACAATGCCGTCAATAATTCGATATGGGAAACGACTGATAACTTTACCTTCTTGCTTGATAACGATATTATCTCTTTCACGCGTTAAATAAAAATTATCTTGAGTCAAATATAGAGTATTAAGTAGCTTTTTCATAAGCTATCCTCACTTTTTAATGCTTGGAAAATGTAATTGTCAATATTGCGCGCCTTTTTACTCAAACGCGGCATGCAAATATCAACTAAGGAGCATAACTGACAGTTTTTAAAATATTCAGCTTTTGGAATAAGTTTTTTGTCATAATATTCATGCATTTGGCAAGCTAAGTCGGCTACTTCTTTTCGTAAATCAGAAGTGATTTCTATTCGCTTCTTTTGATTCACACTATGGTAATAAAGATAACCATACTCGATTGCGCCCCCAAGAGTTTCTTCAAGACAAACCGTTTGAGCAACCAGCTGAACAATATCCCGAGTATCTCTTTTTGGTTTTCCACGCTTATATTCAATAATGACAGGAAGCCATTTGCCACGTTTACCTTTTAGCGGAACTCCTTTTTCATCCTTATGGAATTCAACCACATCCAATATCCCATAGAGACCAAGCTCTTTTGATGAGACATGCATAGCTCGTGAGGTTATGACATCCTTTCGCTTTTCTTTAATATAAGGATTATCCGCCTTTTGATGCAAAATCTGCCCATGAGCTGTCGCTTCGTTTTCAGCCCACTGCTGCTCAATATGAATCAAACTCCATTGGCGCTTGCAGAATTGGAAATGCTGAATACCAGACAACATCAAATAGTCACTTTCAGCATAAACCATATTACAGTCCTTCTAAGATATCAACTTTCAATCCTTTAGATTCATATTCTGCTAATTTTTCTTGATTAAGATGAATACCGTAATCATCGTAACTGTACTTATCCTGTTTTTCTCTATCAAACTCAAACAAGTCAAAAACACGCGCACTGGAAACATTGCCTAATTTATTAGAATGAGTGAACCAAAAAACTTCCCTCACTCGCATAGAACCTTCAGGGCGAGCGGATGATGCATCGTTTTCAAACAGACTGATAAGTGCTTTCTTAATTACCTCAGCATCTTCATCAGAAAATCCCGTTTTTTCAGCAAAATTTGGGTTAATCGAACCTTTGATGACATATACACCATAGTCAACAAAATGCTTAGTCCCCATCGTATCAGATGAACGTCCACCTGCTTTTTTAGGCTCTACACCATTTGTGCTTCGAGTAATTTGTAAACTAGAGATGATGATTGGATCTAAAGATGTAGCCATACTGACAGAAACCGGTCCACGAATAGCAAAAGAACGATCTTTTAGATAAGTGAAAACTTGACCAAACGAACGGACATCCATCCATAATTGATTAGCTATTTCATTAATTTCTTCATCCGATTCTTTTCCTGTAAATTGAGTCTTGAATCGTTTCTCGAGTGAATTGAGTCCATCCTCAACACGGTCATTTGCTTGGACAAAGATGGTGTGGCCCAAATCCTGCATCCGGTTACGAATTTTGCGCTTAATCGCTACATCACTGATTAAACCTTGATTAGCTGCATTTGTTCTTGGCATATTTCCTGACAAGGGATCTCCGTTTGCATTCGCCTCGCGTACCTCAACAGTTACCATAAAATCAATCTTGTGTTCCAACATCTGCTATTCCTCGCTTTCGATTTCATTTTTTTCTTGTTTTGTATAAAAGAACTGCTTTTCAGCATAGTAACCAAAAATAAATTGATAATCCAAGGGATCATTAATATCCTTCTTTGCCATTAGGGGGCTGAGTAATTGGACAATTTCTGCTCGCTCTTTGTCTAGTTTATGAAAGATTCCATGAGCATTTAACTTTACAGTTTCTTCATAAGGTTTAATTTTATTTGTCAGATTCATCATTAACTTGGCAGGCTGGCTGGTATAGGCGTTCCAGTACCTCTCGGCATTTGTAATTCTTTCCTGATTACTGCCATCTATTCGATATCGCTGAGTTTCAATTAGCTCAAATATAGCTAATAACCGTCCAAATAGGTAAGAACGATTGGTATTTTCATGGTCTAACATTGGTTTAAACTCCCTTCCATATTGTTTGTGTAAAATTGCTAAACTGACTTGCTGCACCTGAGACCAGTGATTAGGGTACTTTTGTCGCTGTTTAATATTTGTTTCTAACTTCTTAACGATAGTACTAGGCACTGGATTCCCATCAATCAAAGCAGTTACTAATTGCTGATATTGATCGCTACGGAAAGAATCATTATCTAACTCTAAATAACGCTCCCTATCAACACCGTAGGCAACATTAATAATCTCATTAAAAGTAGGCGTTTTAAGTCTATAATCTTCTGCTTTAGTTTTTGCTTCCCAAGAGTAGTTTTCCTGCCATGATTCCAGATTTTTCAATAACTGTGAAACTTGGAGCTGGCGGAAGTATTTTAGAGCAATCCGACCATCATTGGTCTTGTTTAGAATAGAAATGCAATAAGTCGCCTCATCACTAAATAATTTTTTCCCCTTAATAAACGAAGAACCTATTTCTTTGTTTTCTGCGTTCGGTTTGATAAAAACATGACTGTCTTTTTCATCTTCATCATTTTCAAATAAATCATTAAATACAGGATTAATAATATCCAATTGACTCTCATTTACTAAATCATCACTAAACCAATTGATAAGATACTGTGACGATCCTAGCCAAGTTCTGCTATTATTATTTTCCATCAGATACTTAATCATCAAATGGATTTTTTCTGAGGTTTCATAGCCAATTTTAATAATGTCAATTGAAGTTTCTTTCGTCGGAAATCTATCCCCTATGTAGGCTATCTCACTATTCTGCGAAATAAGTTTTGCGTTTTTAAACAAGCCTCGCGGACTCCGATGGTTTTTAATAATCCTATCTTCTTTTCCGCTAATATTACATAATCCTTTATCAATTAAATTATTTTTTTGAACCAGATTAACAAAATCAAGATGTAAATCCTTAAAATTTGAAACCGAAATGTTTTTGAATCCCTCAAATTCTAGAATAGTAAATGATAATTTGATATCTTTTAAGGTTATTTTTTTATTTTTTTCACCATAAGTAAGTGAACCTTCATAAATTTTTCCATCATCGCCAACAAATTCTCTTTGTATCTGACAATCTGAACCAAATGTGCTAGTTAAAACCAATTCAACTGATTCTGGATTCTCAACAAATTTTTTTATTATTGTTAAAAAATTTTCTACTCTATTATTTTTAGTTTGGTTAATCCAGTTATCTAAATTTTCTAGATATTTTTGATGCTTTTCTTGTCTTAATTCCGAATACATGACATAGTACCAACTATCTACGATTGGATGCGGAGCTATCTTTGTACTCGTTCTATTACTAGATTCATAGGTTACAGGAAAAATAACATTTTCACCTATTTCAAACTTTCTTGCCTTATAAAAGGTACCTTCCTTATCTAATAATACTTCGATATAAATATCATTATTTTTTATTACCTTATTATCATGATAAATCGGCAACAAAATAGCCTCACTATCTCCTTTTTGTTGATCAACTAAACCAATTTCTTCTGCTTTTTCATAAGCTTTTAAGAGAGAAGTAAAAAAATCCATTAGTCTTCTCCTTTCTCCATAGCATCGTATTCCTTAAGTTCATCATCAACGGACCTAACCTGGCCAGGTGTCTTAAATGTATAACTAGACAAAGTATTTACAATTTCACACACAGACTGAGGCTTAAACTTAATCACCCCATTCTCCATCACAGTTTTTGTGAAATAAGATTTCAATGGTGTCGTTTCGTCTTTGGGATAAGCAAAAGAATGGAACATGATACCTAAATCAATAGTAATGCCATCGTAGTAAGAAGGGGTGTTCTCATACTCTTCCTGACTAATTTCATCGACTAAGCCAAAGCATTCACTGGCCCCTAAAAAAACATTGCGTCGTCCACCTTTTCGAATAGAACGTTCCATAATAGCCTCATGCTTGTTAGGTAACCTATCTTGCATCAAATCTTCACGATTCTCATTCCAAATGAAATGGAATTTCACTAGATATTCCACATCACTCAAGTATGAAATGTAACTTAAATCCGCACTATAATCATGTAACAAAGCACGAACACCATGTAGCTCTGTCTGAATTTGATTGATGACTTTAACTTCAGTAACAACATTTGTGATAGTCGGCTTGTGATAAATACTATCAACTATGCCTTGCAGAGCTTGTCTAGTAGGAACTGAGTACGATGATCTCTCGCTTCCACCTTTAGTGGCAGGATTCGTAAAAAGTGCTCGATCTCCACGCACCCTCGCATAGAAATTTCTTGATCTGTACAAAATCAACACCTCCTTATGTTATTTTATAATCCTATCTTAGCACTTGAAATTCTAAAAAATACCAATTGATTTCTATATATATTCTAATCATCATAGTAGTATCTATGTGGATTGAAATTATAGTTAGTGGTTATTTATACTGAATTACAAGTCAACGAAGTCCTCTACTGACTCTCGTTGGCCTGTTTTCGTTGAGCTTTTATAGCAGGAAACTTCCTGACTCTAGGGTAATCCCCTTTTTCTCATCATAATAACCATCTGACAATATCTGAATTTGCCCATTCAGATAAGATTTTGTCGCTTCAAGTATCTGATTGTTCTTACGAACATTTACCGTATAGAGCTGCAATTCCTTTAACAGAGCTTTTATTTTTTGATAATTTTCAACAGATGGATCGTCGTATTCACACAATTCTTCTAAAACCAACAAATTCTCAACTGCGTCTCCGTACGGAACCAACACACCTATTGTGTCATTGTTTATTAGATTCATTTTCAAACCAGCAGTTTTAAAGGCTTGTTTTAACTTTCCTTTAAAATTATTTCTGCCTTGATATGAGTTTATACTTAAATAGTCATAAACAGATTCACCGTGTGACAAAGGATAATCCATTGAACCTTGATTATTAGCATAATAATATTCAAAAAAATCACGATTTAAAAGCGACGTTTCAATAGGTGACGAAATATTATGTAGAATATATTCTGTAGCGTCTTTCTTAGCCTTTATTTCTTTAAGTGATAAGAGATTTTCTTCTTCATTTGTGAGATTAACTAAGGTAACTTGACCTTTATTACGTTTACCTTCACGATTACATCGGCCACTAGCCTGCACAATTGAATCAACTCCTGCATAAGATCGGATGACGCGATTAAAATCAATGTCAACTCCAGCTTCAATTAGTTGCGTACTAATACAAATAATAGGTATTCTCTTTTTTAGATACTGTTTAATTTCTGATATAATATCTAATCTGTGCTGAGCACACATATTAGTCGAAAGTTGATAAATAGGTCTATCAGTCAATCCTTCAAGCATCATATAGAATTTATCAACTGTCTTTTTGGTGTTAAAAATCGCAAGAATAGACTCGTCATTTTCCAGTACAAAATCTACTAAATCTGACAGGTTCGAATGTTGATTATTTTCATCAAATTTTCTAAGTTCTGTTCTTGAAAAGACTTCTTTTTCGTCATGAGTTAACTCGACAATATCAGCAACTTCACCATTTTTTCCACCATAAGAAAGTTTATATTTAATTGCAGTAGAATCATAAGCAGGTTGTGTAGCTGTACATAAGATGATAGTCGTGTTCATAACTTTATTTAAGAAATTCATGGTTAAATTAAATAAAGTTGTCACCTCAATAGGCAATGATTGCACTTCATCTAAAATCAAAACACTATTCGCTAAACTAGAAAAACGACGAATATTTGCTGATTTAGTTTTAAATAAAGTTTGAAAAAATTGAACCATTGACGTAAGAACAGTCTGACTATCCCAACTTTCTATCAGGTACTCTGGTAATAAGCTTTCTCTTTCGTCTCCCTTATCCTCATTCTCTTGTTTGTTCTGTACAACATTTGAATGATGCTCTAGTACTCCATCTTCTCCAATAACTTTTTTAATAGCTGCCGCATTTTGTTCTAAAACAGATAAAAAAGGCGTAATATAGAAAAATCTTGATTTATTTTGATCAACTAACTGATGAAAGGCATATCTCATACTAAGATTCGTTTTCCCAGCACCAGTAGGAAGATCTAAACGATAGATTCCCGTTGAATCTTTTTCCCCTCTACTCTTAACTCGTTCACCAATTTGTGAACGAATCTCATTAAGTCTTGTGGTTGGATGACTAAAGCTATCATATTTTCGCTCAATAGCTTCAAGATAAGAAGCATTTAGTTGTTGTTTTTCTTCATCTTTTAAAGGTTCAATGAGCATGCCATAAGCATTGACAGTATCTAGTATATCTGCATTCTTCAAAAAAGATAAGTACATCCGAATAAAACAACCACTATAATATTCTTTCTCACTTTCATCAGACCAACTAAGTTTAGACCAAGCATGCTGATAATTTTCAAAAGCTCTTTCGATTAAATCGTTTAAATCTCTATAACCATAGTTACTTAATTCATCTTCTAATTCTTGAGCAAAGGGTAAAATGTCATTTTGATAAGGCCCATTTGTTATGCCTTCTATAATCCTATGTCTTAACTTGTTAAATGAGAATTGCTCTGCTTGAACACCTTCGTCTTGCAGAATAATGTCATACATACCATGATGAGCTGAGACAACATAGGCACCAATCTCTTGAAAAAGTATTCTGTCTTTCGATTGAATAAATGAATCCTTTAGACAGGTTTGTATTTTTTGAAAAAGATACCTTGCTCCTGCAGAAGAGTGATCAACATGTTTATTTGGACTCATCTCTAATTTATCTTGAAAGTCTCTATTTGCCTTACCTAAATCATGATACAAGCCTAATAAAAAAAGTATATCACCCTGTCCTATAGGCTCTGCTTGTTTTCTTCCGTATTTAGCAACATTGATTAGATGTTCTTTTAAAGACTGCTCTTCATTTGTATATCTATTATAATGTGCCTTAATCATCTCAACCCTCTTATTTCTATTTGCATATTATATATTCATAAAATCCATCTTACTCCTGGTGTACGAAAAATAAAAGCGCTTACATTTTTCTAACTATTTTGAACAAATGTAACTTTTTTGTGGTTGATGAAAATTTGAATATATAGCAATCGTTTTATATACCATATTAACATTATTATAGTTTTAATTATAAAAAAATTCAATAGATAATATAGCTTTTCATTTAAAAAGTGTTACAGCTCTGCTGTAACACTCTCATATCATTATATTATCAGTAAAAATAGTATTAATTCTTATTAACTCATATCACTTAGAGAGTAAATACTGTCTAATTTGAGACATAGTTAACATTGCTTTTGCCATGTCCCCTGCCGGAATCGAACCAGCAACTACTCCTTAGGAGGGAGTTGTTATATCCATTGAACTAAGGGGACCTAGAGAAAAACTCTGCCATGTGACAGAGCTTTCTAAGATTAACGACGGATTTCTTTGATACGAGCCGCTTTACCTTGCAATGCACGAAGGTAGTACAATTTAGCGCGACGCACTTTACCGTAACGAACGACTTCAATCTTGTCAACACGTGGAGTGTGGATTGGGAAAGTACGTTCAACACCTACACCGTTAGAGATTTTACGAACTGTGTAGTTTTCTGAGATGCCAGCACCCTTACGAGCGATAACGACACCTTCAAAGATCTGGATACGTTCGCGAGTTCCTTCGACAACTTTCGCGTGAACGCGGACAGTGTCACCAGGACGGAATGCAGGGATATCAGTACGAAGTTGACCTTCAGTCAAGCTTTGGATTAATGGATTCATTTTTTACTCCTATCTTACTAATCTTATGATTCATGACCAAAGCGGATTAGTCGTTTTTTTGTGCTCCATTTGCACAAAGAATATTATATCAAAATTCCGGTAAATGTAAAGATTTTTAGATAAAAATTCCTAAAATAATAGCTAAAAATCCTAAACAATAAGTCAATATCAGATAATGGATGAATTTCTTCTTATTAGAAAAAAGACCTACCAGCTCAGCATTAAAAGTAGATAGTGTCGTCAAGCCACCACAAAAGCCTGTTACCAGGATAGTATAAAGTTGCTTGTCTTGGATATGGTTATAAAAATATCCAATCAAAAAAGCTCCTAGTAAATTGGCCATCAAAGTTCCCACTGGCAAAACTGCTCTGCTATTGACCTTAGAAAGAAAATAACGGACGAGAGCGCCACCACCGCAAGCTGTAATCATAAGCCAAATCATAGGCCCACCTTCTTTCCCGCCCACAAGGCAATCCACAAACTACCGCCAATGCTCAAGACTAGATAGAGGATAAAGTCCGTGTATAGCCCTAGGTCCACCAGTTTAATGGAGTCTAAAAGGAGGCCGGAAAAAGTGGTCAAACCACCACAAAAGCCTGTCGATATGGCCAGGATAAAACGTTTAGACACTTGCTTATTTGCTAGATAGCCCTTTACCAAATAAACCAGGATGAAGGTCCCCAGATAGTTGACCAAGAGTGTGGCAAAGGGAAAATGTCCAGTGAAGGTGACGAAGGAAGAGATTAAGTAACGAAGCCAGCCACCAAGCATAGCAGCTAAGCAGATGGCGAGATAATTTTTCACTTCCTTCATGCTTTTTTCTGTTCCTGATAAGCACGGGAGTTTTTCAAGATATCCTTAAAGGTAGCAAGAATCGTATCTTTGTAGGCTGGATTTTCAACATGATCAGCCACTCTGCCTAAAATAACTTCTTCTCTCTTAGTGTCCAGCACTGCCTTACCAGTCTCCTGCTTGTAAGCAGCCACTTGGTTCACGAGATTCATCCGTTTTTCCAGCAAGACTACGAGTTCATCGTCTATTTGATTGATTTCTTGTCTCAGTTCTTCTAGATTCATTCGTTACCTCCTTATATTTTACCTATCATATCAAAATTCTGGATGTTTTTCTAGTTTCCATGGAAAGTAAGTCAAGTTTGGCAGTGTTTTCTAAGAAAAAGGACTCTTAGTGCGAGTCCTCTTTTATTTTTACAATCGGTTCTTATCTACAGATTTCAAGGTTTCCCGAACCTTATTAAAGGGAACTCGCCAGGGCGAGTTTTTATCCGCAACCTAAAAATACCCGTTTGCCTTGTCTCAGGGTAAACCGACTACCTTCGGTTCTCATCAGCAACCTAAAACAGTCCCCCAGACCTTAGATTAAGGGGAACTCGCAGGGGCGAGTCCTTATCCGCAACCTAAAACAGTCTCCCGGACATTATTAAAGGCAACTCGCTTTTGCGAGTTCTCATCAGCAGATTAAAAAGGTCCACTGGACCTTTTTAAAGAGAACTCGCAAAGGCGAGTTTTTATCCGTAACCTAAAACAGTCCCCCGGACTGTTTTAGCCAACTGAGCCTTCCATGCTCATATTGATGAGTTGGTTGAGTTCGACGGCGTATTCCATGGGGAGTTCTTTGGTGATGGGTTCCATAAAACCATTAATAATCATAGCTGTTGCCTCTTCTTCGCTAATACCGCGGCTCATCAGATAGTAGAGCTGGTCCTCAGACACTTTGGAAACCTTGGCTTCATGCTCTAGAGCAACATTGGAATTATGGATTTCATTAAAGGGAATGGTGTCAGAACTGGACTCACCATCCATCAGAATGGTATCGCACTCGATATGCGACTTGGAGCCCGCACTATTCTCACCAAAGCGAACCTGGCCACGATAGTCCGTCTTACCACCGTCCTTGGCCACTGATTTAGAAATCAAGGTACTGGATGTCTTGGGTGCATTATGAAAGACCTTACAGCCTGCATCCAAGTGCTGGCCATAGTTAGCAAAGGACATAGAGAGGACAGAAGTTCGTGCATTACGGCCATTGAGAATACTGCAAGGATATTTCATGTTAACCTTGCTACCTAGATTGCCATCAATCCACTCCAAGGTACCGCCTTCCTCAACAGTGCCCCGCTCCGTTACCAGATTATAGACATTATCCGACCAGTTTTGGATGGTCGTATAGCGGAAAAAAGCATCCTTTTTGACTATGATTTCAACGGTCGCAGCATGAAGACTATTGGTCGTATAGGTCGGTGCTGTACAACCCTCGATATACTGGATGGAGCCACCCTCCTCAATAATCATCAAGGAACGCTCAAACTGGCCTGCGTTTTCTCCATTGATACGAAAATAGGTCTGAACAGGAATTTGACAGTGTACATTTTTAGGAACATATATAAAGGTTCCACCTGACCAGACTGCTCCATTTAAGGCTGCAAACTTATGCTCAGCATTTGACACGACTGTTCCAAAATATTGCTTGACTAGCTCTGGATACTCTTGAACTGCTGTATCCGTATCAGTAAAAACAATCCCTAGCTTTTCGAATTCTTCCTTCATATTGTGGTAGACCACCTCAGACTCGTACTGGGCAACAGCACCAGATAGGAATTGCTTTTCTGCTTCTGGGATTCCCAGACGATCAAAGGTCCTTTTTATCTCTTCAGGAACGTCATCCCAACTACGAGCTGGCTGTCCGCTTAGTTTCTGGTAATAGATGACATCTTCAAAGCGAATGCCTGACAAATCAGGTCCAAAGTCTGGCATGGGTAATTTGTTAAATAGCTCTAAGGAGCGTAAGCGATAGTCTAGCATCCACTGGGGTTCCTTTTTGATGGCAGATATTTCACGAACAACTGCTTCTGTCAATCCTTTCCCAGTCGAATAAAGCGGTGCTATATCATCATGAAAACCGAAAGCATAATCACGTTGTGGCATAAAAGCCTCCTTTCTCCATACAGAAAGAATCACATGGGTTCCTACCCTTATTATACTCTTCTAGATTAGAATTGTCAGAAAATAAGAGCCGGTTGTTCCATTTGAAGTAGAAAAAAAGCAGAAGGGATCTGATTACTCCCATTCTGCTTCAATGATTTTATAAAGTAGGGTCATCTAAAATGAATCTACCTAAGTTAAGATCTCAAAAACGCTGGCAGTTAAGTTCTCAACTTCTGTATTAATTTTGCTACGGTTATTGCTGACGACTAGTTTGAGCTGGTCCGCATTTTCCAAGCGATAAGGTGTGCCACTGGCATTAAAGATGACTAGATAATGCTTACTGTCCCTGACCTCAAAAACGATAAGACCACTATTTGTCAGTGCTTGACGAACATAGACATGCTGGTAAATTTCTTCATATGTTGAGTAAGAAAATTCTTTCCTGGTCGTTTTAAGCTGGATAATCTGGCGGATAAAGTTGACACTGTCTTGATGTTTCGAAAGCAGATTCCAATCCACCTGGTTGACTTGGTCTGGCGCATTGTAGCTATTCATAGCTCTTTCTTTATCTGCTTGAGTCACCTGCCCATTTGGTCCAGTTCCCACCAACTTAGTTCGAGAAAACTCCTGTCCTAGCTCCATAAAGGCTAAGCCTTGCATGAGAATATTCATGGCAGTTGCCAGTTCAATCCGCTTGGTAAGCGTTTCTAGATCATCATGCGGATGAAATTCTCTTAGTAAGTCATGCAGATTATAATTATCATGAGCTTCGACATAATTGACGACCTGATTTGGCATGAGGTAGCTACCTAATTCACTACTTCCTAAAATAGCCTTGGCAATGATATTTTCCGTACCTTGACCACTGACAAATCCAGCTTTCAAGGTTCCAAATACCTCAGCACCTTTAATAGCATCTCGCTCATTGTCGTTGAAAAATCCAATATCTAGAAGCTGATAAGCATTGTCTTTCTTGGCTTTATCTTGAGGAAGGAGGCCTGTCCCCATATCCCAGCCTTCTCCGTACGTCAGGATACGTGGATCTACCTTGTCCAATTCATCTCGAATGATCTGCACGGTCTCTACATCGTGGATTCCCATCAAATCAAACCGGAAACCATCCACGTTATACTCCTTGACCCAATACAAAAGTGAGTCAATCATATATTTACGGAACATTTCATGCTCGCTAGCGGTTTCACTCCCGACTCCGGTTCCATTCTGGAACGAGCCATCTGGATTCATCCGATAGTAATAATCGGGAACACTTGCTTGAAATGGGGAGTCAAAGGTAGAGTAACTGTGGTTATAGACTACATCAAGAATCACTCCGATACCAGCATCATGATAGGCTTGAATCAAGGTTTTTAAATCACGAATAGCCTGAGCTGGATTAGATGGGTTACTAGAAAGACTAGTTTCTGGAGCATTGTGGTTCTGTGGATCGTATCCCCAGTTATAGGTTACCTGTCCATTTTCATCATAGTCTTTATGACGATCCGAGACAGGCTGGAGCTGGACATAATTCACACCTAAGTCACGAATATGATCAAATGTTGTCGCTTGGCCAGTATCATTGGTTGTGCCTGTTTGACAAGCTCCAAGGAAAGTTCCTCGATACGCTGGTGCGACACCTGAGCTTTCTGACTTTGTTAAGTCACGGATATGCATCTCATAGATAACTGCTTGGCAGGAATTCTTCACGCGCCAGTGGGCTTCTTGCCCCTGCTTAACTTGAAAATCAAGTGGATTTCGTTCTTGGTCTGTTACAATAGCTGTTCGTTTACCATCAGGACTAGTAGCCAGGCTATAAGGATCCCGAGTCAAGTATTCTTCGTGATCAAAGATCACACGATATTGGTAGGCACGCTTGGCTAAATCATCAGAAATGCTCCCTTGCCACACTCCAATTGTATTCTTTGTGTGATCTGTCGAAAAATCTCGGCCTCTCTTTAGAGAAATAGTTTTCCAAACGCTGGCTTGGTTGCTGGCATCTTTATAGATGACTACTTCAACCGCTTTTGCTGTCGGTGCCCAAAGTTTAAACTCAGTCTTATCAGCTTGGTAAAAGGCACCTAAACTTCCCTGATAGCCCCAATGGCGGTCAAATTCTTTGGAAGAAACTGCCATATCAAAAGCATGAGGATCTCTGTATTTGTAATAGTGGCTAGTGACTGCCGCCTGCCTAGAATAATAGACTTGATGGTCTCCCTCAAGAATCCAAACTTCTGTAACCAGGTGGGCTGGCAAGAGACGAATGGTATAATCAATGGTCTGGCTTGACCAGTCTGCTTTTTTTATAATCAAATGGACATAATCCAAGTTTGTTTCACTTTGGTAAGTAACAAGTCCACTTCGCCCAAAATAATCAAAATTAGAAAATGACGTTTCCTTTCCGATTTGGTTTTCCTGCCACTGCCATATATTGTACGAAAGGTAATCATCAGTGGGGTTATGGTAATGGACTAAGACCTGGTAGTCTGGCATTTTTATCTCCTAGGTTCATCATGATTTTTCTGAACAAAGAGCATCGTCGCTGATTTCATCGATATTGGCAAAAAATTCTAAGTGATTGTGGAAGACTTCTAATTCAACTGGGGTGTCTCCACCATATTCGCCATCAAGATTAAGCATAAATGGTTCTTTGCTGTCTAAAACTTCTAGTTTTAGTTTGCTTGTTTTTAAGTATTCGACATTGACATCTGTCACGTGTTGGCCACCATTAATGGCCTGAATCAGTAGGGCTAACATTTCAAAAAGTTTGGCTGTTTTGACCAAAATCAAGGTAAAGTTGCCATCGTCTAATTTGGCATCAGGAGCGATTCGCTCAAAGCCTCCAATAGAATTGGTCAGTGCTGCAAACATGAGTGAAATCTTACCTTCAAAAACACCATGATCATGAGTAATACGCACCTTGCGGAATTTAGAACGTGGCAACATTTCCGCACCTTTGGCAACATAGGCAAAGTAGCCCAAGCGAGATTTAGCTTCACTCGGAACACGATAGGTCAGCTCACTCAAAGTACCAGCTGCTGCGATGTTGATGAAATATTTTTGCCCAAAGGCACGGCCGATATCCATTTTGATGGTCTGATTTTTAGCAATAATTCTCGCAGCTTCGACAGGTTTTCCCATAGGAATCTTCAGCGCACGCGCGTAGTCATTGGTCGTACCTGTCGGGATGAAGGCCAAACGAGGACGATTTTCCAAGGGGGCTACTCCATTTACGACTTCATTGATGGTGCCGTCCCCTCCTGCTGCGATAATCAAATCAAAACCAGCCTTAGCTGCCCGCTCTGCTTCTTTTTGCGCAGAAAGAGGCTCTGGCGTCGTTTGATAAGCACTGGTTTCATAGCCTACGTCCTCTAAAACGTCCAGCACTTCCGCAATATTCTTTTTGATAATTTCCTGACCAGATGTCGGGTTATAAATGAGTCTTGCTCTTTTTATTACATCTTTCATACAGCGCCTCTATAACTGTTCAAGCCATGCTTCATCTTGGATTTCGATTCCCAATTCTTGGGCCTTGGCCAACTTGCTACCTGCATCCGCTCCAGCAATAACCAAGTCCGTTTTCTTGGAAACACTGCCAGCAACATTGGCTCCTAGACGAAGAAGTTTTTCTTTAGCTTGTGTTCGTGTTAATGTTTCTAATTTCCCTGTTAAAACAACTGTTTTACCCGATAGGACTGCATCTGCCGCCACCTTTTCACCAAGGTAGGCCAGATTAACTCCTGCTTCTTCTAGTTCCTTCAGCAGGATCTGTGTCCCTTCTTGGGCAAAATAGCTGTGCAGGCTTTTAGCAATCACCATGCCAAGACTATCAATGCTGGCAATCTCTTCTTGCTCTGCCTGAGCAAGGCTTGGTATATCATGGAATTTCTCCAGTAAAATCCGACTGGCCTTGCTACCAACATGGCGAATACCTAAGCCAAACAAGAGTTTTTCGGCTGAGTTTGACTTAGAAGCCTGAATAGCATTATATAATTTATTAGCTGATTTTTCCTTAAAGTTCTCTAACTGGAGTAAATCTTCGATGCTTAAGCGGTAAATGCCTGCCACATCTCGAACCAAATCCTTAGCAAAGAGCTTTTCAACCACTGCCGGCCCCAGGCCACTAATATTCATAGCATCACGACTGGCAAAGTGAGCCAATCCTTCCATGATTTGGGCGGGGCAGAGCGGATTGATACATCGCAAGGCGACCTCATCTTCAAAATGGAGCAAGTCGCTCTGGCAACTCGGGCACTGGCTAGGTACATCCAAGTGTTCATCTGAAACACGCTTGCTTTCTACCACACGCAAGACGGCTGGAATGATATCTCCAGCTTTATAGACAATAACTGTATCATCTTTGCGAATGTCCTTTTCCCTGATGTAATCAACATTGTGTAGAGTCGCACGGCTAACAGTTGTCCCTGCCAACTGAACTGGTGTTAGATTAGCTGTAGGTGTTACCACTCCGGTCCGACCCACTGTCCAGTCTACAGATAAAAGCTGGGCTTCCTTTTCCTCAGCTGGAAACTTATAAGCGATGGCCCACTTAGGCGCCTTAACAGTAAAGCCTAGCTCCTCTTGCACAGCTAGGTCATTGACCTTTATGACAATACCGTCAATCTCATAAGGAAGACTGTCCCGCTCCTGACCAATCTTTTCGATAAAGTCCCAGACTTGGTCTATAGTACTAGCCAGTACCCGTTTTTCATTAACAGAAAAGCCAAGTTGACTCAGTTTTTCAAGGACATCTTCCTGAGTCGCTTCAGTTGTCGGGTTTGCTTCTTGGTAAAGGAATGTCGCTAGATTACGCTTGGCCACAACTGATGTATCCAGCTGTCTCAAGGTTCCTGCTGCAGCATTTCTTGGATTGGCAAATTCTGCCTCCCCATTTTCCTGACGAAGCTGGTTTACCGCATCAAAAGATGCCTTTGGCATATAGCATTCCCCACGTACTGTAATAGTCAAGGGTTTTGGTAAGGTCAAAGGAATATCCTTGACACGCTTGAGATTCTCCGTAATGTTCTCACCAATGGATCCGTCACCACGAGTCGCTCCTGCTACCAAAATACCATTTTCATATGCCAGGGAAATAGATAGACCATCAATTTTCAGTTCACAAAGGTAGGACGCATCTGGAAATTCTTTTCTTACTCGTTCATCAAAGGCAACTAATTCTGCACGCGAAAAAGCATCCTGCAAACTATAGAGAGGATACTGGTGTTGGTATTTTTCAAAACCATCTAAAACTTTTCCACCCACTCGGTGAGTTGGGCTTTCTGGTAAAATCTCGTTTGGATATTGCTCTTCCAATGAAACCAGTTCCCTGTATAGCTGATCATACTCACTATCTGACACACTTGGCGCATCTTTTGTATAATATTCATGAGCATAACGATTGAGCAGGGAAACTAACTCAGACATTCTATCTTTCATACTCTTATTTTATCATAAATATCTCTATTCGCCCTATTTTTTCCCTTAAAAAGCGAAGAAAAAGGCCTATCAATCAAAGTTTCTCTTAGCCTTAACGGCAACAAAAAAGGCCTCAGATTTCACAAACCTAATAAGCCTTTTCGTTTTTATTGGGTTAGGTCAATGCGCTTACTGATTTTATCAATCAAGATAGCTCCGACAAGTAGAGATGCACATTCTCCAATAGCTGTTGTAAACCATGTAAGTAAGAATGGTGCTCCAGTAACAATATTCAATTCAATAGCAATTGTCACCATTGAAATCGAAAAGAAAATTGAGAATAAAAAGAAGTCTTTTCGAAGCCAACCGTTGAGCAGATAGCCCGGCTTAACTTTGCTGAATAGGACAACCCCAAGAGTTAGAAAAACTAAAGTTGAACCCCCTCCGACAAAAACATCTAAGATACCAAAGCTAAAGAAATTGGAAATCATACAACCGATTGTTACACCAATAATGTATTTACGATTGTAAAAGGCCATAAAGTTCATCATTTCAGAAATTCTAAACTGATAGGCACCAAAGCTGATCGCATTGAAGGGTGGTGTGATTGTAAGTGCAATGTAAATAGCTGCTACAAGAGCAATTTGCACCATATCACGGGCAGTTAATTTTTTCATCAAATTCTCCTTTAGCGGTTTTACCGCGTGTAATATGCTTGGCGAAAGAAGCTAAGCGCCAAGGGTTGCTAGGAATAAGAAGAAAGACAAGCCTCTCCCTTACAAACTCGGCAACTCAACTAGTATAGCATAAATATTTGAAATATGATAGACTATCTTTATGAAATCCTTAATAAAAAAATTCTTTGATAATGAGATTCTATCCTATCTCTTCTTTGGTGTGGCAACAACTATCGTTTCTGTTGCCAGCAGGATGATCTGTTATGAATTAACTAGCAATGAAATCTTGGCAACCGTCATTGGTGATGTTCTTGGTATTCTCTTTGCCTTTGCGACCAATGACACCATCGTTTTTAAGCAAAAAAGAAAGGGCTGGCCTGCTAGATTAGTCAAGTTTTTCACAGCTCGATTGGCTACGATGGGTTTAAATTTACTCTTGACCTTTATCTTTGTGACTAGTTTTCCGCAGATTATCGGCCAGTTTGTTAATCATAATATCAAAATGGTCAATACCATTGAAACCCTTATCGCTCAGGTGCTTATTATTGTTCTAAACTACGTTTTCAGCAAACTCTTTGTCTTTGAGAAAAAGAACTAAAGACCTCGGAAAGAGCTCCATGGAGGCAGAAATGAACTTAAAATTTGAAAATGGTGACTCAGCTAAAAGAGAAGAACTGAGAAACTTACTCAGAACCTATAACCGCTCAAAAAGAGAACCGTCAGAAAGCCAAGCTCTGGACATTTATTTAGAGGATGATGAAGGAAACCTCATAGCTGGCTTGACCGGAGAAACTTTTGGAAATTGGTTTGAAATCGAATATCTATTTGTCAAAGAAGACCTTCGTGGGCAAGGTATTGGATCAAAAATTTTGGATCAGGCGGAAAAAGAGGCTCGAGTCAGAAACTGTACCTATTCATTCGTCAATACCTATCAGTTTCAGGCGCCTGATTTTTATAAAAGACATGGATACCAAGAAGTATTTACCTTAAAAGAATATCCTTATAGTGGGAAAAGGTACTATTTTACGAAAGACTTAGGACCTGAGAACTGATGATAAGGGTGGCATTCTGGCAACTATTTATAAAAAAAGGATCCACCCTACATAAATTAATCTGGACCAGATAATTCTGATCCAGATTTTTTGTTTTTAAATTTCCAGATTGGGATGTTCAGCAGTCAGATGGGTGATTTCACCTTTAACGCCAAAATACTCTTCAATCAAGGTCTGGAGTTCTGACATCGCTGCTTGGGCACGCGTTGCCTGCTCTCCATTGATAGCCTCAATGACCAAGATAGCATCCTTGGTCTCCTCTGTTAGCATGCTACGCTGGGCTTCTCGCCAGTTAAGGCAACGGCAGAAAGCTCCCTCTTCATCATAGTAGATGATTTCTTCTGGCAATGCCGGCGCGTCACTCTCAGCGCCCAATGGGAAAAAGGCTTCCCCACCCTTGGCTTTTCCTAAATAAAGACCTCCGACAATCTTATCCAAACCCTCACCGCCACAAGGAACTGCATAAGAGAGCGAGACACTGTTGTAGATATCAACCAAAGGATTGATTGGCTGGAACCCTCGCCCCTGACTGACCCGCTTAAGCAGAGCTTCGATAGAGGATCGTGCTCCTTTCTTGGTCTTGAATTTGCTGAAGGCCTGCCGCCACTCTTGAATGACTTCATTTTGAGTGAAGTTCTCATCTAAGATAAAGTCCTCAGCTCGTTTCGCTCCCTTATCCAGCAGGGATTTGAAATATGGATCCTTACTTTCATCCACTCGATTATCCAGTCCTTTGACTACTAAAACACTAATCTGAGCTTCTGGAAATACTTGCCAAAATTCATGTTCAACTGTAACTTTCATGATGCACCTCTTTAATCTTAATAGTTTCTTTTTTGTCCTTTTTTGACTGCTTCCCAGTCACCTGTGATGTTTTCACGCACTCGTACCAGCATTTTCTCCAAGGCTTTAACTTCCACCTGAGAAAAGCCCTGCAGGGATGTCTCTTCAGAATAGTTATTCTCCGTTAGGATAAAAGGATAAAGTTTTTCTCCTTTTTCCGTCACAAACCATTCCTTGTTCTTCTTGTTTTCCTTGGCTGCCTTCTGCTGGACCAAGCCCTTGGCCTCTAGCTTCTTAACAGAACGGGCAACCGTTGATCGATCCACCTTGAGCAGCTCCGATAGCTCCTCTTGGATAATTCCTGGATTCTCCGCGATTCTTACCAAATAAAGATATTGCCCCCGCGCCAGCTCTATGTCACGGAACTCAATATTAGCAATGGAATCCAAAGCTCGGGCGATAATCCCAATTTCCCGCAATACTGACATATCCCCTCCTTTAAACTTTTATTTGAATCTATTATACCACATTTTATTGCAAATGCAATAAAATAGAATAAAAAAGAAAAGAGGAAAATTCCTCTTTAAGAAATCTATACCAAACCTTTATAGGTAAGGTATCTTCTTATTCTTATTAAGATTAGTAATGATGCTAGAGAAAAATGCGGAATTAAATTCTTGACAGTAGCTAATATGTTCTTGAGTATCCTTTAGGTTGCCATTTAGCTAGTTCTTCTTTTTAAAGGAAAAACTTCCTATTCTATCTAATTGAAACTCGGACTCAGAGCAACTTTGGATACTCGCATTGAGAATAGCACCGATAATCAATATTTTAGAAACAATAATGAACCATAACATGATGATGATCACAACTACTGATCCGAAAAAACGGACATTAATAAAGTGGTTCATATACGCTTCTAAATAGGCACTAAATAAATTCAATAGGCCAAAGAGAATTCCCACTACAAAGATGGTCCCTGGCAAAACATAACGAAGTTTGTTTATCTTAACATTAGGCAAAAGATAATAGAGGGCAACTAAGGTTAGAAAGAGAACCAGGAAAACAAGACCCTCACTTATAGTGGTGATTTGTCTGTAAAAAGAGACATCTAAATCAAAAACATTGTATACCACAGTTAGAATACTTCGACCAAAAACAGATAGAATCATGGAAAGGATCAAGAGTATCTGTAAACCAATACTCACCAAAAAACTAAACAAGCGGTTTCGAAGCAGGCCATGCCCTTTTGTAACACCATAAGCCTTATTAAAAGCCTTTTGTAAAAATGAGATACATTTGGAAAAAGCCCAGAGAGCAGACAAGATGGAGAAACCTAGTAAACCAGAAGACGGCTGACCAAAAACGGCTCTTACAGCTTTAGCCACCATAGGGTAAAGCGAATCTGGTAGCATTTCGTTTAACAAATTCAAGAGGGCATCCGTTTGAACTTGAAAATAGGGTAAAATATTGGCTAAAACCAATAATAAAGGAAGAGCCGAAATCAAAAAATAGTAGGCTACAGCTATACTGGTGATGCCTATCTCAGACTTATCATAAAAGCCTATAAAAGCCCGTAAAAACTGCTGTTGTTTTAGTTTTTCGACTATTTTTTTCATGATCTTCCTTTCTAAAACTAGGGCAAAGGCCCATCATTTATTTCTCTTTGATTTTCTAGTAGCAAGGTTCATTTCTCGCTACTATTCTCATTTTATATCAGACAAAGTTAAGAGGCTAGGAACGCCTTATCCCAACCTCCTATGTTTTCTAATAAGTTCCTTCTTCACCCTGACTGGTCAAAATCACTGGACCGTCTTTGGTGATGACAAACTGGTGTTCGTATTGGCAAGACAAACCACCATCAAGAGTCTTATGGGCCCAGCCAGTTTTAAAATCTGTGTCAATTTCCCAAGTACCAGTATTGATCATAGGTTCGATGGTCAATACCATCCCTTCTCTTAGACGCAAACCACGTCCTGCTCGACCATAGTGGGGTACCATTGGTTCTTCGTGCATAGTCGGACCAACTCCATGACCAACCAAATCTCGCACAACACCATAACCATGACTTTCAGCGTATTCTTGGATTGCTGCACCAATATCGCCAATTCTATTACCAACTTGTGCTGCTTCAATTCCTCGGTAAAGACATTCTTTGGTCACATCCATGAGTTGCTGAGCTTCTGGACTGACTTTCCCAACTGCATAAGCCCAGCAAGAATCTGCAACACCGCCACGAAAACTTTCTGTGTATTTTTTGACTTCTGAGACCTTATTAAAATCCAGTTTTGAAACATCTAATTCAGCCTTATCAACCAATCCGACAACCATATCTACACAGATAATGTCACCTTCTACCAGCTTTTGATGACGGGGAAAAGCATGAGCCACTTCATCATTTAGAGAGCAGCAAGTAGCATACGGATAGTCCATGATGCTGCCTTCTACACCAATCTGCAAGGGCAAAGCATTTGCTTCTTTACAGCGTTTGCGGACGTATTCTTCAATATCCCACATATCGATCCCTGGCTTAATCAAGTCTCTCAAACCTCGATGAATAGAAGCGAGAAACTCCCCACTTTTTGCCATTAAATCAATTTCGCGTTGCGATTTTATTGTAATCATTCTTAGATTTTATTCCTCTTCTTAGTTTATTTTCACTGTCATAGTCGCTTTAGCTACTAATTGATGGTCTAAATAGACATCATAATCTATAATTGCTGAACGTCTTGTTTCATGCACCACACGGGAAGTCAAAGTCAAGTAGTCATCCAATTGAACAGCTTGTAAAAAGTAAACCATCATCTGCTCAATAATTAAACTTCGTCCATTAGAAGCCACCAGCTGATGAGTTGCAGTATTTAAGATTTCTGTTAGAACTCCATGCGATAAAACCCCGTTATTTTCCAGCATAAAAGGCTCTACTGTAAAGGAGAAACCATTAGCGTTCTGAACTAACTTCTGAGCAATCTGGTCACTAAAGGTTGGCAGACTCGATACCTGCTCCCGACTCATTTTTTCCAAAATATCCCGCCGAGTAATGACTCCTAGCAAGGTTTGATTGCTTCGTATAACAGGAATCATCTCAAAATCTTCTGCAATCATCCGTTGACTAATATTGGCAATATTCGTCTTCAAACCTGTCATAAAAGGATTTTTTGTCATAATTTTATCCAGATTTGTATGGGGTGATTTATCTCCTGCATCCCGCATCGTCACTACTCCAACCACCATTTGATGCTGATTAATGACCGGAAAGCGACTGAAACGATTTTTACGCACCAGCTCCAAATAATCTCGAACTGTATCTGTTTCCCTTAAAAAGCCATATTCATGACTAGAACGATAGACCTGTTCAACTGTTAAAATATCTGTTTTTATTTGGATATTGGAAAGCGCACGATTTATGATTGTCGCTACTGTATAGGTATCATGCTGGGTCCGCATGACCGGGATTCCCATCCGATCTGCAAGAGTTAAAATATCCTCTTCAACTCGAAATCCCCCTGTAACCAAGACAGCATTTTCATTCTTTAGAGCTAAGCGTTGAATCTCAGTCCGATCCCCAACAATCAAGAGACCTCCTTCAGTCAGATAACGCATAATATTTTGCTCTGTCATAGCTCCAATAGAGAACTTACTGAATTCCTTATCTAAACCAGCCTGTCCAGCTAATACTTCTGAACGAGTAATTTCAGCGATTTCATGATAGGTCAGATGCTCTAGAACAACTTTTTTAGATTTCACTCGAACAGTACCGCTACGAGGACGAGTCTCAACCAAGCCTCTGTTTTCAGCTTCCTTAATCGCTCGGTAAGCCGTTCCATCACTGACTCCTAGATAGTTCGAAATACTACGAACACTGACTCTTTTACCAATAGGAAGTTTCTCCAAATAAGCGATAATTTCCTGGTGTTTACTCATAAAAATCACCTCTTTCATAGCGAAATTCGATATAGTCTCTCATCTTGCGTGTATAGCGGTCACTTCCTTTAAATTGTCGACACATTTTAAAACCCGCCTTTTGAGCAACACGCTGACTAGCTAGATTTTCCTGATGAGTGACAATGCTTAGCCTTTTTAGGTCAAATTCGCTAAAAGATAGAAAGAGAATCTCTTTGACACATTCGGTCATTAGTCCCCCTCCCCAATAATCCTTTTTTAAAAAATAGCCCAGCTCAGCTTCTTGCTTAATTTCATCTAACTTCTCAAACTTGATAGAACCTATCATTTGCTGGCTTTCTTTATCACAGATTGCCCAAACACCAAGAGGATTCTTCATAAAAAAGTTAGCTACTACATACTGGCTTTCCTGCAGACCAGACTGACTCGGAAAGATAAACTCCAGATTCTGCGGATTGGAGGCTATGGCATAGAAATCTTCTGCATCCTGGTAAGAGAAGGGTCTGAGTAGCAGGCGGTCTGTTTCAATAAAAGCAAATTCAGCTAGTTTTGTCCAAATATTCATAAGCTACCTTTAGACAATACTTTCGTATATATCCTATTCTTGTATCCTTACGCTTCTTCTACCAACTCAATATCGGCACCCAAATTTTTCAGCTTCTCAATAATATTAGAATAGCCACGAAGGATAAACTCAATATTGGTAATCTCTGTACGGCCTTTAGCCATCAAACCTGCAATAACCAATGCCGCTCCCGCGCGTAAGTCAGTAGCTTTTACAGCAGCACCATGTAGCTGATTTGGTCCTTCATAGATAATTTGATGACTGGTTGAAGAGATTTTAGCTGTCATTTTAGCAAGCTCAGGCACGTGATTAATTCGCTTCTCATAAATCGTATCCATTATCATGCCCCGTCCTTTAGCTTTCAACAAAAGCGGAGTGATTGGTTGCTGTAAGTCAGTAGCAAACCCTGGATATGGAGCGGTTTTAATATTGATAGCTCTGAGTTCTCTTTGCTCTTCAACATAGATGCTGTCTTCTGAGACAGTCATTCTAACGCCCATTTCTTCTAGCTTAGCGATAAAACCTTCCAAGTGCTCATACAAGACATTATTAATCTGAACCCCTTGGCCGACTGCTGCTGCCAGTGAAATGTAAGTCCCTGCTTCGATTCGATCTGGAATAACCTGATGACGAGTCCCATGAAGCTTATCTACACCTTCGATTGTGATAATATCTGTACCAGCACCACGAATATGGGCACCCATATTATTCAAAAGAGTAGCAACATCAATAATTTCAGGTTCACGGGCTGCATTTTCAATAACCGTCCGACCAGATGCTCGAACAGCAGCTAACATAGTATTAATCGTCGCACCGACACTTACTGTATCCATGTAAATGCTTGCTCCTCGCATGCGTCCAGTCTCGGCTTCCAGATGCATGGCATTACCTTCTTGAGTCATCTGAGCTCCCATAGCTTCGAAAGCTTTCAAATGAAGGTCAATCGGACGAGGTCCAAGGTCACATCCACCTGGAAGACCTACAGTTGCTTTTCCAAAGCGTCCTAAAAGACTTCCGTAGAAATAGTAGGAAGCGCGGAGGCTATTGATTTTACCATAGGGCATCGCCATACTTTGAACCTGGCGCGGATCAATCTCAAGACTGTCTCCATCTCGCTTCACACTAGCTCCCATGGTTACCATGATGTCAATCAAGCTATCAACGTCTGAAATAGCTGGCACTCCATCTAAAGTCACAATGCCATCTGCCAAAATAATAGCTGGAATCAAAGCTACTACACTATTTTTTGCACCACTAATCGTAACCTCACCTTTTAAAGGACGGCCACCATTTATCACTATTTTTCTCATTTTATTTCTCTCTCAAGCTTTTTCATACATAGAATTCCTATCTATTATATCACAGATACCTGTTTTTGCCTATTCTTTTCGTAAGACAGAGATTTTAAAAAGAGAGAAGACTCTTTCTTCTCTCTTGAATAACAGTTAGGTAAATAGGCACTTTTTAGAACGTCCTATTTCATATTTTGTTTCTTTATTAGCATAGGCAGGTCTAACAGACGTTAGATGAGCTCATCTTCCCCAATTTCAAAGGCTTCCAAGATTTTCTGGATTTGATCAAAACCAAGTCTAAAATGCTCCAGCTTGTGGCCATCTGATCCCACTGAAAAGCGCTGGCCACCCAGCTCCTTGACTAGAGAAAGAGCGTAGATATAGAGTTCCTCATGGCCGTAAAGATACATGGACTTGCAGTTGAGCTCAAAAGCCAGATCATAATCAATCATCTTTTGAAAAAGCCGTCGCAACTCTGGTTCAAAAGTTTTTAACTCCTCTACAGTAAGCGCAAATTTTCGGAAACCATAGTCAAAGTGAGCTAGTACATCTGCTGGCACAGCCTCAACAGCCTCTTCTAACTCTCTCAGGTATCGGGGAATCAGCTCCATCTTATCCAGCTGCAGGACTGGCTCTTCCAGATAGTCAAAGCTGCCATTGTGGTGGACAGACAGGAGCTTGAGGTCATAATCCTTGTCCGCTAGGAAAGCTAGAACATCGTCTTTACGCGGAGCGTAATAGCCAATTTCAATGCCCTTTTTGATGCGGTTGCCATATTGCTGGTTCAGCTCTGCTATTTTTGCTGAATAGGCCGCATAGTCAGGCACATCATCGTGGGGCGAGGCAGCTTCGTAAGGGTAGGGATTAGACAAATCATAGTGCTCAGTGGTGACAATCTCGCCCTCATAATGGTCCAGATAGTCACAGAAATCTGCCTCAGAATCGTAGGAAAAATAGGTATGAAGATGGTTATCGCGCATGCTGGACCGCCTTTCTGCAAATCTTATATACGCTTAGTAATGGTCAATTTCAGGTCGGTCGTGAATCCGGCTCTGCTTGCCCTGACGGGCCTGGAGGACGGCCTCTACATCTTCCAGACTGACGCCAGTCTCGACGAGAGTGACCGCTAGATGGTAGAGCAGATCAGCTGTTTCATTGGCCATCTCGTCCTTGTTAGCATTTTTAGCCGCAATGACCACTTCTGTCGCTTCTTCACCGACTTTTTTGAGAATTTTATCCAGCCCCTTGTCATAGAGATAGCTGGTATAGGAGCCTTCCTTGGGCTCTTTTTTGCGTTTGAGTGCTTCTTGATAGAGGGTTTCTAGCATAGTATCTCCTTGTTACTGTCCTTATTTTACTATAAAAAGTAATTCTTTCCAATGGTAGGCTGATGGCTTAGTTTTATTCTTGCATTAACCAAGTACTAAAATAAAGCAAGGAAGCTTTTAGTCAGTTTTGCTGTCTTCTTCATCCCAGATTGTATGAAAAAAGCAGGATTTAGCACCGGTGTGACAGGCAGCTCCCAGCTGGTCTACCTCGATCAGCAGGGTATCTAGGTCGCAGTCAGCATTGATTTTTTTGACAGTCTGGTAGTGGCCACTGGTGGCTCCCTTATGCCAAAGTTCTTGACGTGACCTACTCCAGTACCACATCTGACCGCTGGTGCGGGTCAACTGGTAGGCTTCTTCATTGAGATAGGCTAGCATGAGGACTTCTTTGCTAGTGTGGTCTAGGATAATGGCAGGTATAAGACCGCCTTGCTTTTGAAAATCTAACTTCACTTCTGTCATCAAATGCGCACCTCCAACCCAGCTGCCTGCATGGCTTTTTTGGTCTCTGCGATGGAGACCTGACCATAATGGAAAATCGAGGCTGCTAAAGCACCTGTCGCTGCAGTCTTTTCAAAAACTTCTAGGATATGCTGGCTAGAGCCAGCACCACCAGATGCGATAATGGGAACGGAAACCACTTGGGAGACGGATTCCAGTATTGGCAAGTCAAAACCAGACTTGGTCCCGTCCTTGTCCATACTGGTTAGAAGAATTTCCCCCGCTCCAAGACTGACAGCTTCTTGAACCCAGTCTAACAGGTCACGACCGCTGTCCTTGCGGCCACCAGCCAGATAGACATGCCAGCTGCCATCCGCTTCTTTCTTAGCATCCACAGCCAGCACCACACATTGGCTGCCGAATTTCTCAGCGCAATCAGCCAAAAGCTGAGGATTTGCCAAAGCTGAGGAATTAACCGCAACCTTATCCGCCCCAGCCTGGAGCATCCGCTTCATGTCCTCAACCGTACGAATGCCTCCACCAACGGTAAAGGGAATGAAAACCTGCTCCGCCACGCGCCGGACCATCTCGACCGTCGTGTCCCGCTCCTCATGGGTGGCGGTGATGTCCAGAAAGACCAACTCATCGCAGCCAGCTTCATAGTAAGCCTTGGCCGCATCAACTGGATCTCCCACATCAGTCAGATTGACAAAGTTGATGCCCTTGACCACCCGTCCATCCTTGACATCCAGACAGGGAATGATTCGTTTTTTCAGCATGGCTAACCCCTTTCTGCTTCCTTGATCTGCTCTAGGCTAACTCGTCCACTATAGTAGGCCTTGCCTACAATGGCTCCAGCCAAGCCCAGTTTTTTCAGCTCTTCTAAATCATCTGCTGACTGGATGCCACCAGAGGCAATGACTTGAGCATGCTTGAGAGCTACTAGCAATTTTTGATAATGCTGGATATTGGGACCAGTCAGAGTCCCGTCTCGGTCCACATCTGTATAGACAAAGAGACGGACGCCGATTTTTTCCATGGCCAATGCCAGACTGATATAGTCCTGACTGCTGGTTTCCAGCCAGCCCTCAGTCGCAACCAGCCCCTCTTTCGCATCAATGCCAATCACGATTTTGCTACTTCCAAAGCGCTCCAGCGCGGCCTCAACAAAGACAGGATTCTTAACAGCCATAGAGCCAATAATGACACGGTCAATGCCAACCGCTAGGTAATCTTCAATCTGCTCCAGACTGCGGATGCCACCCCCGACTTGGATAGCTAGGCCAGTCTGCGACTTGATCTTGGCAATCAGATCTCGATTGGCCGCCCGACCTTCTAAGGCTCCATCCAAGTCAACCACATGAATCATGGTAACCCCAGCTTCTTTGAAAACTCGAGCTTGCTCCAAAACATCGGGATTGACCACCGTCTTCTGGCTAAAATCTCCTTTAAAAAGGCGGACGGCCTGGCCATCTTTGATATCAATAGCGGGCAGTATTTTCATAGACATACTCCTTAAACTTCTCTAGGATACCGAGGCCAACAGCACCAGACTTTTCTGGGTGAAACTGGCAACCAAAGACCGTTCCTCGGTGAATCATGGCTGGGATAGGTCGCCCATAATCAGCCGTCACATCCAAGTACTCCTCCGGAACATCCGTATAGTAGCTATGAACGAAATAGACTGACTGGCCATCGAGACCAGCTGTCAAAGCAGACGACTGCTGGATTTGTAAGTCATTCCAGCCCATGTGAGGCACAGGCAGACCAGCCTGATCCGGAATCCGGTGGCAAACACCGGGAATCAAGCCCAGTCCAGAGCTTTGACTATTCTCTAATCCAGACTCCAGCAGGAGCTGCATACCTAAACAAATGCCCAAGAGAGGCTTGCCATCGGCCACAGCCTCCTGAATAACTGACACCAGCCCTCGCTTTTCCAACTCCTGCATAGCCGTAGGAAAAGCACCGACACCTGGTAAAATCAAACCATCGGCAGCTAATATTTCCTGCGGATTAGCTGACAGACGCGCTTTTACTCCGACCTGAGCCAGAGCACGGAGGACATTGGCAGTATTTCCCGCGTCATAATCAATAACAATCATCATCTCTACATCAACTCCTTTCACTCAGAAGGGCAAGCTAGAGCAAGCCCTTGGTGGAGTTGACTCCATGAATCTCTGGATTTATCGTAATAGCCTCCCGCAGAGCTCGGCCAGTCGCTTTAAAGAGGCTTTCCGCCTTATGGTGACTGTTCTTGCCATGAAGAATTTTCAGGTGCAGATTCATCTGCAGATTAAAGGTTAGAGCTTGGAAAAATTCCTCTACCAGCTCGGTGTCAAAATTCCCAAGTTTGGGATTATCAAAATCCGCCTCAAAGACCAGATAGGAGCGACCGGATAAGTCCAGACTGGCCAACCCTAAAGTTTCATCCATGGGCACAAAGCTAGTACCGTAGCGGTTGATACCTGCCTTGTCTCCCAAAGCCTGACGAAGAGCCTGTCCTAATACGATACCCACATCCTCAACCGTATGGTGGCTGTCCACCCAAAGGTCGCCTTCAGCCTTGACCGCCAGAGAAATCCGACTGTGGCGGGCAAAAAGGGTCAGCATGTGGTCAAAGAATCCGACACCGGTCTCGATAGCTACCGGCTCCTGTTGGTCCAGATTGACAGCCAGCTCAATATCGGTCTCCTGTGTTTTACGCTTAATTTCAGCTTGTCTCATGGCAACTCCTTCTATTTCTCCTGTCTGCGGGCTTCGATGGCCTTGGCATGTCCCTGCAGACCTTCTGCATAGGCCAGACTGGTAATATCCTTGTCAGCCGCCCCTACAGCAGCACGGCTGTACTGGGTGTACTGAATGCGCTTGATGAAGTCATAGACTCCCAGAGCTGATGAAAAGCGGCTGGTGCTGGTTGTCGGCAAAACGTGATTGGCTCCCGCATAGTAGTCACCAATTGGCTCACTAGTATAGTGTCCCAGAAAGACAGAGCCAGCATTTTCAACCTGATCTAGATAGCTGTAAGCATCGTCCATGGCAATTTCCAAATGCTCCGGTGCCACCTGATTCATAAGCTCAAACATGGCTTCCTTAGAAGGCGCAAGGATGATACGGCCGTTGTTCTCAATCGAAGCACGCGCGATTTCCTCTCGCGGTAGCTCTTTCAGCTGTCTGTCCAGCTCTGCTTCCACTTGATCAGCCAGTTCCTCCGAGTCGGTTACCAGAATAGCCCGAGCCAGCTTGTCATGCTCAGCTTGCGATAAGAGGTCAGCTGCCACATAGACGGGACAGGCTGAACGATCCGCAATGACTCCAATCTCCGAAGGACCGGCAATCATGTCAATTCCCACGACACCATAGACCATCTTCTTGGCTGTAGCCACAAAGATATTGCCTGGTCCCGTTATCTTATCCACCTTGGGAATGCTCTCAGTACCGTAAGCTAAAGCTGCTACACCTTGGGCTCCGCCAATTTGGAAAATCCGATCCACACCAGCAAGCTTGGCAGCGACCAAAATCGCTGGAGTAAAATGCTCCTGAGGTGGTGTAATCATGATGATTTCTTTGACACCGGCAATCTTAGCTGGGATAACATTCATGAGGACGGAAGATGGATAGGCTGCGGTGCCGCCAGGTACATAGGTGCCAACCCGCTCAATCGGCCGAATCAACTGACCACGAATAACGCCCTCGCTGGGACTATCCTCAAAACCAATCTCCAACTGCTGGCGGTGGTAGGATTCGATATTGGCTTGGGCATTTTTCAGGGCGGCCAAGACCTCTGGATCAATCTCCTCAAAGGCCTGGTCAATCAGCTCCTGCCCAATCTCAAAATCTGTCACCTCAACCTTATCAAAGAGCATGGTATAGTCTCTTAAAGCTTGGTCACCGTCCTGTTTGACTCTTTCTATAATCTCAGCCACCGCTTCTTCCACATCTAAGTTCTGCTGGCTGAGCTGCAGCTGCTCTTCGTATAAAATCCGTGAAATTTCTTCGTTACTTCCGCTTAAACGCTTGATAATTGTCATTTAAAAGCCACCTCTCTTCTTCCTACTAGGGATTCAATCTTTGCCACAAAAGGCATGATATCCGGGTTATTTTTCAGGGAAGCCTGATTGGCAATGAGCCGGGCTGACACCCGACAAATGTCTTCAAAAACAAGCAGGCCGTTAGCTGACAGGGTATGCCCCGTCTCCACAATATCAACGATGGCATCCGCCAGACCCAGCACTGGTGAAATCTCCACACTTCCTTGGATGGAGATGATTTCCACATCTTCCCCTTTTTGATTGAAATAATCAGTCGCCACCGTTGGGTACTTGGTCGCAATCCGCTTGCGCTTGTGATCATGAGGGTCATAGCTGGGCACCGAGGCCAGTGAAAATTTACAAAGCCCAAAGTTCAGATCCAACAGCTCCAGATAGCCGGTCGGATGCTCAAAGAGAATGTCCTTGCCGACAATACCCAGATCAGCGCCCCCATGCCGCACATAGGTCGTCACGTCAGGCCCTTTGACCAAGAGAAAGCGAAAACGACTGTCTGGACTTTCAAAAATCAAGCTGCGCCCCTTATCTGCCATGAAGGACATATCAAAGCCAGCCTGGGTCAAGAGCTTGACTGTATCTTCCTCAATCCGCCCCTTGGTCAGGGCAATGGTAATCTGACTCATCTGCTGTCACCTTCCTTTCCGCCCTCGTCCGGCAGGTCATCATGAATAGCCTGATAGACACTGTCAATGTCTAGGGACCAGCCGATAGCTGTCAGCTCTGCTGCCCCGAAGCGCTTGAAAAGCTGGTCATAGCGACCACCAGATAGAAAGGCATCTGGTACTCGGTCGCCAAAGACCTTGAAGGTAAGGCCAGTATAGTAAGGCATGGCCGCTACCTGCCCCAAGTCCATGGTTGTCTGCTCCAGCAAGCCTGATAGGCTCTGCAGAACCTGCTCTACATCATCTAGAGCCGTCAATATCCGCTCGTTGTCAACTATCTCTCTAGCCCTAGCTAAAACCTGTTGGCTAGGACCAAACAAATAGGGCAACTCCTGCAAAAAATCATCAAATTCACTAGATCTGGTCTGGGTGAATTCAAAGAGTCCTGTCCGATTTTTCTTGCGAATATAATCTAGCAGCTGGGCCTCCTCCTGCGAATCCAAGGCCAGATTCTCTAGAATTGTCTGCAGGATTGCTGCATGGGAAAACTCGAACTGATAAGACTTAACCTGCGCCAAATCCAGCGACTGCTTGGCTGTCTTGATAGCCTCAAGCACCGCTTCGCGAGCTGGATAGCCGATAATCTCAATACCAGCTTGACTGAGCTCGTTGGCAAGACCGCGCAGCTCTTCTTGATAGTGAAAGACCTTGCCCGAATAGGAAAACTTGGTCGGCGTATGCACCCTGGTCGAAGCAATAACCCGACCAATCTGGCTGGTCACATCTGGCCTCAGCACCAATAGCTCTCCTTTTTTATCAAAAAGATGATAATGATGGGCCTCCACATGGTCACTGAAGACCTCGAAGTGCTCCAAGGTCGGTGTGTCAATCCGATTGAAGCCCTGAGCCATCAGAAAATCACTGATGTCCCGCTCAATCTCGTAAGTCACGCGCGCCCTCTTGAAAAGCTTGTCGTGCATGCCAATCGGAAGTGTGATTTTATTCATAGGCTGCTTTCCTTTCTTACTCTATTCTTACACTGGCTGGCTTTGAGTCAAACTCTCAGCAGCTGCAAATTCCCTTGATAGCTGCCAGGACTGCTTCCATCTCTTCTCGCCGTCCGATAGAGATGCGCAGGAAGTCTTTGATTCGTTCTGCCTTTGGAAAATACCGCACATAAATCCGACGCTCCTCTAGCTGCTGGAAAAGCTCTGCTGCAGAAATTTTAGTAGGCTGGGCTAGGACAAAGTTAGTCTGACTGGGCAGGACTTGAAAATCCAGCGCAGCCAATTCTCCAGCAAACCAATCTCGGGTCTCTTGAATGGCCCTACCGGTCTCCAGATAATAATCCCAATCTTCAACAGCCGCAAGGGCTAAGCGCTCTGCTAACAGATCCACTGAGTAAGGATTGATGGAGTCCTTAACAGCTTTCATGACAGCTATTAAGTCTGAATGGCCAATGCCGTAGCCCACCCGCAGACCAGCCAAGGCCGCATCCTTGGAAAAGGTTCGTGTGATAAAGAGGTTGGGATAGGTTTCTAGAAGAGGCAGGGCAGATTGACCGCCAAAGTGAATATAGGCCTCATCCACCACCACGACCACATCCTGATTGGATGCTAGAATTTCCTCTAACTGATCCAGCGGCAGATAGATCCCCGTCGGAGCATTAGGATTAGCTAGGATAATGCCGCCGTTGTCTCCAAAATAATCTGACGTATGGACCTCAAAATCAGCTGTCAGAGGGATTTCTCGAAAAGGCACATGGTAGAGGTCCGCCCATACCTTGTAAAAACCATAGGTCAAGTCCGGAAATAAGACCGACTCGCCACTGTTAAAGAAAGCCAGGAAAGCCATGGACAAGATGTCGTCACTCCCATTTCCAATAATGAGCTGGTCGGGCGAAATACCCAAGTTTGCCGCCAAAGCCTGACAGAGCTCCGACTGATCCAAACTGGAATATTTGCGCAACTCCTGGGCATCAAAGTTCTGCAGGGCCTCTGCCACCTTAGGACTTGGCCCATAAGCATTTTCATTGGTATTGAGCTTAATCATGTCTGGCTCATTGGGCTGCTGCCCTGCTACATAGGGATTGATCTGCCTGAGACCTTTTAGCTTAACCATCTTGCCACCTCTCTTTCACACTAGCCATTATCTGACTCTGATTATCTTTTAGAACTTCTAATAAATGAAAGACGAAATTTACCACTTTGGTAAAGGAAAATGGGGGAATCTTCTAGTTTAAATATAAAAAAAAGCCCTCGCAAAAAAACTTTGCAAGGACGTTGACACGCGGTTCCACCTTTATTCGGACCCCAGTCGCCTGAGGACCCTCTGGGAGTACGAGACTCCAGATTGATAACGGTAATCAGCCGTCGAGCACTAGTCTCGGTCTACTGACAGATTTCGCACCCGCACTCAAGAATGTGTCGTCTAAGGATTGGATGCTGTCTCACCATTAAGCACTCTCTGTTTCTTGTCTTAGACTTTTTCTCTCATCGCTTTCAATTTATTGTTGAATATTCTACATGAATTTTAAATAAAAAGCAAGAGAAAAATGAAAATTATTAATTTTATTTGTATTTTTAAAACATATTATCGTTCTTTTAGCATGGCACTGGACAAATCCAGCAGACTAATCGCTGTTTCAAAATGCTCCCCCATTAGGTCATAGACTGCATCTTCACTTAAGACGCCACAAGCTATATTTTCAGGGAATTCCGGACTGTTTGAGTATTCTAAATCATCAAAAAATTTCTGACCAGTATAGTAGTCCCTCAGCTGGATATAATCTGACTGGCAGCGCTCCAGTTGATCTAGAGCTTTCTGAGCATCTGCTAGGACTTGAGCATATTTATTCAGATGTTCTTCCATTTTTTGAATTCGTTCTAACTTCTCCATCTAATTTTTTCCTTTCTGAAATCAACCAATCAATCAGTCCACCTGAAGCACCTGAAGCTTCTCACCTCCCAGCAGAATCAAATATTTTTCAATCTGCGAAATGCCGTAAGAACGGCTGAGAGCTTGAGCATATAAGTCTAACTGGCTACGATAGCGAGCAATCAACTCAGATGGCTCCTTGTATTTATCCGTCTTGTAGTCAAAGAGAATTATCCGATCCTCAAAAAGCAGGTAGCCATCCAAAATCCCCCGCAAAACAAACTCCTGACCGCTAGCGTCATCCCTCTTGAGCATGGCAAATGGTGCTTCTCGATGCAACTTATCCGAGTTAGCTAGCAAGATTTCACCAAGCTGACTCTCAAAGAAACTTGCAATCTTGTTGAGGTCAATCTGTTTTTTCACAGACTCTTCTGCTTGAACTTGTCTTAGACTTAATTTTAAAACTGACATGTCCGGCTTCTGATCTAAAGGAATCCTTTGCATAAGCTCATGAACAGCACTACCGACTTGTGCCCCAGTCACTTTGGCTTTCCTGCCGAAATCAGGTAAGTCAAAGTTAGGCTGAGGCCGAAATGCTTCTCGCTCATCCATGATATCCAAGCCTTCTGTGTCCATGATTGGCTCATAAAACTTCTTAATCTGGCTTGGGGTTCGCACACTAGGTAGCTCAATGGCAGAGCGATATTGGCTATTTAATCGATCTACACTTTCTAAGATATCCAGAGCCCTGCCGATATCTTCAGACTGATGGTTGTCTGTCAAATCATCCGCATCAAAGGGATTTGAATGGTGAATCTGGCCAATCTTGTCAGCAGTCAAATCTTCGTCTCTGACAAATCTCAAATCAAAAGCAAGGTGATCTTCTGAAAAAACAGTCTGGATAGCATAAATCCAATCTTGAAAAGAAGTCAGCTGACTGCGTATGGAAGCCGATAAAAGCCCCTGTTCTGCCTGTCCCCAGCTTCGCTTCTCAAGTTTTTCTTGACTGCCTTTTCCAACCAAGTAAAGCTTGGTTTCAGCCCGTGTCATGGCTACATAAAGCAAGCGCATCTGCTCAGAAAGACTAGCTAGCTTGATTTCTTCTAAATTTTGTTGGTAGGGGAGAGTGTCCATTGACAAACGGATTGATCTCGGTTTCACTTCTTCTGGATATTCAACCTCTACATCAGCGATATATTTAATCCCAATCCCATTTTTACGACTCAAGATAATGCTAGAACTGGTATCTTGGCGGTTAAAGGCCTTGTCCATATTAAGCAGAAAGACATACTTGAACTCTAGTCCCTTACTCTTGTGGACTGTCATCAGATGAACCGCATCTTGTGGTGCGGCATAGGGAACGCTAGCCAAATCGTGCTGGTTCTCTAAAATCTTATTAATCATGCTGATGAATCGAGACAACCCTTTAAAGCTTGATTTCTCGTAGTCATTAGCTCTGAGTGATAGGGCATAGAGATTGGCTTGACGCTGGGCTCCATTGGGCAAGGCACCAACATAGTCATAATAAAAGCGGTCTTGATAAATCTTCCAAATCAAATCGTACAGAGAATGAGTTTTAGCAAAGGTTCTCCACGATAAGAGCGTCTTTTTAAAGAGCTCTAGCTTCTTTTTAAGGTCTGGCAAGATTAAGTCTGGATGCAATCCTTGATTAGTCAAGGCATTTTCTATCTTCTCATAGAGATTTTCCTGCGATTTCTCCTGACTTTTCTGTAGCGCTATTCGAGCCAGCTCATCTTCTCCAAAGTCAAACATTGCTGATTTGAGTAGTGCTGTCAAGGCATAGTCATTTAGAGGATTATTGATCGTTCGCAAAGTGTCCAGCATGACCATGACCTCGACAGACTGGAGGTAATTGTCTTCTCCTCCATCTGGTACAAGAGGGATATTGTGCTTGGCAAACTCAGCCAAGATTATATCATTTCGAGTCCGAGAAGCCGTTAAAAGAGTAATGTCCTTAAAGGCAACCGCTTCTTCTTCATGCAGGCGAATGATTTCTTTGATAACTAGAGACACTTCTCCAGCTGAGATACTTTCCTCGCTTAATTCATCGCTTGCTGCCGTCGAATCATAAAGGAGGAATTCAGCCCTATTTTGGGGGTTATGTGATGCTTTCATCGGATTTCCCGCCACCAAATAATGGATCTCATCATAGTTGATTTCCCCGACCTGCTCATCCATCAGTCTCTTAAAGACATCATTGGTTGCTTCCAGCACCTCTACATGACTACGGAAATTCTCCTTGAGGACAATCAATTTCCCTTGGCTCGGATCTGCTTGATAAAGCCGAAACTTATCATTGAAAATCTGGGGATCTGCTTGACGAAAACGATAGATGGATTGTTTGATATCTCCCACCATAAAGCGATTATGGCCGTTAGATAAGAGCTCCAACATTCGCTCCTGAGTGTGGTTGGTATCCTGATACTCATCGACCATGACTTCATGGTAACGTTCTTGATAGAAGCTTCTTACCTGTGGGAAGTCCTCTAAAATCTGTATCGCAAAATGGCTAATATCCCCAAACTCAAAAGCATTCTCTGTTTTTTTACGTTCTAGATAAGTTCGAGTAAAATCACTCATGAAATCACGCAGTAAATCTAAGAGAGGCAGACTATCATCCTGGTACTTCTCAAGGAACTCAAATTGATAAAGGCTGGACTCAAGACCTCGCAAATGCTCGATTCTTTCTTTACGTCCTTGGTTAAAGGTATCAGCCAACTCTTTTAATTCTTCCTTGCGAGTAGTGATGGTCAAGGATCGGCCACCGCTAGCCCGTGATAGAAGAACCACGTCTTTTAAGACACGGAAATAGTCCTGCTCAGAGGACGATTCCTGCAAACTCCCCAATTTATCTAGCGCAAGCAACACATTTTCTTGGTATTTAGCTCCCGCAAATTCACGTCCCTCGTGATCCAAGTGAAAACGGAAAAAATCTTCGAGGTCAAAAAGAGCACCTTTCACTTGCTGTAAAATTTTGTCTCTCTCACGCGAAAAATCTGTCTCCTCATAGCCTTTAAGGAAAAAGTCCTGCAACCATCTCTGAGGATTGCTGGTTGATTGGAGAAACTGGTAAATGGCGTAGACTTGCTGGCGAAAACCAGTGATGTTCTTTTTCTTGCCCGTGAAATTTTTGACTAACTTTTCAAAAATTTCCTTCTGCTCACCAGTATAATATTGCTCAAAAAGCTGCTGAAAGACTTCATTTTGTAGCATAGTCTGCTCACTAGCTGACTGGAGAATACGAAAATTAGGGGCCAAGCCTAGAAGATAGCCATACTTGTTGAGAAGCTTTTGTGTAAAAGAGTCCATGGTCCCAATATCAGCTGTGGCAATAGCAGCTAACTGCTGGGCTAGGTGCTGTTTAAGTTCTTCATCCTGACTTTCTTTGAGGACTTTACTTAACTCTTTTTCTAGACGTTCCTTGAGTTCTCCTGCCGCTTTTACGGTAAAGGTTGAGATGAAGAGTTCCTGAATGGATACTCCACGGAGGATCTGGTCAATAATCCTCTGAACCATGGCAAAGGTTTTCCCTGACCCAGCTGATGCAGAGACTAGGATGTTTTGACCTGAGGAATAAATAGCCTCAATCTGCTCAGCAGTTCGTTTCTGTTCTTTACTTGAAGTAGCTTCAGAATGCTGTAGCTGACTGATTTCTTCTGGACTTAAAAAAGACTTTTTCCTCATTTTTTCAACTCCTCCCTCATCTTTTCTATCCATGCTTGGCGCAATTTCTCACCAACTGGACATTTTTCAAATTTACTCAAATCTAATTTATCTAACTGTCTGGCTTGTCCTAGGTGACGATTGGCTTCAAAGCCTGTAATAGCCTTAAACTGATCGACATAAGGTGCTATATTCCGACCATTTTCTGTATAGGGATTAACCTCAAAATGACCAGCTAGAATACCTTCAGCTACTTTTTTATAGAGAATTTCATTATAAGCAAGTAAAACAGCCAGTTCTTCTTGACTGAGACTATTAACCTTGCTCTTTTCATAAACAGGACCCAAAGAGGCCAGCTTGTCTGCTAAAAAGAGACCCTTGTACTGCATGGTTTTAGCAACTTCCTTGACTGCATCTCCTAACTCTTTGGTATCTTTAAGGGCGACAATAGGCTCCGTCATTTGCAAGTACATGGCACCGAAAAGATCTCTACCTTCCTGCTGACCTTGGAGTTCCTGGATAGCCGCTAGATAAGTCGGAAGCTGAGAATTCAGACCATTAAAAAATTTTTCATAGCTAAACTTAGTCTCGCTGGACTTATAGTCCACGACTCCCAGACTCCCATCAGCTAGCAATCGGTCAATTCTATCCACCTTGCCTCGAACACTAACAGCTCTGCCATCTTCCAAGATAAGGAAAGGCTCTTTACTGTTCCCAAAGACTGTTTCTTCCCCAATCGTTTCAATCCCAGCTGATTGGGCCAAAACTTGGCTCGTTGACTTAGCTGTATCTAGCAGCAACTGACGAGTAAAGAGACTCTCGCTAGATTCATTGTAGAGACTTTCAAATTCAGTCTCCCGCATGGTTTCGTCTATTGCCACTTCTAGTCGTTGGTCAAAGTCTCGACTAGTATCCTCCTGAAGTACTTTTTCAAAAATTCGATGCAGAAAATTCCCGTGGCTTCTAGCATCCGGATGGATGGTCCATTCTTCCTGTAATCCCAGAACGTATTTGATGAAATAGCCATATTGATTTTTAAAGTATTCGCTTAGAGCAGAGACTGAAAGTCGGAGGGGCTGATCTTTTGGATAAAGGGCATGCAGAGTTTCCGGTTGCAGAGACTCCGTTTTCAGTTCCTTGCTGATTTGCGGAATGCTGATGCCTTCTGCTGCTAACTTCTTGCGGAGAACCCGCACAGCCACCGCCAAAAAAGTTTGCTCCTCTGCTGTCCACTCTCGGTCAATCTCCTCTTGGTGGAGTTCGATGATTTGAGACAAGAGAGCTCGGTAGCTGCCAATATCATCACTGGAAGCTTGAGGCTTTTTGACAATGATAGGCAAGGAAAGCGGAGCTGCAGTCAATTCCAGCAGATAGGTCGACATGCTGTCCTCTACTTCATTGACCAAGGCTGGCGCAGACAAGACCAGCTCTTTGGTGGCAGAATTCATCAGTGATAGAGCTGTATAGCGATTCTTCTTGAGATTTTCTGAGCTAGCAATCTGCAGTTCTGCCTGAGAATCCGTCTCTTCATTAAGTCGAGCCCGATCTTCATCACTGAGCAAACTCTTGTTTTGCGCGATTTTCGGAAAACGCTCTTGAGTCAGTCCGATTGCATAGACGTAAGGAGCTGCTAAAGGTTCTATCAGGTCATAAGACTGAACCTTAACCACATCTACTGTCGCCGGCACCATCCGATAGTTGGACAAAAGCATTCCTGAGAGGACCAAAGCTAGAAAATCATCCAGTTTGACCTTGCTTTCTGCAAAGACCTGAGCAAACTGCTCTAAGACATGGCTGAAAGCCTTCCAGACTTCCTCATGGCGTTCCTGTTCTTGCTGACTTTCTTCCTGCAGCAGAGCTGTCAAATTGTCAGACAAACGGGCTGCTTGGACGAACTCCGTAAACTTAGCTAAGAGCCCCGACGCCGTCTGGCTGCGGGATTTGAAAAAGTCTTGTAGCGGAGTCATAACCCGGCGGCGAATATGATTGAGACGGTCTAGGTCAAATTTCCCTTGGCTATTAGCCGTGAAATCCTTGGCTAGCTTGCCGGCTCCCTTAATGTCCGCAAAGCGCAGATATTGCTCAAAATGATCCAGCTCTTCCTGAGTCAAGTCTCCATAGAGTCCTGTCTTTAAGAGGTTGAGCAGGTCTTCCAGTTGGAAATTATAGCGCTTGAGTCGCTCTAAGGACTCAACAAACTGAACCAGCGGATGCTGAGCCATTGACTCGCTCCGCCCTAAATAGTAAGGAATCTGATATTGGTCAAAAATGGTCTTAAGCTGAAGCTGGTAGGCTTCCACGTCCCCCAAGAGTAGACGAATATCCTTATAACGCACACCATCATGAACTCGCTGCCGGATGGACTTAGCCACATACTCCAGCTCTTCTTTCTGGTTCATAGTAGCCCAGATTTGAAGGCGCGAGCGATCTGTCTCACTCAGACTCACCGTTGATTCTGAAAAGTCATAACGACTCTCCAAGATCTTGGAAATCTGTCCAAAGGCATCTTCTGCTTCTGCATGAGGGATATAGTCAGGCTTGACCTGATAGTCCTCGGCCAGCTTTCTCAGGAAGTCCACACTAGCTTGATAGAGATTGCCCTCACGAAAGGCTGCTCGGTAGGCTTTTTGGCTAGCATAGGTCCCAATAACAATCTCCACGCCTTTTCGATGCAAGAGACCGACCAGGTATTCCTCTTCGGCAGAAAAACGAGTAAAACCATCGATGACCAGGGCCAAATCTGCCAATTCCTCGTCTGTATCACCAGCCAGAATATGCTGGGCAAAAGCAGCAATCTGAGAAGACGAATCAAAATCGCCCTTATTCAGAGCAGCAGTCACTGCAGTAAAAATCTTGACCAAATCCTCCCGCTTCTCAGGCTCCTCGAGAAATTCCAAATCCACAAAGGACATCTGGGCTGTCTGCAGTTCATGGTAAAGATCCATCAGTTGCTGGATAAACTGTGGATCCTTCTTAATCCTGCCATAGACCTTAAGCTCTCCATCATCTAACTCTGTCAAGGTCCGATAAATCAGCATTCCCAGACCAATATCGTCCAAATTCTGCCCTTTTCGGACATCATTGAGGACAAAATACCGAGCCATCTGGGCAAAGCGCGTCACCGTAATGGCAAAGGAAGCCTTGTTCTTCAGGCACTCCAAAACCGCCCGCTCCTTCTCAAAAGAAAGCGAATTTGGCGCAATATAAAAGACTCGCTTACCAGTCGCCACCAAACTCTCAGCCTCAGCCACTAAAACCTTGGTCAAAGAATGGCGAATATCTGTATAAAGTAATTTCATAGCCTGCCTTTTCCTCTAGAAAATATAGGTTTATTATATCATTTTTGAAGGGATTTGACTCTTAGCTATACACATTCAACTAATCCTTTTTCATCCCCTAACAACTAGATGAGACGTCTTGCATCTACTTATTTTTCCTACTTCTTTAAACAGCGGAAACTTCAACCAGCTTAGAATATTTCAAATGAAAACACCCCGAAGGTTAGATCATTTCTAACTTTCAGGGTGCGATTTATCAGCTAGATTGCAAAACCAGTCTTTTTTCTATAAAAACGGTTTGCTCCAAACTACTGAAGATTCATTAGAGTTCGGTAATTCCTATTTAGGCTTAGAATTTAATCTAGTAAGCAAGAAGTGAAAAGCCAAGTGTAAATAAAATGATTCAATCCTATTATTTCTCTTCTTTACGTCCACTAATCACTTTCCACAAGCCGGCTAAAAGTAAACTTAGCATACCATAGACTGACCAAAGATTTGCTTTTCCCCCAGTTTCAGGAAGACTTGCTTTTCTTGAAAGAGCTACTTCTTTTGAAGAAGGATCATTTTCTTTGTGTTCTAGATTAGCGATTTCAACCTTTTGTTCCTTACGGAAGTCCATAGAGTCCCGTCCTACTGGTGGTTGTTGATCCATTTGTCCTCCTGGCTTAAGATCAGAGCCACTTCCCTTGTCCTGCTGATTGTCCTTTTCTACTGAAGGGTTCTTTTTAGCAATTGCTAGAATACGGTCTGCTAACTTAGCGTACTCGGTATCTTTCTCATTTGGCTGATAACGAAGTAAGAGAGACTGGCTTTCTTCTACAATTGGTATCGTTGCAGAAATAGAATCTGTCTTAAACTTGACTTCGTATGGATCAGCATAATAAATGTAGTCTGGATCAAAAGCATGTAAGGTTAGGACCAGACGGTGACCCTTTTTAACAGTATACAAGTTTGGTTGCAAGTACATAGTGTAGTTGTGGTACTCATTTTCTTTTAGATCGATTGAATGTCTAGAACTTGCAGAATTAAAACCTGAATCTGGGTTAGCCAAGTTCATCCAGCCTCTAGAAATAACCACGCTTTTCACTTTATGCGTCTTGTATTCTTTAACAGGAAGACTGTCTAGATTGCTACCATGCCAATCTCCTTTTTCATCAACCGTTTCTTTTTCTAGTGTACGAGTACTATAACCGTTCTTATCATAAGTGATTTCTTCTTTGACAACATCAAATTCCTCATCAGATACATCCATCAAAGTCGCGCTGACATGAGCATGCTTCTTATCACCTTTCAAGAAGGCTGCACTAAAATGAAGAGGAATATGGCCTTTAATAGTAATATCACGATCAACAGGAGCCGCATATGAAGCACTGACGGCGGATGAATGAAAGGCTGCGTCTTGGTTTCTCGTAGTCCAATTTTCACCCGTGCCATAAAAATCACTGGATACAGTCACATCTTCTCTCTTGGAATAGGCACGAGCAGTGATTTTATTGTCTGTTTCCCATTTATCAAATCGACGCCACTTGGTTGGATCTAGGTTGTCCTGAGCAGTCACCTGTGGAAGATGTTCAATGCCATTTTGAAGACCAAATAAATAATGACTATACCATTGGTTCATTAAATCATTAAATGCTTGACCAGCCACTGTGGTTCCTGCCCAGCGAGTGGATGGATAAACGTGATTTCCTTGGTGCAGCAATACTTTTGGATCTATACCAGCCTTCTTATATGCTTCTAGCATTAATTCAAAATGTTTTGGTTTAACATTATCATCATTAAGCCCTTGGATTAGCAAAGGAGCAGCTTTTAGATTGGCTGCATTTAAGGTATAGTCACGCTTAGCATATTCTTCATTATAATTATGACCATCCTTGTGTTGTAGCTCGTTGAGTTTTGTGATATAAGCAGCATAGTAGTCTTTAATTTTATCCCAGTCATCCTTGTCTAAAATCCGACCAGAGGTATAAACAGACAACCAAGATAGATCATTTGAAGCCCCCGTATCAAGTGGAGAACCTTGACTATTAAAGTGATCATACCAACTGGCAATTCCCGCTGCTGGTATTATGGTTTTGAGCCCTTCTACACCAGTAGACGCAACTCCAAAAGTAGTTGTTCCAGCCCAAGACAAACCAGTCATGGCAACATTGCCACTCGACCAATCCGCCTTAACCTCACGATTGCTTGTTTTATCTGCATAGGCCTTGCGTTTGCCATTCAACCATTCGATAATACTCTTGTAGGCAGCAACTTCTAAATCAGAACCTGTTGTATTGATTCCATCTGACCCTTTTGAGCCCAATCCACTACTTGTTACAACCGCATAACCACGGACCAGGTAATAATTGTACCAGTTCAGATTTTCATAATCATAATGAGTGTAATCTGCTGAACTTTCACGTGGATTGACATAGTACCAATCTTTAGGTTTAGTCGCTTTTGCCACCTCTTCTGTCGAAACTTCTTTGACTGCTTTTCTCTTGTCTGGCTTGGTATAGAGCTTAGCCATGTCAAATTTGCCACCTTCTTTGAGACCAAGCCCTTCTAGGGTACGTTCTTCTGTCGTACCTGCAACGTATGGGCTAGCTTCAAAGATTGTCGGAGCTTTATAATCACCTTTAACAGCAGCTTTCGGAACTTGGACGAAAGTCTTTACCAAGTCTGGTTTCCCATCTCCATCTGTATCATAGTCCGTTTCAACATAAACAACATAACGAACAATATCACTATTCTCATATGAATAATGTTCAGGATCATCACCACGAGTAAATGGGAAAATAGGCTGTGCTCTTCCATTCATAAAGAGGGGTGTCTTGCGCTCTGCTCTATAAGCAGCATGGAGTTTTTTAGCTGCAGCAACCATAGTAACAAGGTCTGTAACTGGATCGGATCCTTTCGCCTTTTGGTCAATCATTCCTAGACTCTTAGCAAAGGCTAAACGATCCTGGTCAGTTGAACCGACTTGTCCTTCTTTTGTCGATGCCCATTTCAAGAGTTGATTAACAGCTTCGCTGATTGTTGCTTCCTTCTTAGAATCTTCCTCAGTCCTTGCTTGACCAGTTACTTCTGACAAGTCTGCTAAGGTCGTCTTAGGTGGATTAGACACTCTAGTAGCACTTCTATCATTTCCTGGCTCTTTATTCGAAGTTACAGTTGCTGAATTGTTCTCTTCTCTTGGATCAACTTTCTTTTCAGTATCACTACCAGTATCTGCTACTGGCTTTTCAGGAACCGCTCCCTTGTCCATAGCTGATTTATCCGACACATTTGAAGACTCAGGGACTGCTTTATCGAAATGATTTTCCTTCTCACCTATAGATTGATTGGAATCGATTGCTTCCTCAACGACCGCTTTTTGCTCTACACCTTCATTAGAGCTTTCCTTATTAACTTCAGCATTCTCACTTGATTCTACATGCTCAGATACCGATTTATCAGGACTAGACTCTTGATCCGTACTGGTCGCCAAGGCTGGCTCGACACTATTTGTGCCAACTTCATCAGCTTGAACGTGACGCGCTAAAACAAGAGGGCTAATCAATAAACTTGCAGCTACAATCGAAACAATGGTTGATTTTTTCATAAAATGACTCCTTATACCATGTTTTCAAAATCAGCAGTCAAGGCTAGTAAATACAATTTCCTTCACTGCCGTCTGATAAACAAATAACGAAAAAATTTTTAAATACATTCAGGACTTTCAAAAGCTTGAAGCGCTCCACCCCTCTTTCACTTTACAAAACGCCTCTTTTAAAAAGGCAAGATGACTCCCCCTCCTTATTGGAAATATCTGCTCTATTTCTTAAACTTAAATAGAAAGCAAGATCATTGAAGAGGAGAAACAATTAGGAAATTAAACTGTAATACACTATTTTAAAGGCCAATTAGTATCAGATACTGCAAAACATAAACTAGCAAATTACTGATAAATCAAGCCAAACTACTCATCATACTTTTCTAAGACTCACGTTATACTGAAAACACCTCTTAATCAAATAAATCCTATTGACTCTCATTTAACTACAGTCAAAGAGGCTTTCTGAGGGCCTCTTACTATTATTCTTCAGCAAACTACAGCTTCATTCTAACACTATATGTAAGCGCTGTCAATGTATTTTTGTCTATTTTTGCACATAATAAAAAAAATTAAAACACCACATTGTTTGTGGTGTTCTTATTAGATTGTAAAGTTTCTTCCTGCTTGTCTGAGACTTTGATAGGCTTCATTTAAAAGGAAATGCTAAATCGCATCCATTTGCCATCAACAGCTTCAAATTTATATGCAAACTGATGCTTATCCAAAATTTGCTGAACGATAAAGAGTCCCAGACCAGTCCCTCCATCTTTCCGGTTTCGGCTATAATCCGGCCTGTAAAATGGTTGAAAGATCTGCTGGATCTGAGTCTCATCTAAAACACGCTCAGCCTGGTTTTCAATGAACAAGAGGTGTTCTTCAAGGCGGATTGATATTTTCCCATTTTGAACAGTATAGTTAAAAGCATTATCAATGAGATTTTTGATCGCCTTGACCAAGTAGATCTTATTGCCCTTCATCTCAGCCTCTTCTAAACTAACTTGGAACTGATAGTGCCTCATGTCTGCCATCAGTTTGTAGGCGCCGAGATTTTCTTCTAGAACCTGCTTCAATGAAAAGACTTCCTCAGTCACCTCTGTTCCCATCTCCATTTTAGAGATAGCTAAGATGGACTGAACCAGAGCGGATTGCTCTTCTAAAATTTCTCGACATTTATGAAGGTAGGTATCTCGATCCTTGAATTCCCCTACGCCGTATATCATACCGTCAATCATTCCCATCATACTGGTTATTGGCGTCTTCAGCTCATGGGAAGTCATACGAAGGAACTCAGCCTTCTCCCTTTCACTCTCAGCAACCTTTTCATTTTCCACTTTCAACGCTTCCATACTTGTCAGCAAGTTAGCATAAAGGTGATTGATATCCTGAGCGAGTTCAGCGATTTCATCCTTTCCTTTAGCTACACAAACAACATCTGGCGCTAAACTGGTCATCTGACGAGTTGCAGCCGATATATCCTTTATCCGCTGACTAGAGGTCCGGCTGTAAAGATAGGCAGAAAGTCCTCCTAGGCTAAGGGATACGACTAAAACAAAAGGATATAGATTGAGCAAAATATGACTGGCATCACTGACGGGCTGCAGAGAATATTCTCCCTGCAGGGTCAAGATTTTTCCATCAGATGTTTTAAGCTTCTTACTGATACTTTTATGCTTAGCTGTTCCATCAGCCATGGTAGGAAGGATTGTTAGTTGTAAGGAATCTTGGGTCTCACTTACTTCAACAGTCGGGTAAACGACCTGGTCTTTGGCATCTGTCAAATTAAACCAGATACGATTATTTTTATGACTATAATCAGTGAGAAGAGATTTCATTTCGTCAATCGACTTCCCCTTCATTTGCTGAGTTACTTGTTCAAATTCATGATTAGCTTCTCTACTCTTTACTTGCTCATAATAGATTGGCATAGCAAAATAGAGACTAGCAAGCACTACTGTGACAACAACAAAGATAATCGAACTGGTCAGCAGGAAATTCTTTTTTACAATCTTCACGCCTGATCTCCACCCAATTGATAGCCCATACCAGTAATGGTTGACAAAGGAATTCCAGGAACTTTCTTGCGAATATTCTTGATATGATTGTCCAAGACACGACTATCTAGCTCACTATAGCCCCAAATAGTATTCATAAGCTGGTCTCTTGTCACTAAATGGCCCTTACGTTTAGCAAGAACTTCTAGAATTTCGTACTCCTTCTTGGTCAGAGCTAGCTTTTCTCCTTGCCAGAAAATCGTACAATCTTCTAAAACCACGCGCAAGTCACCGATGACAATTTCAGAATAAACAGCAGTCCGACGTAAAATATTTTCTATTCTTTTCACCAAAATGAGGGGTGAAAAAGGCTTAGTCACGTAATCGCTAATCAAGTGATTAAAACTCACTAGCTGGGTATATTCATCATCTAGAGCAGTTAAAATCATGACTGGGATCTGCGATGTCTTACGGATTTCCTTGAGAACATCTAAACCACTAACGGATGGCAACATCATATCTAAAATGACTAAATCAAAAGTCTCTTCTTCAAACTGACGTAGAGCCTCTGCGCCATCATAAACCGGCGTAACACTGTAGTTACTTTCTTTTAAAAATTCACATATGACTTGGTTGATAGTAGTATCATCTTCTACGACCAAAATCTTATACATAACGACTCCTTATTACTTCTATTCAAAGCGCAAAGCTTCGATTGGATCAAGCTTGGACGCCTTGACGGCTGGTAGCAATCCAAATACTACCCCTATTATACAACAAAATAGCAAACTTACAAAGACTGAGAAGAGGGAAAGAATGTAAGGATAAGCCAATGACTGGGTAATAGCAAAACCAGATAGGATTCCAGCCACTACTCCTATAAATCCACCCATCAAGGTCAAGATAACTGCTTCAATCAAAAACTGCTTGAGAATGATTTTTCGTCTTGCTCCCAAAGCCTTCTTAATACCAATTTCACGAGTCCTTTCTGTAACAGAGACTAGCATGATGTTCATAACACCAATCCCTCCAACCAGAAGGGAAATACTGGCAATCCCTGCCAAAAGTACAAAGTTTGATTGGTTCAAATTATCCAATTGACGTTCAAATTCCTGTAAATTTAGCACCCCAAACATATAATCAGAACTAGGAACTTGTTGATTGAGATAATCTCCAACTTTTTTTGCCACCTTCTTCAGGTCATCTGCTTTATAGGTTTGAACTGTCACCTCTGGATTAACATTCAACTCCTCAAAAAGTCTGTGCCATTGTTGGAGTGGAATATAGGCAACCCGATCAGCTCCCGCTGTCAAGCCACTTTGTTCCGTAGACTCAAAAACACCAATTACCTTGAAAGGACTTCCCTTGACTTCAATGTATTTTCCAATACCATTTCCATTTGGAAAGAGACTATCATAGAGAGATTTTTCCAGATAAGTAACCTGCTCTTGGTTTTGAAAAGCAGGATCCGAAAAATCTGCACCCTCTACGGTCCGCATTTTCTTGATTTCTGCAATATTTTGAGAAACAGCCTGTACCTTACCAGATGTTTTTTGTTCCAGATGATAAATCTTGTCATCCGTTCCATAGGTTAAAAGAGCATTTTTAACACCAGGAATTTCTCGAATCTTATTCAGTATATCTTCACCCATGAAAGGGATGTAACCAGGTTTTTTTGCCTGAGCCTTTTCAGGAATACTAGGGTCAATCACATTCTTCTTGTCATAGACCACTTTGATGGTATTATTACTGCCACCGATCAACTGTCTCTTGGTATTTTCTGTATTTCCTTCGATAATTGAAAAGATAGCAATGATGGCACCGATCCCAATGATAATTCCCAGCATGGTCAGCATTGAGCGCATTTTATGCGATAAAATGGAATTTAGAGCTACAAAAATATCTTCCATAAATGTCTTAATTCCTTTCTACCTCTTTGTGTTCAATATTTCCATCTCGTAAAACAACTGTTTTCTTGCACATTTGAGCCACTTCTGGTTCATGGGTAATAATCACGATTGTTTTTCCAGCTTCATTAAACTGCTTAAAAAGTTCCATGATTTGTACGCTGGTCTTGGTATCCAAGGCACCGGTCGGTTCATCACCTAGAATAAAACTTGGGTTAGTAACCAAAGCGCGGGCAATGGCTACCCGCTGCTTTTGTCCCCCTGATAATTCCATTGGCTTAAATTCGCTCCGCTCTTCTAAGCCTACCAAACGTAACATTTCCATTGCCCGTTCCCGTCTTTCCTTTTTGGGAACCTTCATATAAGTTAAAGGCAATTCCACATTTTGACAAGCCGTTAATTTTGGCATCAGATTGAAGTTCTGAAATACGAAACCAATCTTTTGATTTCGTAAATCTGACAATTGATTATCTGATAGATTGGATACATCTGTACCTTCAATATGATAACTTCCAGCATTAGCCTTGTCCAAGCACCCTATGATATTCATCAGAGTTGATTTACCGGATCCTGACGGACCCATAATAGCTAGAAAATCACCTTCTTTTACATGAAGATCGATTCCTTTTAGAATAGGAAATTCCTGACTGCCCTGTTGGTAAGATTTATGAATTTCTTTAAGCTTTAACATCTGCTCCTACCTCCATGCCCTCTTTCATGCCGTTCTTAACACTAGAGATACTGTCTTCCATCTTCAAACCTTCTGTGATTTCAATAAGCGAACCTTTAAGAGCCTTGGTCTTGACTTCTTGTTTTTTGATCTTTTTGTTTTCTACTTTCCAAACATAAGATTTACCGTTTTCTGTGAACACATAAGATTTATTCACAACAACCTTGCCAGCTTCAGGCGCATTTTCAATAACATTGACATAAGTATGAGAACCAATCAAAGGCATATTTTCGGCTTGGTCTAACTCTACTTTATATGGGTATTTAGCTTGATTTGGATTTTCCTGTTGTTGTTTGTTACCATTTGCCGCTGCATCCGCTGTAAGAGTACCGACTTGAGTTACTGTACCTGTCCATTTTTTCTTAGGGCTCTTACGGTCAACTACTTCAACTTTTTGTCCTACTTGTAATTTCTCGCGATCAAATTCACTAACGTTCCCTTTTACAAAAGTCTTGGACTTGTCCATGATTTCGATAAAGTTTTCTTCTTCTTTCTTAGCTTTTGATTGAGTCGGTAAGTCTTCATTCATAGAAGTGATAGTGCCCGCTGTATCTGCTGTTACTGTATCATATTTCATTCGGTCTGATTCAGTTTGAGCAGTTGCCTGAGCTTTTTCCGCTTCAATCTGAGCATTTTTTACTTCATTATCAGCTGAATTCGCATCGCTTAAACTTTGTGCAACTTCATCTTCCGCAGATTTGATCTGATCTAGTAGGGACTCATCGTTATTCGCATTATATTTTTCACGCAAGCTGTTCAAATTTGCTAATTTACGATTATAAGTCTCCCACTTAATTGAGGCATTACTTTGCGCCGTACTAATACTATTAGACTTAGCCTGAGCATCATATTGAGCTGATTGAGCCGTCAGCTCTTGGGAAGTTACATAGGAAAAGAGAGGTTGTCCCTGTGTGACAGTGTCGCCATTTTTGACGAATACTTCCTTGACCTCACCTTTTGATGGATCGATCTTAACCTTACTGCTATTATTCGGTGCAACTTCACCAGATAAAACCAAACTTTTCTTCTTGGCTTCATCTACTGCTTCTTGAACTGTTTTAGAGTCAACTTTATTGTTGACAACAACAGATTGATTTTGACCTGGCTGCAAAAGGAAGTACCCTCCCACAGCTGCACAAGTCAATAAAGCTACACTACTGATTAAAATAATTTTAGAATTTTTCTTTTTTCCTCGTAACATACTGCCTCCAAGTCTCACGACCACTCATTATTATTCTGCACTTGAATCTGCTGTATCTGTATCTTCTTCATTATCAACCGGAATTTGAACAATATTACCATCTGGCATGGTATATTCTGTCACTTCTTTCCCATCAACTACTTTGTTTTTCTTATCTACAGCATCCTTCTTGTAATCAATTGGCTTGCCATCTAAGGTCTCTGTTTTTTGCTTATCCTTATTTCCACAAGCTGCTAAAAATATAATTGAGAGTCCTAAGACAGCGATAAGAGTAGCTAATTTTTTAAAGTTCATGATGTTCTCCTTTTTAGTAAGTTATTGGGTTAAAATCTGTTGTAAATGTTTTAATCAACAAACATAAACAGCTTTTTAACCTTTTTGTTTTGTTTGAACAAATCTATTCTAACAAAGCTATCTAAGACCCTCCTACCTGCCATCTGTTTTTTTTGTGTTTTTTAAACTGATACTATTCTTTTGAATTTTTTGCATATCCTATCATGAAAACCAATCCAAGCTATTTTATGATATAATGACAATATCTTTAATAAACACCAATACGAGGTAAGATTATGACACAAACAGTTTACTTTGGTACCTATACCCGACGGGAGTCAAAAGGTCTTTACAAGGCAGATTTTGACTCAAATAATGGAATTTTGTCAAACTTAGCGCTAGTGGCCGAAGAAGCCAGTCCGACCTATCTTGCATTTGATGCAGCTGATCATCTTTATACTGTTGGGGCTGAAAATGGGCAAGGAGGAATTGCTGCATATGATAAGGATTTCAAGCTTTTAAATCATGTCGTTGAAGAAGGAGCTCCACTCTGTTATGTTGCAGTAGATGAAAAGCGTGATTTGGTATATGGAGCCAACTATCATAAGGGGCAAGTCCTAGTCTACAAACGTTTATCTGATGGCCGTCTGGAACTAGCAGATTCAGATACACATGAAGGATCTGGTCCACATGAGAATCAAGCTTCTGCTCATGTTCACTTCACTGACTTAACACCTGATCAATACCTAGTTACTTGTGATTTAGGAACTGACCAAGTGGTAACCTATGACCTTTCAAAAGATGGGAAACTGGAAAAATTAGATACATACAATTGTGCGCCAGGTGCTGGAGCACGCCATCTAGTCTTCCATAATTATTACAAAATGGCATATCTCATTTGTGAACTAAACTCAACGATTGAAGTTCTTATCTATGATGGTGTTGGTCAATTTGAACACCTACAAACTATCTCGACCCTACCTGAAGACTTCACTGGAGCAAATGGTACTGCTGCTATCAGACTTTCTGCAGATGGCAAGTTTCTCTATGGATCCAATCGTGGGCATGATTCAATCGCTGTCTATAAAATTCTCAAGGATGGCAGCTTGGAATTAGTCGAAATTACACCAACCAATGGAAAGAATCCACGTGATTTTAATATCACACCTGATCAAAACTACATTATTGCTGTTCACCAAGATTCTGACAATGCGACAGTTTTCAAACGTGATATAGAAAGCGGTAAATTAACAGAAGTCTCTCATGACTTTTATGTTCCTGAATCTGTCTGTGTCACCTTTAAATAAGCAGATTCCTTGCTTTCTATTTAAAAGTTTGATTAAATTATTACCGTATGAAAAAATGACTAAGGAGCCTATTATGAATCCCCTAGATTTATTTAACCAAGTAAAAGAAATGATCGAAAAGAAAGATTTCGATGCAGCTAAAAAGTTTGTTGAAGATAATAAAGACAAACTTGGCGAATACCTAGACCAAGCCAAAAAATTAGTAGCTGGAAATGAAATGGCCAGTGACGCTATCGATAAAATCAAAGGTTTGTTTTAAGCAAACTATAAAAAGCATCCTCATTGAGAGATGCTTTTTTATATATACACAAATTTCAGATACTGGCTAGGCATTTTAAAAAATAGATCCCAGTTTCTATTTAAAAACAGGGACTTAAGTACTAAATATTAATCTGACTTTCTTCTTTTCTTTGCCCTGTAACAAACATGGTAAATGTTGCCTTGCAGACATTTTCTTTTTCTTGATTGCTAATAACCACATCTACTACTCTCGTTTTACGTCCTGGATGAACACAGGTCCCTGAGATAGTAAGCTTATCACCAGCATGTCCTGCTCGCAGGTAGTTAATTGAAGACTGGAGCGTTACTCCATCTAAACCTTGAGATATCAAAACTAGACCAGAAATCTGATCACAGAGAGTAAAAAGGTAACCCCCGTGAGCATTACCGTAATAGTTCAAAGAGGACTGAACGACTTCGGTCGTAACAATGACTTGGCCATCCTTCATTTTTTCAATTTCATAGTTCTCAAATGCTGAAATCGCATCAAAGTGAAAATCTTTCATTTATTTCTCCTTACAATCTGTGTCTTATCATACTACTTTTCATTGATTCAAGCAAGGAAAGTTCCCAACAAATCTATAAAAATCTGCTTCTAGCTAATCTATTGTCTTTGCTGATTTCTTTTATTAATAAAGTCTTTTAATTCTTCTAATCGTTCTCTTGTTAGCGATTGAGCAAGAAAAGCTTCTTCGTTAACATCTTTGCTTTCATTAAATTCATGCATAGGAACATTATCATACTGCTTTACATTTACTGGTATAAGCTTCCCTTCGCCATAAGTTATAATCTCTATATTACTATCACTAAAAAAAGCTCCATAGTAGTCTTCTCGAACCACTACCGTCTGTCCTTTCTCCTCGAGATAGGCATAATGGCTTACTGGAACATAAACTGTAAAAAGATAGCCAATTATAGGAGAAACTGCCAACAGCAACAAACCTAAAGCAAGAGCAGGATAAAGAACCCATTTGTATCTTTTAATCAATAAATAGAAAGCGAGGAATAAAAAGAGAAAAGCAAGCCACGGACTCAACTGAGGTCGCCACAATATACTGGTGACCAAAAAGAATAAAAGAACCGCCAAAGGTGCCAGATTCCTAGACTTCCATTGATGAGCTACAAGAAGTCCAACAATCAAGAGAATAAGAGCTGGCCACTCTCTACTTAGAATATATAGAAGAAAATAAATCATCTCCCGAGTCTCCCTTTACTTTATTCAAAAATCCCTCAAGTCAAGCTTGAGGGATTTTTTCTTCATTCATTGAGAATGAATTATTTTTTCAAGTTATAGAAAGCTTGAAGACCTTTGTATTGAGCAACTTCACCAAGTTGATCTTCGATACGAAGCAATTGGTTGTATTTAGCAATACGGTCTGTACGTGAAAGTGAACCAGTCTTGATTTGACCTGCGTTAGTTGCAACTGCGATGTCAGCGATTGTTGAATCTTCAGTTTCACCTGAACGGTGTGATACAACTGCAGTGTAACCAGCTTCTTTAGCCATTTCAATCGCTTCAAAAGTTTCAGTAAGAGTACCGATTTGGTTAACTTTGATAAGGATTGAGTTAGCAGCACCTTCTTTGATACCACGTGCAAGGTAGTCAGTATTTGTTACGAAGAAGTCGTCACCAACAAGTTGTACTTTCTTACCAAGACGTTCAGTAAGAGCTTTCCAACCATCCCAGTCATTTTCATCCATACCATCTTCGATAGTGATGATTGGGTATTTGTTAACCAACTCTTCAAGGTAGTCGATTTGTTCTGCAGATGTACGAACAGCAGCGCCTTCACCTTCAAATTTAGTGTAGTCGTATACTTTACGTTCTTTATCGTAGAATTCTGATGATGCACAGTCAAATCCGATAAATACGTCTTTACCTGGAACATAACCAGCAGCTTCGATAGCAGCGATAATAGTTTCTACACCATCTTCAGTTCCTTCAAAACGAGGAGCGAATCCACCTTCGTCACCAACGGCAGTTTCCAAACCACGAGATTTAAGGATTTTCTTAAGAGTGTGGAAGATTTCAGCACCGTAACGAAGAGCTTCTTTAAATGTTGGAGCACCAACTGGCAAAATCATGAACTCTTGGAATGCGATTGGAGCATCAGAGTGAGATCCACCATTGATGATGTTCATCATTGGAGTTGGAAGAACTTTAGTGTTGAATCCACCAAGGTAGCTGTAAAGAGGGATTTCAAGGTAGTCAGCAGCAGCACGAGCTACAGCGATAGACACACCAAGGATTGCGTTTGCACCCAATTTACCTTTGTTAGGAGTACCATCAAGAGCGATCATTGCACGGTCGATAGCTTGTTGGTCACGAACATCGTAACCGATGATAGCTTCAGCGATAACATTGTTTACGTTATCAACTGCTTTTTGTGTACCAAGACCACCGTAACGAGATTTGTCGCCATCACGAAGTTCAACTGCTTCGTGTTCACCTGTAGAAGCTCCTGAAGGAACCATTCCACGTCCGAATGCACCTGATTCAGTATAAACTTCTACTTCAAGTGTTGGGTTACCGCGTGAGTCTAGGACTTCGCGAGCGTAAACATCAGTAATAATTGACATTTCTTACTCTCCTTTGAGTTTTTTTATTTACTCTTCTATCATACTCTAAATAAGCGTTTTTTTCAAGAAAAAATCGTCTCTTAACCTTAAAAAATCTAGTTTTATCAAGCAACCGCTTACACTTTGCATGCTTTTTCTATCTTTATGAAATATTATGAAAATAAGTATTTTTGCAGCCCCTATGACTTTATGCTATACTAAACCTATGACAGATATTAATAAAGTAATCATGGAGAAAGCCCAAGGCGGTGCCAAACTTAACCCTGATGAGCAACGAAAATTTTTAGGAACTTTTGAGGAACGAGTACTGGTCTCCTGCTCTATTGAGCAAGCAAATGACTCTCTCGTTCGTAGTCACTTCAAAGAAGTGCTCAGCAAGATTGTAGAAAACTATCAGCCTGTCCTAGTCAAAATTTCACCAGAAGTGGAGTCTAGCAATCAAATCTTTTATTTGAAAATATCTAAAGATCTTAGTTGTGAGGCAACAATTGTTTCTGGTGATTGCCAAACTTCTCCATTTGGACTCATTATCCACAGTGACCATCTTGTCCAGGTAGATGAGAAAGATATGTACCAACAGTTTGCTAGCTTGTTTCAACCAGTAGAAGAACCTGTAAAGGAAAAGCGAACTATCTGGAAAAAGTGGTTTGAATAAGATGACTAATATAGAGAAACTTTTTGCTTTTTTTGATGCAGAAAATCAGCGAGATTGGCAAACCTATCAGACCTTTCTTTCTGACTATGTTAGCTGGGAATTACAGGGTGACACAACCGAAATTATCAAAGGCAAAGCGGACTACCTGACTAAAATTCAAAAAATCTACTATAAGAACCCCGTCCAGTTTCGTTGTACTTATTATCAGCTTAGTCCTGACCAGAATCGGATTGTGACTCTCTTAGAAAATGACTTTGGCGACCTGTCTTGTGACATCTTCTTCTTTGAAAAGGGTTTGATAGTTAAAGAAATTGAATACCTACTAAAAAAAGCGGACTAACCGCTTTTTTTCATTTTTAGTAGATTACCAATATTTCTAGCTGTTCGAATCAAATTTTGCTCAGCCTGCTCTAGTATCTTATCTAAACTATCTGCTCGCGCAATAATCGGAAAAGCTGCCTGGATATTTTCAACTGGGAAATCAGGTAAATCATCTTCCAGACTTCCGCAAATAGCCAGTACAGGGATACCTTCAGGTGTTCGTCTTGCGACCCCAACAGGTGCCTTACCCGCCAAAGTCTGACGGTCCATCCGTCCTTCGCCAACGACGACCAAGTCCGCTTTTTTAACTCTGTCATCAAAATCCAGTAAATCTAAACAGGTTTTGATACCCGAAACGATTTTTCCTCCAGCAAAAGCAACCAGTCCTGCAGCCATTCCGCCTCCGGCTCCAGCTCCATCCATATCAATCACCTGAGGATCAACCAACTGATAGAAATCTGCCATAGCTTGATCCACTTGAGAGAATAATAAGGGTGCTAGACCTTTCTGACCTCCGAAAACAATTGTCGCACCACGCTCACCGCAAAGAGGATTGTCAACGTCAGTCAAAATCTCAATCTCAACTTCTTTCAAGAAAGCAGGAACCTGCTCAGCTGATATTCGAGCGACCTTTCCCAAAGACGAGCCAATGGGGCGCAATCTATGATTGCCCACATCGAAAAATTCATAGCCCAATCCAGCTGCCAATCCAATCCCACCGTCGTTACTGGCCGAACCTCCAACACCCACTAAAATTTTTCTGACACCGTCTTCAGCTAGCTGCAAAATCAATTCTCCCAATCCTTTGGTCTCTATGGCCAAGGGGTTTCTTTTTTCATGAGGAATAGAGGCGAGTCCGACCAAGTCAGCCATCTCAAACAGTGCTTGCTGACCGTTCCTAGCATAAGGCATTTTTACTGGCTGGCCAAAAGGACCAGTCACAATGTGGTAAAATTCAGTCCAGCCCAAGGCTGATGTCAGCGCAGCCATTGTTCCCTCGCCCCCGTCACCGACCGGTAGCAAGTCAAAGCTGGCATCTGGCAAGGCCTGAGAAAATCCGTTCTGTAGAGCCTGAGCAACCTGAGCAGCTGATAAACTTTCCTTGAAAGAATCTGGTGCAATTAGGATATGCATACTTCTCTCCTATTCTTTTCTATTGTCTAAAAGATCAATAACCCGATAGAGGTTGCGTTCTTGAATCTGGTAAGGAACCTGCTCACGCACGATTGGCTTGGCCATAAAGGCAATTCCCATCCCCGCCGCCTGAATCATCGGCAAATCATTGGCGCCATCCCCCATAGCAATCGTTTGATTTAATTCTAAATTGTTTTCAACTGCCCATGCTTTTAACATGGCAAGCTTGGTATCCTTAGTGACAATCTCTCCTAAGACTTGACCTGTCAAAAGGCCCTGCTTGATTTCCAAACGGTTTGCCTTGACGTAGTCAATTCCAAGCTGCTCAGCCAGTCTGTCCACCGTCTCATGAAAACCACCTGACACCAAGCCTACTTTATAACCACGTTTATGTAGCTCCTTGACCAAGTCCTCAGCTCCTGGCGTGAAGTGGATCCTTTCAGCAATTCGAGCAAAAATATCCTCTGGCAGCCCTTTTAAAAGGGCGACCCGCTCACGTAAAGCAGCTTCAAAGTCCAACTCTCCTCGCATGGCACGCTCGGAAATAGCCGCAACCTGAGCTCCTACACCAGCCTCCTCTCCTAGCAGGTCTATTCCTTCTTCCATGATTAAGGTGCTGTCAACGTCCATGACTAAGAGACCTTTTATTTGCTCCATTCTTTCACCTCATTATATGCTTACATTATGTTATAATTCACTCCATGAATCAGGAAGCTTTCTTATCATTATTTTTTCATATAAGATTTTTCCTACAAAAATTTTCCTCCTTCCAGGACATTCTTTTCTCAATCTTGAAGTCTATTGCTTAAAATGTAAGATATTCAAGAGCAAAAGCTTTTTGTTAAAGAGTCAACTAATGGGGAAAATCTTCAGAAAAGACCATCCTTATCCCCATTATAACATAAGAAAATGGAGAGAATAAAAATAAAAAAGTTCCCTTAGGAACTCTTTTAAAATCGAATATTTTCTCGGGTTTTCTCATAAGATGTAACAAAACGACTTGTTACGCCAGGCTCAACAACCTCGAGAGCTTGAGAAATCACTTCGAATGAACTTTCATAATCAAATTGATTTTCAAAGATATCCAAAGCTTTATTAAAAGCTTCCTGAATACTTTGATCAAAGGAACGATAACGATTAGAATACTGAAGAAGCTGTTCTGTCAAAGTTGCGTACTGAACAATCTGATAGGTTTCAGTTTCCAAATCATGAATGTCATTTGTAACATTTTCAAGTAACAAATTAACATTGTCAATATTTACGCGCAATTGCTCCAACTCTGTAAGCAAGGCCTCTGTATGATCACTGGCTGTAAAGAAGAGACTTAAGAAACTCTTTGGAATTCCTGGTAAATTGCGTTTTTCCATATAGCGCTTAATTGTGTGAAGCTTGTTGATGTAGATGTTGACTTTTTGACGAGCATTGTCATCATCTTTTTCAATTCTCTCTAGACGCTCACCAAGAGTGATTTGTTCGTCTTCAATTTCTTTCAAGCGTTCTTGAGTTGCTTCAAGTGCTTCCTGAGTTAACGAATAAGCTTGTTTATTTTCAGCTGAGTCTTCTACAGTAGCTAAAACAACTGCCTCTAATGCAGACAATTCACTTTGTAAATCACGAACTTTCTCATCTTCTTCATCAGATAGAAGATACATCTTAGACAAACGATCCAACTCACTTTGAAGGTGTTGGTTGTTTTCTTTTGTATGTTTCAAATAAGCTGGTAAGTTTTCTTGTAATTTTTCAACAACTTTCTGAGCAGCAATTTCTCGCGTAAAGATGTCATACAAAGCATTGATTTCTTCTTGAATTTGAGTATTTTCATATTGGGCATTATCCAACTCCAAAGCAGCAATATTCTCATAGTTTTGAGTGATATTAGAGTGGAGTTGTGAGAAGCGAGACTCGATATCCGTTTCAACAAAATGATATCCAGCTTCCACCAATTTCCGATAACCAGATTCAAGATCTTCCAGCTGGTCTGGTAAAACTTCTCTTAGTTCAGTGACAATACTTGGCACTTTATCAACAATATGAGTTAAAGCAAGGATATGGTTCTCGGTTTTATCCAAAATATCCGCAGCTTCTACTGGGTCCCCAGAAGAATTAAGGGTAACAAATTGGGAGAACTCAGATTCAATATTTTGCAATTGCTTTTGAATCTCTTGAACTGCTGGTCCATACTTTTCTGTGTCTTCAGCTACTTTAACTTGTAGATTTTCAAACAATTCCAAAGCATGGAGAACACGTCCGCTATTTTTAGCTTCTTGCTTTTCTAAATCAGCTAAAGCCTCACGGATTAACTCAATATCTTCTTCAACCAGATTAATCTGACTTTCAATACTATCAATCGCATGCTTTGCCTTTAGAAAGCGAAAGGAATTGTTATAACCTTCTGCTTCAAAGATATTATTTTCAATATCTGCAAAAGAATTAAGGGAAAGATCGACCCATTTTTGATTCCACTCACGGAAAGTCACCTGACTTTGACCGATGAGATGCATATTCTTAATCGCCTCTACTTCATCATTCACAGGAAGATTATATAGTTTCTCTTTACGTTCTTCCAAACTATCAAGTAGAGTCTCATTTCTCTTTCTTAGGACAACAGCAGCTACATAAGCAAGAATTAAAGCTACTGCAATCACTATGATTAGAATAATTAGTCCGTTAGACATATAAAACTCCTTCGTATTATTACTTGAGAATAAACATAATGATTATATCATAATTTCATTAGTCTTGTATACAATTTCTTCATTTCTATACATCTAATGTACTGTAAACAGCATTTTCTTCGATAAATTCGCGACGTGGTTCTACCCGATCTCCCATCAGCATATCAAAGATTTTGTCTGCTTCTGCAGCATCGTCAACTGAAACACGTGCCATCAAGCGGTGTTCTGGATCCATGGTTGTTTCCCACAGTTGGTGATCATCCATTTCTCCCAAACCTTTATAACGCTGAATTGTAGGCTTAGAGCGACCTTCACTATACCTAGCCAAAGCTTCTTGAAGTTTTATTTCTTGATCAGCTCCTGGCTGAATATATTCTTTGACTTCACTTCCAACCTTAACACCATAGATAGGTGGCTGAGCGATGTAAACATAGCCTGCTTCCAAGACTGGCTTCATATAGCGATAAATCAAAGTCAAAAGTAAGGTACGAATATGAGCTCCATCGACATCGGCATCAGTCATGATAACCAATTTTTGATAACGGCACTTGCTAATATCAAAATCAGCACCAAAACCAGTTCCCATAGCTGTGAAAAGGCTACGGATTTCTTCGTTGGCCAATATTTTATCCATGCTGGCCTTCTCAACATTAAGAATCTTACCTCGAATTGGCAAAATTGCCTGAAATTCACGGTTCCGTCCTGACTTAGCTGAACCTCCAGCTGAGTCTCCCTCTACGATAAAGAGTTCTGTTTCAACAGGATTATTTGACGAACAATCCGCCAGTTTACCTGGCAAATTCGAAATTTCCAGACCAGATTTTTTACGGGTGACTTCTCTCGCTCTTTTTGCAGCTATTCTAGCTTTTGAAGCCAAAATTCCTTTTTCAACAATCTTCTTAGCAACTGCAGGATTCTCTAAAAGAAAATCTGAGAATGCTTCGCTAAATAGACGGTTGGTAATTTTAACAACTTCGCTATTTCCCAGTTTGGTCTTGGTTTGTCCTTCAAACTGAGGATTCGGGTGTTTAACAGAGATAACTGCTGTCAAGCCTTCTCGAACGTCTTCACCTGTGAGATTATCTTCGTTTTCTTTGAGAAGTTTATTCTTCTTAGCGTAATCATTGATGACACGAGTTAGGGCTGTACGGAAACCTTGCTCATGTGTCCCACCTTCATGTGTGTGGATATTATTAGCAAAACTCATCACCGTTTCATGGTAGCCTGTCGTATACTGCATAGCTACTTCCACGGTTATATCCTCCATTTCTCCATCTGTATAAATAGGATTGTCGAAGATGACTTCCTTATTTTCATTGATATACTGGACATAACTAGCAATCCCACCTTCGTAATGGTAGTCTTTACTTTGTTCTATACCATCTCGTTTATCAGTAATCGAGATAGACAAGCCTCGGTTGAGAAAAGCAAGTTCTTGGATCCGTTTATTGAGTTTTTCAAAATCAAATTCAACAGTCTCGGTGAAGATTTCTGGGTCTGGCGTAAAATGAACCGTTGTACCTGTCTGATCTGTTTCACCGATCACTTTCAAATCAGCCACGACATGGCCACGAGTGTATTCTTGGAAGTGAATTTGACCATTTTTATATACCTTAACATCCAGTTGGGTGGACAAAGCATTTACAACAGAAGAACCTACACCGTGAAGGCCTCCTGAAACCTTGTAACCGCCACCGCCAAATTTCCCTCCAGCGTGAAGGACCGTAAAGACAGTTTCAACAGCAGGACGACCTGTTTTTTCCTGAATATCGACAGGGATCCCGCGTCCATCATCAACTACTGTGATAGAATTGTCTTTTTCAATAAAGACTTGAATATGACTAGCAAAACCAGCCAAGGCTTCGTCAATAGAGTTATCAACGATTTCCCATACCAAATGGTGCAGACCTTCTTTAGAAGTTGATCCGATATACATACCCGGACGCATACGAACTGCTTCAAGTCCTTCAAGGACCTGAATCTGGCTGGCATCATATTCTTGAGATTGGATGTCTTGTTGCTTTTCTTCTGTCATTTTATTCCTTTTCTGTATTTAAATGTAAATAATTCTTTAGATGTTCCATGCTATCAAAAAGATAAGTATCAAAACCTGCGGCTTGACCAGCCTCTATATCTATCGGGCGATCACCAATAACTAAACAGGAGCTAATCTTGTACTTTTCCTTGAGATAATTCATGGATTCTGGGTCAGGTTTTCTCTTAAAACCATTATCAGCTGTGACAATTTCCGTAAAGAGGGAATCAATTCCTGTTTTAGAGATAATTTCTAAAACCTGATTGTCCCGATGGGAGACTAAAAAGTTTCTGCCACCTTGCTTAATTATGGTTGCTAATAGCTCTTTTGCTCCGTTAAATAAAACAGGATGCTGAAGTTCCTTAGCTTCATTGGCCTTGTAAGATCTCAAAAAATCTTTCACTCCCGGTGCAAACTGCTGCACTGCATGGTCCGTTGAAACTTTTAAAGCTTGATATACTTCATCATGGCTAGCTTCTATGCCTAATGACGCTAAAGTTCGTACAAATGCAGCTGTGGAAGTTTCATAATTATCGAGAAGCGTACCGCCTAAATCCCAGATATAATCTTGATAATCCATAGCTTTTATTATACCATATTTTTCCTGAAAAAGCTCTAATATTGGTAAAATATACTGATAAGAATCCTTTTAAACCAAATAAAAATAAAGTATAGATTTCTCATTTATATGAATAAATAAAAACCCACTTATTGATAAATGGGTTTCCTGGTTTATTCTCCAAAAACATCTGTATATAGCATGCCCTGGCGTAAGGAATCCGCGTCACCGCCTAGCTTCTCCACTATAGTATAAGCAAAAGCAAGCGCAGTTGAGGGACCTCGACTTGTAATAAGTTTGCCATCAGTGACCACTGTCTCCTTCAGGTAATTCCCGCTCTTAATACTCTCCTCAACGCCATCATAACAGGTGAATTTTTTATTCTCCAATACTCCTGCTTTTTCAAGTGCTATGGGAGCGGCACAGATTGCAGCAATCCACTTATCTTCTTCCTGCATCTTAGTTAGAGCTTTCATCAGGTCCTGGTCATCTCTAAGATTAGCAGACCCAGGCATTCCACCCGGCAAAACAACCATATCATAATCGTCTAAATTTCCTTGCCACAATCGGTCAGCTTGAACACTAATTCCATGAGAACCTGTCACTACTTGCTCAAATCCAAGCATATGACAGGTAATATTGGCCCGACGCAAAACATCCACAACCGTGAGAGCTTCTATTTCTTCAAAGCCATTAGCTAATATAACAGCAACTTTCGTCATGTATTCTATCCTCCTATTTTAATTTTTTCAGAATTATTTTCTTTCGTCTCCTAGAATATCCTGTCTGTTGCTCTTCTAAAAGATTATTTTGATAACTAACAGAAAGCAAGAGACCTACTCCGATTAGGTTACTGATAATAGAGGAGCCTCCTTGGGAAATAAAGGGCAGGGGAATTCCTGTTAAAGGAAGTAAGCCCGTCACAGCTCCAATATTTTCAAAAATATGGAAAATCAGCATCATAGTGAGCCCAGTAGAAATGTAGGTATAAAATTGATTATTTGATTTCAGAGTAATCCTTAACATGCGATAAATAAGCAAAAGGTAGAGGGCAATCAGGAAGATCGAGCCCATAAAACCAAAGTCTTCCGCAATTACCGTAAAGATCATATCACTTTCTCGCACCGGCACTAATAAATTGGATACATTAAAACCTTGCCCCCAGATTCCACCGCTACCAATAGCAATCTGGCCCTGAGCTTGTTGATAAGTAGTCGTTTGGGCATATTCAAAAGGATGAAGCCATGCTAAAATCCGGTTAATTTGGTAAGTCGGCATGCCTAGATTGTGAAGAAATGCCCTACCACCTTCCCAGGTAAAGATTAGCATAAAAGCTATAAAAAGCGAAACGCCCGTTAGAAAGATAGGAAGAATAATTTTCCAAGAGACTCCAGATAAGAGAACAATTCCTGAAAAAATGGCCATGAAAACAAGAGCCGTCCCCAAATCACTCTGTAAAGTCAATAAAATCAAGACTGGCACAGTATAGAGAAAGAGCTCTAAAATCAATAGCCAATCCATTTTGATCGTCCTAATCTTGTCTTTATTTCGTTGGCTGAATTGAACAACTGAACGCGATAAGATCAGAATATAAGAGATTTTCATAAACTCTGACGGCTGGAAGAGGGTCGTACCACCAATAGTTACCCAGTTTTTAGCTCCTGTTGAAGCAACAAGAGACGGGCTATAAAAGACCAGGGGTAGAACCATGAGACCTAAACCTAGAACGTAGAGAAAGGGAGTCATCTTCCAAAGAAATTTGGTGTTAAAAAACATGACGACAAAACTAATCACAATCCCTAAAGCTATCCAAGCAATTTGCTGTCCAACTATTGCCCAGGCACTAGCAGGGTAGTCATGATTCACTGCTATATAAATGGCCATGATGCCAAAAATCAATAAACAAATAACTGGTAAAATTAAACTATAATCCACTCGCGAATCAATCGAGGGTTTAAAATAAGACATACTCACTCCTATCTAGAAAAAATACTGAATAATCAAGCTAGATACTGCAACAACAAACCAAGCAAAGGCGCCAGTTAAAAGTGGAGCTGCTCCCGCTTGTTTAAACTGAGCAAAAGAGACCCGAGAGCCTATTCCTGCTAAAGCCATTGCCATCAGCCATTGAGATAGAATTTTTGTAAAGGAAATAAAGGAAGCAGGTAAAACACCCGTACTACTAATCAGAGATGCACAGACAAACCATAAAATAAACCAAGGGAAAATTTTCTTTAGATCTACTTTTTGCTTAGATGACTGGGACTTAAGATACCGAACACCTGCAAAAATGAGGCAAGCCGGCACGATCATTAGAGCTCGACTTAATTTAACAATGGTTGCCAAATCACCAGCGGTCTGACCATAGGTATAGCCAGCAGCTACTACAGACGAAGTATCATTGATAGCTGTTCCTGCCCAGGTTCCAAAGGTTTCGGCCGACATCTGCATAACATGTCCAAGAAAAGGAAAAATGAAAACTGCCAAAATATTGAAGAAGAAAATAGTTGAAATCGAAAGAGCAATCTCTTCTTCTTTAGCTTCTAAAATAGGTGAAGCTGCCGCAATAGCAGAACCCCCACAAATAGCAGTTCCAAATCCAATCAACAAGGTTAAGACTCGTCCCATTCCCAAAAAGCGCCCAATAAGATAAGCGGATAAAAAGGCTAGTAAAATCGTAAGAATACTGATTTTTAAAGATGATAAGCCAGTTGCAGAAACTTTTGAAATAGAGAGACTAAAACCTAGCAAGATAATAGAATACTGCAAGAGTTTCTTACCCGAAAAAGCCAAACCTAGATGAAATTTCTGAGGAATTTTCCAAAAATGATTCAACAGAATACCAAGTAAAATTGCAAATACACTGGAGCCAAACAAAGGAAAAGCTTTGCCCAAACAGGTAGCAATCGCAGCTATGGCTAAAGATAAACCCAAACCTGGAATGTATTTTTTAAACATGATTAATCAGAACCTTCTTCTTTTTTCAATGTTTCTATTATAGCAGAATTTAGAAACTTGAGTTGAGTGAGTGTTAAAAGTTTTTAAATATTCTTTGATCTCCAAACACAAGTTACTCGTTTTTCTTTTTTACAATCTTTTTCTTAAAATAAAGTCCTATATCTTGTCGAATTTGATGAAAAGAAGACTGCTCAATTGGTGCTGTCTTAGATAAGACTCCTCTGATCTGGCGACTATACCGCTTGGTATAGACGCGATTATCCAAGATAAGAACAGCAGACTGCTGTTTGCGATGGCGAACCGTCCGTCCCAAAGCTTGTTTCAAACGTAGAATCGCAACCGGCAAACTATAATCATAAAAGGGGTTTTTCCCCTCAAGACGAAGCCGACGATTCATCTTTTGCGTGAAAACATTTTGCGGATTGTCAAAAGGTAGACGTGTAATGATTTGAATCATTTTGTCCTGACTAGAAAAGTCCGTTCCTTCCCAGAAACTACCTGTACCTAGTAATATTTGGGCTTCTCCTCGATCAAAACGACGTTTAATGTTACTAGCATCACCATTTTTATACTGAGCTAGATGCTGCAAAGACAAATTTTCTGATACTTCCAACAAGAGCTCCTTAGAAGTAAAGAGAACTAAAATCGGAAGGTTTAGGTCATATAAACTTTCAATCCTCTCAACAATCAATTGGGCATGGTGGGGAAGTGGCAAATCAGCCAAATCCGGAAAGTCTTTATCGACCCAAATTCTCTGCTGGTGATAATTCTTAGCTGGCAAATGATAAAACTGATAGGCTTGAAAGCCAAGTAGCTGAGCTAGATTCACCTTTCGGCTGATTTCTAAGGTTGCAGATATGAAAAAGAGCTGAACCCTTTCAGGCAGAAAATCCTGAAAGTTCATCAAAGATAATCTAGCTGCATGAAGACTAGTTACTCGATGTTGTTCGAAATATTCATCTTCCAACCAAAATTGTTCATACCTGTGATCCAAAATCTCACGCAATTCTGGAAGATAGTGATCTGGAAGTTCAGACAAATCCTGTCTAAGCTTAAGTAAGGTTTTGTCACTTACTTCACTCACTCTTTCGTTATGAAAAACTTCCACTAGCTGTGCTAGTTCAAATTGCAGACTTTCAAATAAACGGCGTTCCAGAAGAGAATCCACACGAAGAATTTCTTGCTGAATTGTCTGCAATAGCTGATTCATCTTGAGACTTTTTTGAGAAAAACTTTCTAAAGCCAAAAAGAGCTTCTGAGCTTCATCTACTACTAAAATACGTCCTTCAATCAAACTTTTATCATCTTCTAAACGAGTGAGGAGGTAAGCGTGATTCGTCAATAATACTCTACTCTCCCTTGCTTTTTCCTGACTAATCTGCCAAAAATCTACACCGTAAAACAAAGATTTTTTGCTCAATTGGCCGTCATGTCCTATCTCCTCGAAAAAAGCTTGATAACGATGAGCTTGACCAATTTCTTCTAAGTCTCCTGTTTTAGTTTCAGTAAGCCAAACTAAAAGCTGCATCTTGCAACGGTTAAGCAAGCGATTATCATCCAAGCGCTCTAAACTCTGGTAAAAAGCATCCAACTTGATATAGGATTTTGGACTTTTTAAACTATGAAAAGCTACTTGAAAAACCTCTTCAATCGCTCTTCCTTCTCCAGTTGCAATTTGATCCTGCAAAATTTTAGTCGGTACACTGACTACGATCTTTTCCTGACAATGTGCCAAAAGAGGTAGCAGATAACCATAGGTCTTTCCTAAGCCAGCCTGGGCTTGCAAGAAATTAGGCAAAGGATTTTTCATGGCCTCTTCTATGAGAGAAGCAAACTTTTGCTGTTCAGGTCTTTCTTCTAGTCCAAGCAAAGAAATATTTTTAGCAAAATCACTAGATAGACATCTTTCTTTACCAAGCTTAGCCTGCTTTTTTAGATAAATACCATGACAATCAAGCCAGTCACCAGCTCTTCCATCTGGCATCTTCTCAAAACAGTCTTCCAGCACCAAGCGAGACTCATAAATCAAGCTATCAGACAAAACAAGAAGGCGTTCTAGTAAGGGCTTGGGTAAACTTTGAATTTTTTCTTGGATTTTTAAAAATAGCAGGGCTGTCGCCATAGCATCTGAAATAGCGGTATGGGCTTGTTCCAAAGGAATTTCCAGTAGTTCACAGAGACTGGATAGCCCATATTTTTCATAAGTTGGAAAAACGACTTGAGCCAACTCTACAGTATCGACACGAGGAGACAATAAGTCAAAACCTTCCCAAAAAAGGGATTCTGCTAATAGATTCGCATCAAATTTAACATTATGGGCTACAAAAACTGCATCTTCAATCAGTTCATAGATCTCACGCGCCACCTGAGAAAAATCAGGTGCCTGGCTCAAGCGTTGATCAGACAAACCTGTCAGCTGTTTGATATGTTCTTCTAAAGCCTCATGAGGGTTAATATCTGTCTGGTAGGTCTCCTTAATCTCTCCATCTTCTAGAATGACAATTCCTACTTGAATAATTTTTGCAGTGCTACCTGTTCCTGTCGCTTCCAAATCGACAATAGCATACTTCATATTTTTTCGTTTCATCTTATCAAAATTATACCATGTTTGCAGTCAAGATGCGAGGCTAGAATAATGAAATCCCGAGAGTACTTAGATGGTTTCTAGATTAGACAATCTACCTTTAGCAAAAGATAAATAGCCCATTTTCAAGCTTCATTTCTGCTAAAACTTATTTTTTTTGATACACTCATCATAGAGAGGAAGAATCATGCAAGTACATAAAACATTAAATCCTTTAGCTTACGAAAATACCTATTATATAGAAAATGACAGTCATCTGATCCTAGTTGATCCCGGTAGTAATTTTCAAGCAATCCAAAAGAAAATCACTGAAATCGGAAAGCCTATTTCAGCAATTTTACTAACCCATACCCATTATGACCATATCATGAGCCTAGATTTGGTTCGAGAATCATTCGGATATCCTCCAGTCTATGTAGCTGAAAGCGAAGCCAGTTGGCTCTATACACCTGAGTTGAATCTTTCTGGACTCGATCGACATAATGATATCGAAACACTTGTTTTAAAACCGGCTGAGCATTTCTTTATTTATCATGAAAAATATGACTTGGATGGTTTCACATTTTATGTTCTACCTACACCAGGCCACTCAATTGGGGGAGTCTCCCTTGTCTTTCCTGAAGGTCATTTTGTTCTCTCTGGTGACGCTCTCTTTAGAGAATCAATTGGACGCACAGACCTTCCAACTGGAAATTTTGACCAGCTGATTACTGGTATCAAACAAGAATTGCTTCATTTACCAAAGGAATATGATGTCTATCCAGGCCACGGACCGTCTACGACGATTGCCCATGAAAAAATGTTCAATCCATTTTTAAAATAAACGAACAGAATGAAAAGGATTAGCTTAGCTAATCCTTTTGTTTATATCTTCAAGAAACGTCTCATTGAGAAGACAGATCCAATTGAGCCAATAATGATTCCCAAAACAAAGAGAGAGGCAATCATGATTGGAATAAATAATTTAGGTGCAATCATTGAGAGATTTTGTGCCACTAAACCTTTATTGACTGAACGATAAGCAATATTATATGCAAAATAAACTAGGGCTGCTGGCATAACAGCTCCAAGTAGACCAATCCAGGCACCTTCTAACAAGAAAGGTCCGCGGATATAACCATTTTTTGCTCCTACCAATCGCATAATTTGAATCTCTCGACTCCGAGAAATAATGGTAATCCGAATAGTATTGGAAATCAAGAAGATAGCAATGAATATCAACATACCAGCCAAGATTAAGCCCCATGTCTGAATAAAGTCAGCCAAAGAGAAAATCCGCTTGGTGTTTGCTCCACCATCTTGAACATCAGAGACTCCATCGATTTTCTGGGCTTCTTCCTTCACTGAAGAAACATATTTTGGATCGGTTGTCTCAACGATGTAGGCATCATATAGGGGATTGGCGTCACCATCAAAGATTTTCCAATCACTGCCCATAGTCTCTGTCAATTTTTCATATTGCTCTTGCTTACTTGAAAAAGTAATTTTCTCAATATGATCAATTTTTTTTAAAGCATCATAGACTTTATGGTAATTTTCATTATCAACTGTCTGACCTTCTTTAACAACCGTCAAACTGTTGTCTTCAATATCCTTGCGAACATAAACCATCACTCGAACATTGTTTTTCAAGTCATTGGCTAATTTTGTCGTATTCAAAATAACCGAAACAAAAATTGCAACCAAACTAAGAGTAATCATTACCGTACTGATTGCGGCTACCGTCATCCAACCATTTCGCTTCAAACTTTTTAACGACTCTATCAAATGACGGAAAAATCTACTAATCATCGTATCCGTATTCTCCTTCCGCTTCATCACGTACCACACGGCCATTTTCAATCGCAATGACGCGATGGCGTAAAGTATTTACAATTTGGCTATTGTGGGTCGCCATTAGAACAGTTGTACCTTGCAGGTTAATCCGCTCTAATAAGTTCATAATTTCCCAAGAGTTATCTGGGTCCAAGTTCCCAGTTGGCTCGTCAGCAATCAAAACCTTAGGGTTATTGACAATGGCACGAGCGATAGCAATCCGCTGTTGCTCTCCCCCTGAAAGCTCATTAGGGAAAGAACGCACCTTGTGCTTAAGTCCTACTAGGTCTAAGACTTCCATAACCCGTTTCTTAATGTGACCTCTGCGTTCACCAATTACTTCCATGGCATAGGCAATATTTTCATATACTGTCTTCTTTGGAAGCAGTTTATAGTCTTGGAAGACTACTCCTACTTTACGACGAAGCATTGGTACATCGCGTTTTTTAATTTTAGCCAAATTGAAGCCAGCTACTGTCAACGCACCCTTATCAAGTGCAACTTCACGGTAGAGCAAGCGAATAAAGGTAGATTTACCTGCACCTGAGGGTCCTACAATATAGGCAAATTCCCCTGGTTCTACTTTCACCGTCACACCTCGTAAGGCTGTTGTTCCGTTGTCGTATTTTTTGACAACATCTCTCATTTCAATAATAGACATTTATTACTAAAATTCCCTTCTGTTAGTTGAGACGCCATTTTAAATAAGCATCGATAAAGCCATCTAAATCGCCGTCCATTACCTTATCGACCTGGGCCACTTCATAACTGGTCCGATGGTCTTTAACCATAGTATAAGGTGTAAAGACGTAAGAACGAATTTGGCTTCCCCACGAAATTTCTTTTTTATCGCCCTTTAATGAGTCAACCTCAGCTGCTTTTTTCTCTTGTTCAAGTTGATATAGCTTAGCCTGAAGCATCTTCATTGCACGATCACGGTTCCCATACTGAGTTCGATCAACGGTAGACTGCACCACAATTCCAGTAGGAATGTGTGTCAGCCGCACACCAGTAGAAACCTTATTGACGTTCTGACCACCAGCTCCGCCCGAACGGAAGGTGTCCATCTTAATATCGTCTTCTCGAATTTCTACCTCAATGGTATCATCCAATTCAGGCATAACCTCTACGGAAGTAAAGGATGTATGGCGACGTTTAGCTGAGTCAAATGGAGAAATCCGAACCAAACGGTGAACTCCCATTTCTGACTTAAGCAAACCATAGGCATGTGGCCCCTCAAAAGAGAGAGTAACCGATTTAATACCAGCTTCATCACCAGCCTGATAGTCTAGAACCTCTACTTTGAAGCCCTTGGCATTGCCAAAACGTGTATACATACGGAGCAGCATGTCTCCCCAATCCTGAGCTTCAGTACCTCCAGAGCCTGGATGAATCTCGAGAATCGCATTATTATTATCATATGGTTCAGACAAAAGCAAAGTCATTTCATAGCTGGTCATCATTTTCTCGAGTTCTGCCAGCTTTTCCTCTAATTCCTCTTGAACCGAATCATCCTCAGCTAGAAAATCAAGCAAAATTTCCGATTCATCAAAAAGATCCGTCATCTGATGGAAATTTTCATAGGTTTGTTTGAGTTCATTTAATTCCTGAGATGTCTTTTGAGCGGCAATGTTATCATCCCAAAAGTCAGGTTCTGTCATCTTATTTTCTAAGATGGCGATTTCTTCTTCCAGACCTTCTAAGTCAAAGAGACCCCCTGAAAGAAGCTAATTTTTCACGATTTGCGTCAATCTTTTGACGAATTTCTGAAATATCCATAACTACCTCTTTTCACATATCGTTTAATTATACCATACTTATACACGTTTGACTATTTTTTGAAATAAAATTCAAGAAGTCCAGAATCCAGTGTATGATACTTTTTAATGAATAGCAAGCCAAGGGACTCCTTGTTACAAAATTGTTAGAAAAGTAAATTTTACGACATGAAAAAGGTCTATTCTTTTCCTAATATCTTAACCACTCTACTTTGAATATCCCTTAAAATCAGCTCTGCAAAACTAATTAAACTTATATATGTTCATGTAAACAATTTTGTGCTAGACTAAAACCATGACAAGAATCGGATTTATGAGCGACCTCCATCTGGACTCCAATCAGTTTGGACACTTTGAACTAGAGACACTTAAGGAGGTTTTAAAAAAAGAGAGAATTGACCATCTTCACATTGCAGGGGATTTATCTAATGATCTAGCCCATATTAGTTTGCCCTTTATTGAAGACTTGATGCAAGAACTTCCCACCTCTTTTAATCTCGGCAACCACGATATGCTGGGACTTTCTGAGCAAGAGATTTCTAACTATGATTTTCAGGTCCAACAGTTTGGTCAGACCAAACTCGTTAGCTTTTCTGGCTGGTATGATTACAGCTTTGTTCCAGAAAAAAGCAAGGAAGAGCACCTGAGAACAAAAAATAACTTCTGGTTTGATCGTAGATTAGATAGGAAACTAGACGATCCCAGCATTACAGCTCACAGCCTCCTTCAGTTAGAAAAACTGCTGGCTTCTTTGGATGGTCCCATTATTATTGCTCTACATTTTGTCCCCCATCAAGAATTTCTTTATGACCACCCATATTTCCAACGCTTCAACGCCTTCCTAGGTAGCCAAGCTTTTCACCAGCTCTTTGTCAAATATGGGGTGAAAGATGTCGTTTTTGGCCATCTTCATCATCGTCACCATAGCCGAGTCATTGATGGTGTTCGCTATCACATGCGTCCTTTGGGCTATGTTCGTGAATGGAAACTGACTCAAAACTTTTTTAATGACTTTCCTCAGTATAAGATTTCACAGATGTATCGTCTTCACAAGCGTTATAACACAATTAAAGATTTAGAAGAATTTCTTGACTATAAGAAAAAACACCTGGCAGATGAACTGCGAGATGCCTTGACAATTCTTGATACCAAATCATAAAGACTTAAACAAAAGCAGCCCTTGAAGAGCTGCTTTTAATATTTAAATTCTAAAGAAACCCACTTCTTTTCAAGCCCTCTTAAGCCGACCTTTTTCTTCTAAAAAGTTTTCTTTTGAAAATATTTCTTTTAAATAATTCGTCAAAGAGAAGCAAGGCCAGAATCAGAATAAAAGAGACCAAAGAATAGTTTATCAAGAGGTTGTCCCCACTGATAAAAGGAGGTCTAGCTAGAAGGCCATAATTTCCTCCTGTCATTTGATTGACCCCTATCAAGAAGAGATTTAACATCAAGGTATAGGCAATAATCTCGGACTTTTTTAGTAAACGTTTATCATAATGATTAAATAGATAAATCAAAGAATTAACTAAAAGTGCATAATGACCAATCAAAAATGAAAAGCTTGTAATATGTGGAAAGTCATAAGGATCAAATACAGGGTAACCCAAGGCAAAAATAGCACCACTAGCTCCAAGTAAAGCAAAATACTGCTTTATCTTCCATTTATCTGGTAAGAAAATCATGGCAAACATGGCTAGTCTACAATGATAAAGAGGAAGACTGTTGGCCAAAGGAAGACGGAAACCGATATACCAAGCATAAAGAGCCAAAAGCTGAACAAACTGAATCCACTTAAACGCCTTAACAAAGCCTGGATTGTCGTGATATTTTACTGCACCATAAATGGATAAGGCGACAAGAGAAATCATCAAAGCATAGGCAAGAGCCGAGATCAAAGGCGGAGCTGTCTGATTTGTCGTTAAAAATGGAAGCATCTCATTCTCTCCAATCTTTTAAAAGGAATATTCTGTTTTCCTGAGCTTCTTTCAAGCGTTTAAAAAGAAGGGAAAAACCACATAAAGCTACAACTAATACTGAAGATACTAAAAGGAAATTTCCTAACATACCATAGTCACCAACTAAAGGAGGATTTTTGAGGAATCCATAGTCTCCACCAGTTAGCTGATTCACAAGGAAAATGACAGCATTCATGCCAAAGGTTATTTCAATAATCCGACGATTGGATAAAATTTTATAGTCGTACTCATTCATCAAATAAACAATGGAGTTTCCCAAAAGAGCCAAATGCCCAACTAAATAAGAAAATAAGGTAATATGCGGAAGCGGGTAAGGATCAAAAATTGGATGAAGCAAGGCACAAATCGGTCCAAACACCCCCAACAAGGCAAAGTATTGTTTATAAGATGTTCTCCTTGGCAAGAGCAAGACTGCAAACATAGCAATCCGGCAATGATAAAAAGGCAAACTCTCAGTCAAGGGAGCCTGAGTGGCCATGTACCAACCATACAAAAGAACCAATTGGACAATCTGCAGTCCTTGAAAAATTCTTTGAAAGCTTTTTTGTTTGTAAAATCTACTTGCGCTATAGATCACAATAAATAAAGCAAGTAGCATGAGCACTAATCCTAGGGGTGTTAATACGGGCGGTTCTGTTTTTTGACTTGTAAAAAAATCTCCCATTCTCATCTCCTATTTTTAAAATTAATAATAAAGTATTTAATAGTCTTTGACTAATTTTTCAACTAATCCAAATACTGTTCTCTGTCTCCTTGATAAATCTCCCAAAGGATTTCCAACTGCTCTTTTGTCGTCCGCTTAGAAGATAACTCTGGTAAAGATTGGATATCAAAGAAAGCTAACTCTTCTATTTCTGCATTAGGATGAAAATCTCCATCTTCTATCTGACACTCGAAGACCAGTTTAGCATATTGCTTACTCTGAAATTGAAATTTATTAGTATCAAAGATTGCAAGCAGACGAGAAACTGAAGCATTAAATCCCGTTTCTTCTTGGACTTCTTTGACGATATTTTCCTTAGGAGATAGTCCGACTTCACAAAAGCCGCCAGGTAAAGCCCAAGTATTCTCATTTTTACCCTTGACCAAACAGACTTTTCCGTCTCGAACCAGTACAGCTCGGACATCAATCAAGGGAGTGGCATAAAAATCCGTTGGGCGCAACAGCTCTGCCAATTCTTTCCCATCCAAATCTGACCAATCAGCCAGGAGGTGCCCCAAAAGCTGACGGAGTTCTAAGTAACGTTCTCGATCAAATTCATCACGACTAAATGCCAGACCTGTCTCTGTAATAGAAAGGAGACGTTGAATGGTTTTTGCAGTTTCTTTAGTTTCCATCTTCCAAGTCCTCTACCAGCTTCGCCAGATTCATAGAATTGCTGCCTTTGAGAAGGATTTGGTCGGCAGTAGTCAGCTTCTCTCTGACAGCTTTGGTCAGCTGTTCAAACTGGTCTTTCTCGTCATTTTTGATAAAGTAATGGACTCTTCCTGGCGGGTAGATTTCCTTGGCATAATCATAGAGAGCTTCCATATCCTGTCCATAGAGGAAAAGGTCGGTCACAATTTCTGGATTGAGGCTGGTAATCATAGAGCCGTGCATGGACTTAGAGTCCGCTCCCAGCTCTTTCATATCCGCCAGCACTGCCAATTTTCGTCCGCCTGGATTGGCTGGAATGGTCGAGAAAGTCTCCAGAATCAAGCGCATAGCTGTTGGATTAGCATTGTAGACATCCGATAAAATATCTGCGCCATTGGCAGCTTTCTTCCACTCCGTTCGATTTCGGGTCAGCTCCAGCTCGGAAAAGGCCTGAGCAATATCTGCTTCAGACACACCTTCCTGCAGAGTCGCATAGGCTGCAATCATGGCGTTAGTTGCATTGTATTTACCGGTCACAGGCAGGTCAATCCTCTGCTCTAAAAAGTTACATTCAAAGCTCAAACTATCCTTGCGCTCTTCCAGACGCGTCAGGAAGATATCCGCATCAGGACCAAAGCGAACTAGCTTGCAGTCTGCTGGCAGAAATTCATTGACAATCTTATCCGCCGGAACGATCAAGAGGCCATCTTTTTTCAAACCGTCTGCAATCTGCATCTTGCCTTGGGCAATTTCAGTTCGGCTGCCGAAAAATTCCAGATGGGCTTCTCCGACCAGAGTTACAATGGCCGTCTTAGGTTTGGCCAGTTCAGACAGGAGATGGATATCGCCCAAGTGGTCCTGCCCCATTTCTAAGACAAGTTTCTCTGTGTCTTCAGGCATGTGAAGAACCGTGTAAGGCAGACCAATTTCGTTGTTGTAATTACCTTGTGTCTTATAGGTTTTGTAGCTGGTTGCTAGTAGCTGAGCCAGCATGTCCTTGGTCGTCGTTTTACCGTTGGAACCTGTCACCGCCAGCACATCTACCTGCATCTTTTCCAGATAGTATTTGGCCAAGCGCTGGAAGGCCGTCAGGACATCATCGACCAAGATATAAGCCCCCTCTGCCACTGGACGCTCAGATAGGGTGGCTGCAGCTCCCTGAGCAAAGGCTGTCGCAATAAAGTCGTGGCCGTCACGCGCTCCCTTAAGCGGCACAAAAAGGTCACCCGACTTAATCAAACGGCTGTCAAACTCAGCATTTCTAAGTGCGACATTTTCAAACTGAGTCACATCATTTTTCGCAGATAGGACTTCTGCGATTTCATATAAATCTAATTTCATACTTCTTCCTCGTTTTTCGGTTTGCTCGCAAAAAGAAAGGACCGAAAATTTTCAGCCCCTCTATTATATCATATTTTAGAGAAGATGCGCCTCTCTCTTAGCAAATGCCTCTTCAGCTAAAGCAACTAATTTCTCAATCAAGTCAGGATAGGCTAACCCCATATTTTCCCAGAGCAATGGATACATAGACCACTGGGTGAAGCCTGGCATGGTATTGAGCTCGTTGAGAAAGACCTGACCATCTTCTGTATAGAAGAAATCACAACGAGATAGTCCTAAACCTCCAATAGCACGAAAAGCTATCTCAGCATTTTGACGCATAGTATTCACAACACCTTCAGGAAGCTGAGCTGGGATTGCCATGGTGATTTTATTGTCAATATATTTTGCTTGATAGTCATAGAAAGCCACGTCCTTAACAACTTCCCCTGGAAGACTGCTTTTGACATCAGCGTTACCAAGAAGTCCGACCTCAATCTCACGAGCTGTTACACCTTGCTCGACCAGTACCCGGCTGTCGTATTTGAAAGCCAGGTCCAGAGAAGCACGCAGTTCTTCCTGATTATCAGATTTTGAAATGCCGACACTGGAGCCCATATTAGAAGGTTTGGTGAAGACGGGATAGGACAGTTTCTCTTCGATTTCCTGGATTTTTTGCTCTAGATCCTCACCATCAACCAGTGCTACATAAGGCACTTGAGCAATACCTGCCGATTCTAGCACTCGTTTGGTCGTAATTTTATCCATGGCCAGGCTAGAAGATAGAATATTACAGCCAACATAAGGCATTTTGAGTACTTCTAGGAAGCCTTGGATAGAGCCATCTTCGCCCATAGGACCATGCAGGACTGGAAAAACTACTGCTCCTTCTTCGTAAATATCGCTAGGTTTAATCTTTCGAGACATGTCCACTGTGTCATTAGTCATCAAACGAACATCTTCTGCTGGCTTAGAAGAGAACTCTTGCGTCTTGATAAAGTCGCCCTCTTTTGTGATGAAGTAAGTTTTTACAGAAAACAGATCATAATTTATAGCCCGCATAACACTTTCTGCCGACAAGACTGATACTTCCCGCTCTGCACTACGACCACCGTACAACAAAATTAAACTTTTCTTTGCCATCTCGTCTATCCTATTCTTTAAAGTTTTTATACTTGAGATTGATTCTCTTTAGACCGTTTTAGTATATCATAATTCCGATTTTTTTTGAACAGAAAAAAAGATTCTTCAAGAATAGAAGAATCCTTATTTTTATAATTCCGTCCGATTTTCGATTGCACGAATCAAGGTTACCTCATCCGCATACTCAATATCAGAACCAACTGCTAAACCACGCGCTAGTCGAGTAACTTTAATACCAGCAGGTTTCAAGACCCTTGAGATATACATAGAGGTTGCTTCTCCGTCTGCTGTTGCATTGGTCGCAACGATAACCTCTGATACTTCGCTATCCATCAAACGAGTAATCAGACTCTTAAGATTGATATCATCCGGTCCAATACCGTTCATAGGTGAAATCAAGCCATGCAGGACATGATAAAGTCCGTGGTATTCTTGAATATTTTCCATGGCTGAGACATCTCTACTATCCTCAACAATTAAGATTGTAGATTGATCACGCGATTCGTCTCGACAAATAGCGCAGGGATCTTCATCAGTCAGATTACCACAAATTGAGCAGTAGCTCAGCTCACGCTTGGCTGCCAAAAGATTTTTAGCAAATTCATTGACATCATCATCACTCATTCCAATGGTGTAAAAGGCTAAACGTGTAGCCGTCTTGATACCAATACCAGGCAGTTTAGAAAAACTATCGATGAGCTTGGCGATAGGGGTTGGATATAACATAGCATCCTTTCTAATTCATAGGGTGTAGTTGATTATAGAGATTAATAATATCTCGGGTAACGCTGTTGCTAACCGTTGATGATAGATTGGTATTATGCAGGAAAACAACCGCCACTGCGATTTTAGGATTATCACTTGGTGCATAGGCTACAACATTAGTGTTGATAGCCTGCTGACCATTATTAACAAATGTTTCAGCCGTTCCTGTCTTAGCACTGATTGGAACTGACTCACCTTGAGAAATGGTTCTTCCTGTCGTAAAACCACTTCCCCCGTGAACCACTTGGTAGAAACCTTCCTTGATCAATTTCATATTCTCTTCAGAAATGTTCACTTGATTCAAAATCTTGGTTTCTTTCTTTTCAATCAAGTCTCCTAGGCCACCATTTTTGTCGTTAGCATAAATACCTTCAACTAAATGCGGGGCAACCCGTTTACCATTATTCGCGACTGTAGCTGCATACTGAGCTAATTGCAAAGGTGTGTAGTTATCAAACTGACCAAAAGCATTGGTCAAGTAATTAGCAAAAGTGAACTCTTTAGGAGTATAACCTTGAGATTCTGTCGGAAGGTCCACTCCCGTTTTAGCACCCAAGCCATATTCTGCAAAAGTCTCTCTCAGTTTTTCCATGGAAGAGTCTAAATTCTTCAAATCCACTCCCATATTCGGAGTATAAGGTGTTCCCATCATCTTGAGGGCAACTTGCACCATATAAGTATTTGATGAATACTCTAGGGCTTCCACAGCTGTAATATCGCGATTACCATAGCTAGTAAACCATGATGTAATTGATGACGAATCCTGACCGAAGACTATTGGTTGGTCCGTCAAGGTCTGATTGCCTGAGATAGCATTATTAGCCCAACCTGCTGTCAAAGTGGCTGCCTTAACTACTGATCCTGGTACCACGATATCTGTCACAGTTCCCAAAGAGTTTGAGCTGACATTTCCTGATTTCAAATCATGCTTAACTCCGGCCATAGCAAGAATAGCTCCAGTTTCTGGGTTCATGACAACAGCATAGGCTCCTTCAGAATAAGTGGCATTCCCTGCTGTTAATTCCGCGACAAAAGCGTTTTTTAGAATCTCATCTACACCATTTTGAAAAGCCATTTCCACAGTCAGCTTGAGATTTTTTCCCTTGCTTCCTTCAGAAATTGTGTCGATACTTTCCATATTCCCGTTCTTGTCCAGGTGGATTTCCTTAATCGCCCGTTCTCCTTGCAGGACCGACTCATATTCTTTTTCAAGATAAGAGGTTCCCACCCGGTCTTTCAAAGAATAACCCTTCTTCAAATAGGCATCTACTTCCTCAGCTGGGATACCTGCTTTTTCGCTTGAAACACTACCGATAATAGAAGCTAAGGGAGTGTCCAAAACCTTGCGCTCCCAGGCAGTTGAAATACTAATTCCAGTTAATTCCTTGCCACTAGACGCAATTAGAGCCACCTGTTCTGTTGATAAATCGTCCGTACGAATATTTCCCGTCTCGAAATTAGCAATCTCATTCATCTGGCTAAAGAGAAAAATAGCCTTTTTCTCCTGATCACTATAGTTAAGACTAGATACATCCACACTTTCTACAGCATTATTGTAAATTTTTGATTCAGACAGTCGGTTTCCATCTGAGTCAAACTTCTTCTTCTTCGGTAGCTTGGCAACTACTTCTTGGTAAACCTCTGGATCCGCTAGATAATAATCAGCAATCTGGCGCTTTCTTAAGTCTACATCTGTCACATCCACATAATCCAGTAACTTATTGGCAGTTTCTTTGATATCGGCAGCAGTCATCTTATTACTGCGAGTAAAGGAAACAACTTGTTTGGTTGCATTTTCAACCAAAGGCTTCCCAGATGCGTCATAAATTTGCCCACGAACCGAGCTTAGTTTTATCTTTGTTTGGCTAGCAGTTGCTAATTTTTTAGTATAAAAATCTTGATTGAAGACCTGCATATAAGCCAGACGGCCAATCAAAGTCACAAATAATATAATCACCATTCCAAATAGGAGATTTAAGCGTCTCGGAATAGAATGGCTATCAAATTTTCTTTCTTTCTTAGGCATATTTTCTCTCATTCTAGTAAAAGTTTCTTCTATTCTACCACAAAAAGATAAAAAATAATCTGGGAAAGAAGCCCAGATTATAAGAGGAATGTCTCCTGATGGAGGAGAATCTTATCATTGGAAAAGGGGTAAATTCGCTTGGCTTCCTTCCAAATTCATAAGTTTTAAATGATTCCTCAAAGTAGCTCAGTGCCAGTCGGATCTTGCTTAATTTTTCCTGCCTTCATCAGACCACCCAGAGCTTTTTTGAACTGTCCCTTAGAAATACCAAAAGTGGCCTTGATATCTTCTGGGGAGGATTTATCGTTTAAGGTCATAAAGCCACCATTGCTTTCTAGGTAGGTCAGAATCATCTGAGCATCATTTTCCAGCATCTCAAAAGAGCGGGGTTTAAGAGAAAGATTAAGAGTACGGTCTACTTCACGGAAACCAATGACCCGCGCATCTAAGACCTGCCCCAAACGTGGCTCTGTATAACGCTCACTTGGATGGATAAAACCCAGCATATTATTCTCCGGAAGGTAAACAAAGGTACCTGAAAGCTTCAGGCGATAGACAATAGCTGGCCAATTTTGATTTTGCATATTGTTATAGGCCGGACGAGCCAAACGTTGAAAGTCTTCCTGATAGGCCAGATTAGCCCAAATTCGGTCTTTCTTGTCTACACTCAGGCGTACATAGAGCTTATCACCCTTTTTGGGCCAAAGCTCCTTCAACTCAGGTAAAATATCCAGCGATACAACAATTTCCTTATCAGGAAGTCCAGTATCGACAAAGACACCCAAGTCCTTACGCACTTCAGTCACTGTTCCCCAGCCAAAGCTTTCTTGGGTCGCTGTTACATCTAGAGTCGTCAGGCGTAATTTTTGCTTCATATCAGTGTAGGCAAATCCCTTAACAGACTCGCCCAGCTGATGCTCGCCTTCTTCCTTAGCTAGGGCGTAGGTCTGACCATCCTTCTGGACAAAGTAAAAACGGTCGTTTTCATCTATAACCAAGCCCACAATATAATTAGCAAGATTTGTATTCATTGATTCCTTCTTCTACCTTGCTTTTTTTTGAAGGGCAAGGATATTTATGTTAAAACAACTCAGTCAGCAGTGCCAACTGAGTGTTCATTTGATAAAATTTTAAACTTCTAATAGTTCTTTTTCTTTGTGCGCAGTCATTTCATCAATATGCTTGACGGCGTCATCTGTTACTTTTTGAATATCTTTTTCTAAAGTCTTCAATTCGTCTTCAGTGATTTCTTTTGCTTTTTCTTGCTTCTTAGCTTCATCCATAGCATCACGACGGATATTTCGAATCGCAATCTTAGCGTTTTCGCCAATTTTTTTCACTTCTTTAGCCAAGTCGCGACGAGTTTCCTCAGTCAAAGCCGGGATAACCAAACGGATAACAGATCCATCGCTGGCTGGCGTAATACCAAGATCAGACGCATTGATAGCACGTTCGATATCTTTAAGTGAAGATTTATCAAAAGGTGTCACCAAGAGAACACGTGCTTCAGGAATAGTAATAGAAGCAATTTGATTGAGCGGAGTCTCTACACCATAGTATTCAACGCTGATACGGTCTAACAAACTTGCATTCGCACGACCCGCACGGACAGCTCCAAATTCACGCGCCAAATTTTGATGCGAATGACTCATTCTTTCTTTTGCTTTTTCTACAATTGCATTTGCCATAAGTTTTTTATCTCCAATTTCTTATAAATTATTTGATACTGTTGTCCCGATTTGCTCTCCAAAGACAACACGTTTGATATTTCCAGCTTCATTCATGTTAAAGACAACCAAATCGATATCGTTGTCCATAGAAAGAGTAGAAGCTGTAGAATCCATGATTCGCAATCCCTTGCTGATGACATCGCGGTGGGTCAATTCGTCAAACTTAACAGCAGTCTTATCTTTCTTAGGATCCGCATTGTAGACCCCATCAACACCATTCTTAGCCATCAAAATTGCATCTGCCTCAATTTCTGCAGCACGAAGGGCGGCTGTTGTATCGGTTGAAAAGTAGGGTGATCCGATACCGGCTCCAAAAATAACAATACGTCCTTTTTGTAAATGACGGAGTGCACGACCTCGAATGTACGGCTCTGCAACTTGTTGCATAGCAATTGCAGTCTGAACGCGAGTATCAACCCCAACTCTCTGTAGAGAATCAGCCATGACCAAAGCATTCATAACAGTCCCCAACATACCAGTATAGTCAGCTTGTACACGATCCATTCCAGCTTCGGCAGCTGGTTCTCCACGCCAGAGATTGCCACCACCGATAACAAGAGCAATTTCAATTCCTAAATCGTGAACTTCCTTGATCTCTTCAGCCATTTTTTGAACGGTCTGAATATTGATACCAACACCTTTGTCACCAGCAAGAGCTTCGCCGGACAACTTGATTAGAATACGTTTATACTTGGGTTCTACCATTTTTACACTCCTTATTTTATCTGTACTATTTTACCACATTTTATGATTTTTATATAGTTAAATCTTTTAAAATTTTCTTTTTTGATAAATCGGCATCCCGCTCAATCAGTAGCAAAGAAAAAGTAGCCTTATCAAGGGATAAGACTAGCTTAATTCAAGAGATAAACAAATATGTTAGATGATTTTTTCCTTAAGAAGGATATCTGCGAATAGCTTCTACCATTTCTTGGTACTTTTCAGTGGCAAAAACCCTTTCCGTAATTCCTTCTGTCTGAGTAGTCTCAAAAGCAAAAATCGGCTTTCCTTGTTTTTCGATCATCTCCAAAAAATCTCGAAACTTGTGGTCATGATTAATGTCTAGATAAAGATCACAAGCCACAGCTAACTGCTTCAACGGAATCGGTAGAACCAAGCGGTGCAGGCGAACATTCTCGTAAGACAAAAGACTGATCAAACGATCTGACATATCTGAGTAAGCGGCGATATGGAAAAGACAATCTGGCAAAGCTTGAATCAATTCTTTGATGCGCTCCAAAGAGTCACTATTGGTCAAGGTCAATAATTCTTTCTTGTAGACTTGGACCAGGTCTTGGCCTTGATTTTCTACACCTTTAAGTGCCTTGCTCGCAATGATAGCCGTCCAATCAAGGTCATTATAAAACCACCAAACTTCTCTCAGTCTCATATTTGTCAGAAGATTCCATGGTTTTAGAGCGGAAATATAGTGAACAATAGCTGGCAGAGGAGACAGAGGAATGTCGAAGACAAAATCATGACCATACTGAGCAGCTCCCATATCAAAACCGATTTGGAAATTATAGCTATCCTCTAGCTCCAAGTACTGTCCCTCAAAGAGCATATTTAAAATACTCTGATCTCCTTCCAAGACTCTTTCAATTTCCCTGTCAGTCAACTCAACTAATTGCTGAGAAATATTTTCCCTCCGCCAACGTTCGTTATTTATAAGCATGACTCCAGAATTAAAGCCAATCCCCAAACCAAAGGTGGCTCTTACTGCTGCAATATAGTAATCTTCCAGATCCAAATCAAACAAGTGATCCAAGTTTTGAGTGACAACCAAGTCGCAATCAAGGTAAAGAGCTCGATCAGACTTCACGTATTCTGGAATAAAATAGCGAGCATAGGCCATGTAGTTAATATGAGAGTAGGTTGATTCTGCCCACTTCATCCTTAAATCATCTCGTAAAAGCTTGATATCAAGCAGATCATTTCCTGTCCCTTTTACTTTTTTTCGAGTATTGATGAACCATTCTTGTGGTATATCTTGATTAAAAACATAGATAAGTAGATCTTCATGATAGCAACATAAAGACTTGATAGTTGTCTCAATTTGACGAATATAACCATAATCTCCTGCTAAAACAATACTTTTCATCTGATTCATCTTTCCTCTATTTGCTAGTCTTATTATAGTATCTTCATTATAGCGAATTCGCTTGTTTAATTCAAACAATCCATAAGTAAACAGAGCTTTCATCAGTTCTTGCTTTGATTGCAGTAAGATACCTTAACATCTTCTCTACTCATCCAAATTTAAGTATAAAATATTCACTACTCTACTGCTCATCTTGATTATGAGCTATCTGCCTCTATTAAAATCAGCCCTATCATCAGATAGGACCGATTTATATATATTACTTAATTTATTTCTCAGCGATTTCTTGCCGACGAGCTTGTCTTTTCTCACGCTTAGCTAGTAAAGGTAAAATAATTCCCAAACTAATCAGAACAAGAGGAGTCAAAACATTAGTCAAAAGAGAGAATTTCCAACCAGCTGGATCTTGAGCATAATCCACTTTTGGAACCATCCCCAGAATACAAGCGAAAGCTGTAAAGAGGAAGCACCAAGCTCCAATAACAAAGCCAACTTTAGGATTCTTTGTTAATTTATACTCCGCATTTTTGTATTTTTTCCAAGCTTTGTTTAACAGCATATAGGCAAGGAAAACCCAGAGATAACGCATCGGCATAACGATAGAGTTAAGATTGGTCATCCATTTAACCAAACCATCAATTTCTTTTATTCCAAAGATTGGCAGGATAATCAAGAGACTCACCAAAATCCCTGTTAAGATATAACCATTAATCAACACACCTTTTGAAGTGCGCTTACGCAACCAGCTTGGAACAAATTCAGCATCAGCATTATTAAGTAAAATCTGCAGAGGCGCATCGATAGAGAAAGCGAGGGCAGCAATTTGTCCGACCATATTTGTCAGGGCGTAGATTACAACCAAAAGATTACCGACACCCCAGTAATTTCCAAGTTTTTGGAAAGCTTGGTAAGCACCATTACGCATCAAATCGTCTGGAATATTACTTCCATCAAATAGCATCCCCATAGCTAGAGACCCCAAAATAGCAGAAGCCCCAACCATAACAGCCATGACAATCATTCCCTTTGGAAATTCCTTGGCGGGATTCCGAGTTTGATTAACGTAAGGAGAAATTTTCTCAGCTCCACCGACCGCAAAGACCAAGAGAGAAATTGTTGTAAAATATGAAAAGTCAAAATTAGGAATATAGGTACTAAGCTTATCCATATTAGCCGTTGCAAATTGCATATCAGGCTTGATAAAAGGCGCACCTACAGCTAAAAGAACAAAAAGGATAGACATGATGAGCATAGCACTTCCTGCTAGACCACCAATTACCTTGAGGGTAGAAAGTCCCTTAGTAGACAAGTAGAGAAAGGCTCCGAAAATTAGCAAACTCAAAATCACGATCCAATGAATGTCGAGATTACTTAAAAAATTACCATTCCCTTGAAGAGCCCAACCAAGTGGGATCAAAACTCCTTGTGGCTTTTGCGCCAAGTAGGGAATATGCACTACCCAATAGGTCCAGGCAGCAAAATAAGCCAAGCGCTTGGTAGAAGTCTTCTCAACCCAGTCACTGACACCTCCCCCACTTTCCTTAAATGTCGACCCCAGTTGTCCTACAATTAGAGCATAAGGAATGAAGTATAGAGCTAGGATAAGAATCCAGGAAACAATAACAGAGATTCCCTGCTGGGAATAGTTATTGACGACATTCCCAAGCCCCCAAACCATATTAAAAGCAATCAGGGACACCATCAGCCAAGTAAGCTGATTCTGATCTTTTTTCATCGCATCGTCTCCTTTTTATATAAATAAATTGTTTCACCATATTATATCATGTTTATCTGGACTTGTAACTAGACTTATTGGGGGAACAGCCAGTTTTAGCATGATGTTTCTTAGCCTCTCTTATACACTCAGTCTGCTAACATTGTTAAAATTTGAATAAACTTTCATACACCAAGTAAAATATTTTGATTTTTCTCCAGAAAAAAACTCTGGTAAAACCAGAGTTTTTTATTATTTTTAAAGTGAGTTTACGTCAACCTTGATACCAGGTCCTTGAGTAGTTGTGATTGTCAAGCTAGTTACGTAAGTTCCTTTAGCTGTAGCAGGTTTTGCTTTTTGGATAACTTCGTTGAAAGCTTTGAAGTTTTCAGCCAATTTATCAGCATCAAATGAAACTTTACCAATGATAGCTTGTACGATACCTGCACGGTCTGCACGGTAAGTGATTTTACCACCTTTAGACTCTTCAACTGCTTTAGCAACATCCATAGTTACAGTACCAGTTTTAGGGTTTGGCATCAAGTTACGTGGTCCAAGGACACGTCCAAGACGTCCAACAAGAGCCATCATGTCAGGCGTAGCGATAACTACATCGAAGTCCAACCAACCGTCGTTGATTTTAGCAACGAGGTCATCTTCACCAACGAAGTCTGCACCAGCAGCTTTTGCTTCTTCTGCTTTCGCACCACGCGCGAAAACAAGAACGCGAGCTGTTTTACCAGTACCGTTTGGCAATACCATTGCGCCACGGATTTGTTGGTCAGCTTTTTTAACGTCGATGTTCAAGTTGTATGCAACTTCTACAGTTGCGTCAAATTTTGCAAAGTTAGTTTCTTTTGCAAGAGCTACAGCTTCTTCTACGCTGTATGCTTTTGTGCTGTCGATTTTTTCAAGAGCAGCACGAAGTTGTTTGCTTTTTTTAGCCATTTTATCTTTCTCCTTGTAATGTGGTCATATCGATTTTCATCTCCCACGTCACTCGTCTCATGATCAAGTGTATTGCGGGCAAATAGGATTGTTACAATTAGTCAGTAACAGTGAATCCCATAGAACGAGCAGTACCTTCGATCATACGCATTGCAGACTCAATGTTTGCTGCGTTCAAATCTGGCATCTTAGTTTCAGCAATTTGTTGTACTTGTGCACGAGTAACAGTTGCAACTTTCGTTTTGTTAGGTGTACCTGAACCTTTTTCAACACCTGCAGCTTTTTTCAAAAGAACAGCAGCTGGTGGAGTTTTAGTAACGAAAGTAAATGATTTGTCTTCGTATACTGAGATAACAACTGGGATGATCATACCAGCTTGGTCAGCTGTACGAGCGTTGAACTCTTTAGTGAATCCCATGATGTTGATACCGGCTTGACCGAGCGCAGGACCAACTGGTGGAGCTGGAGTAGCTTTACCAGCAGGGATTTGCAATTTTACAAGTTTTTCGACTTTTTTAGCCATTTTAAATCCTCCTTTGTGGTTAGGCGGTAGAATTTACTCAATAAAACTTGAGCATTACCTCCCACAAGCATGCTTATCGCATACCTTTCTATTATACACTAAAGAATTGAAAATGCAAGGATAATTCTCTTCTTTTTTAACTTTTTTTGTGATAAAATATAGCTATGATGTTATTAAGAATTGCTTCCGTTTTATTTATTTTTTTAACTATTGCTTTATCTATTATTTTAATTAAATTTTTACGTTTAAAACGCTTTGGTCTTAACTTTGCAGATCTAGCCTTCCCAATGTTCTTTTTGGAATTCTATCTTATTTCTGACCGAGCATACTACCATAGCATGTTGCCACAGCTGGTCTTGGCTTTATCTGCCTTGGCAATCGGAATTACGGTCTATTTTCTCAAGAAAAAGCAGACTTTCTACTATCCAAAATTTTTGAAATTTTTTTGGCGAGCTGGCTTTATGTTGACATTCTTTTTATACCTGGCAATGGTCATTGGCCTCTTTTTATCAAAATAAATGAAGTTGGGATTTTTCAACTTCATTTTATTTACGTTTTTTATACAGAGCTACTGCCTTGTTAGTTAAAAATTGGAAGAACCATATCAGTCTTTCCAAAAGTAATGAAAGTAAGACAGTCATCAGGATTGCTGCGATTGACAGGCCACTCAAATTAAAGATGCGAGGTAAGAGCAAAGCAGCAAGAATCATCCCTGTAATATTCAGGAGCATAATGCCAATCTTAATGCGATTAAGAGGTCTTATGAGTTTATACATGATTGTAAAACCGACCACCGCTAGCAAGATGATCGAACTTGTGCTGATTTCCTTTGGAGACAATCCAAGCCAATGGCCACAATATACTGCCGCTAAAACCGCTAGATAATCTACAATGGCAGCAGGCAAGGCATTTTTCAAAACCGTCTCTAAAAAACGTCCTCTAATCCGTGCCTTATTGGGCTCTAAAGCCAGCAAAAATCCAGGTATCCCAATTGTAAAACCACTGATCAAGGACATCTGCGAAGCTTGCAAAGGATATGTGAAAGCAAATATGGTCGAAGTCAGGGCTAGTAAGATAGAAAATATATTTTTAACTAGAAAAAGACTGGCCGATCTCTGAATATTATTAACTACACGCCGTCCTTCTGCAACGATGTGGGGCATATATGAGAAATCTGAGTCCAGCAAGACCACTTGCGCTATCTGCTTGGTTGCATCATTCCCAGATTCCATCGCAATGCTACAATCAGCCTTTTTCATAGCAAGAATATCATTAACACCGTCTCCTGTCATGGCAACATTATGGCCTTGACCTTGCAGAGCCTGTACTAATTTTTGTTTCTGTTCTGGACTGACCCGACCAAATACGGTATACGTTTCTGCAGCTTGAATAATCTTTTCATCCGAATCCAAACTCCTGGCATCCACATAGTTTTCTGCATGAGGAATCTTTGCCTTCTTAGCAACTGCAGAGACAGTAAGTGGATTATCTCCCGAAATGACCTTAACAGTCACACCTTGTCTTTCAAAATACGAAAAAGTCTCTGCAGCATTTTCCCGAACGGGATTTTCTAAAACAATAAATAAGAATGGGATAACAGGTGCTTCCAAGCCAGCTTCTAAGTTTTCCCCCTCGTAACGACCAAACACCAGAACCCGGCTTCCCTCTTCTGCCACCTCTTGAAAATAAGATTGATAATGTTCTAAGTCTCGTCGAAGGACATACTCTGGAGCTCCTAAGACAAAGGTACCTTGATCAAAGGCCACTGCTGCGTATTTATTTTTAGAGCTAAAAGGGTACTGCCGTTTAATAGACCAAGCTTGTCCACTTTTTTCAATCCCAGGATAAGCACGCAAGGTTTCAATTGTATCATTGGCGTCCTGGCTAGCCTCAAGATATTGACTCAGTGCTTCTAATGCCAACTCTTTCTGATCTGCTACTGGAAGCAACTGGCTAACAGCCATTTCATTTTCTGTAATAGTCCCTGTCTTATCTACACAAAGGACATCAACACGCGACAGAGTCTCAATACCCTTCATACTGTTTAGAAGGACCTGCTGTTTGGCTAGGCGAACAGCCCCCAGAACTAGGGCAAGCGTCATCAGGAGGTAGAGTCCCTCCGGAATCATTCCCACAATAGCACCGACTGTTGAAGTCACACTGACTTGCAGAGTTTCTTGATTACTGATAAAACTGCGGAAGAAAAGCAAGAGTCCTAAAGGAATAATCAATATCCCAATGATCTGCACCAGGCGATTGACAGCATGAACCATCTTGGATTCTTCTACACCGCTTATTTCTTTTGCTTCTTTAGCTAGCTGGTTTATGTAAGCCTGGTCTCCTACTTTGTCCAGTCGAGCATAGGCTTGACCAGCAACTACGAAGCTACCAGACAGGACCTCATCTCCCGGATTTTTTTCAATCTCATCAGCCTCACCCGTCAGCTGGGATTCATTTACTTTCAAGCTTCCTGAGAGAATCTGTCCATCGGCATAAATCTGATTCCCAGCAGAAAATTTAACCACATCGTCCTGAACAAGTTCTTCGACAGAGAGCACCTGCTCTTCTCCATCTCGAATCACATTGGCTGAGAAGGTGTGTAAGAGTCTCATTTTGTTGAGAACTTTTCTCGCCCTCAATTCCTGAAAAATCCCAATCAAGGAATTAATGACAACGATGGGAACAAAAAGTAGATTATTCCATGACTGAACTAGGACCAAGAGAATGGCCAGTACAAGAAAAATAAAATTAAAATAGGTGAAAATATTGGACCGAACAATCTGCCAAGTCGTTCTTTCTGTAGAGATGGTAATCTGATTAGTCAGACCTTTTTGGCGACGTTCTTCAACTTGTGCTTGACTAAGTCCTTGAAATTGATTCTGATGCATAGAGTTTTCCTTATTGAATTTGCTTTACTTATTGTAGCAAAAACTGGGCGTCATTTCTTCAGACTTTAGGCTGAAGTATGGATAGTTAAACCTGCCCTTGGAAAATAAAGGCGCAGTTTTATTCGTGAATCTCTAAAGGCAGCCCATCAGGATCAAAGAAGAATGCCATCTTACGGCCGTCAAAGTCATCATAGCGTAGCTCGGTATGGGGAATCTCTAAACGATCGAAATCCTCCAAAATTTTTTCAACATCTGTCACTTGAAAGGCCAGGTGCCGTAGCCCGGTATGTTCTGGATTAGGAAGAGCTGGTCTTTTGGGAGCGTCTGGCTTGATAAAGATTTCCAAAGTTAGATTTCCTTTTCGGACATTAAAGAGAATATCCTGTTTATCAGGCCGGTGGTGCTCATCTAGCTTATCAAAGCCCAGCTTATCCACATAAAACTCCCTAGTCTTGGCATAATCATGCCCGATGATGGCGATATGGTGAACGGTATCTAATTTCATACTTTTTTCCTTTCCTTGATAATGTGTAAGTAGAGAAAATCTGCCGGCTGGCTGCTGGCAGATTTATTTTTATAGAATGATTTTTTTGCTAGCAGACTTGTGAAACTAGAATCAATTCGTCTGCAAAACCTTTCTCGGCTTGGTTCCTTCGGCTGGACCGATAACGCCTGCCGCTTCAAGTTCTTCCATAAGGCGAGTGGCCCGATTAAAGCCGACCGAGAGTCGCCGCTGAATCATAGATGCGCTGGCTTTCTGAGTCTCGATAACCAAGGCCTTGGCTTCTTCAAAGAGCGGATCTCCTCCATCGTCGCCCCCACCAGTATCCAAATCACTTTCAGATACTTCACCAGGATCAAAGCTATCATCATAATCAGCTTCAGCTTGATTCTTGACAAAGGCTACGATTCGCTCCACATCCTCATCTGAGATAAAGGAGCCCTGCAAACGAACCGGATGGTTTTCATCAATAGGCTTAAAGAGCATGTCCCCTCGACCCAAGAGCTTTTCTGCTCCATTTTCGTCTAGAATGGTCCGACTGTCTGTCCCGCTAGAGACTGCAAAAGCAATCCGAGACGGCACATTGGCCTTGATTAGACCCGAGATAACATCTACTGATGGCCGCTGGGTAGCCAAAATCATGTGAATCCCAGCCGCACGCGCTTTTTGTCCCAGACGGATAATGGCATCTTCCACTTCCTTGCTGGCCACCATCATAAGGTCAGCCAGCTCATCCACGATGACGACGATTAGAGGCAGGGGAATCTGCTTGTACTCAGACTGGGCATTGTACTCTGTTACTTTAGCATTGTAGCCAGCAATATTACGGGCACCGACCTTGGAGAAGAGTTCATAGCGGTTTTCCATCTCGTCTACCACCTTCTGCAATGCACGGCTAGCCTTGCGAGGGTTGGTCACAACGGGGATAAGCAAGTGGGGAATGTCATTATAAACGGACAGCTCCACCATCTTAGGATCCACCATCATAAACTTGACTTCATCCGGTCTTGCCTTCATGAGAATACTAGCGATAATACCGTTAACAGCTACTGATTTACCGGATCCAGTAGAACCCGCTACCAAGAGGTGGGGCATCTTAGCCAAGTCAAAGGAGCGAACAGAGCCATTGACAGCCTTACCAAGTGGGATTTCTAGAAGCTTGCCAGCATCTGTCTTAGACTGGTCCCAGAGCTCTCGGAAGGTTACAGTTGCAATTTCAGAGTTGGGCACTTCAATCCCGACAAGAGATTTTCCAGGAATCGGCGCCTCAATCCGCACATCCTTTGCAGCCAAAGCTAGAGCTAAGTCATCTGCCAGATTAGAAATCCGATTGACCCGAACACCGACAGCTGGCTTAACCTCGTACTTGGTGACGGAAGGGCCGATTTCAGCCCGCTCAACAGTGGCCTTGATGCCAAAACTCGCAAAAGTTTCTTCCAAGATCTTGATGTTTTCACGAACAATCCGCTTCTCTTTAGACTGATTTTTTGGTTTATCAGGCGCAAAGAGGTTGATGGTCGGTAGCTTATAATCCAAACTTTCTTTGGCTGTGAAGTCTACCTCAACATCTGTGTCAGCATCTTCTTCTGACTCCTGCTGAATTTTGAAATCTTGAACTTCTTCTAGTTCAAATTCTCCTAAATCTTCATATTCCTCTGCTTCAATGGCAACAGGAGTTCTTGCCTGATTTTCATCATCCAAAATTTCTCCTGTTTCCAAATCGATTTCAGGTCCTTCTTGCTCCACTTCAATCGCCTGCATTGCTTCCAAAGCAGCCTGTTCTTCTTTTTCAATAAAACGCTGTTGCCGCTTTTCTTCACGTTTTTCACTAAGACGGTGGAATACTTCAACCAGCTTTTCAGAAATATCATAAATGGTCCAAGGGCTGATTAGCAGCGCACCTACTAAAATAAAGAGAATACCAATAAAGTAAGAACCAAAATTTGAAAAGAGAAAAGAGATGGGTAAGTGTAAGAGTGATCCTAATAAACCACCACCAGCAAATGAACTAACTTTAAATGCAGTTAAATCAGAAAAAATTCTGGCTAAAGTGCTGGACAAGACTTGACCTTTGAGTGATAAGACATCTACAAAGTAAGCTTGATAGATTAGAAGTAAACCAACAAAAATGCTAATAAAACCTGAAATCAGACCTTCGCGCTTGCTTAACCATTTGAAAAAGAAAAGATAAATCAAAGTCGCTACAATTGCTAAGTATGCTAAGCTACCAACTACTAATCGAATCAGATTGTAAATAGTCACCCCAAAAACACCTAGTTTTAAGGCAGCAAAAAGAAGAATGAAGGCCAAGCCAAAACTCAGCAACATCCTTTTAATAGCTCTTTGTCTTTCTAATTCTGCTTTTGTTGGCCGACGTGTTGTTCGGCCTTTTTTCGTATTTTTACTATTTGCCATAACCTTTATTATACCACAATAACTATAGACAATAAATGATAAATTTTACACTTTGACACACTAAATCTTCACCTTTAATACTTCTACCAAAAAGAAAAAAACCAGCTTAGCTGGCTTGGGATTTTAAAAGATCAAGTCTTCTTTTAGTCTTGGGTTGCTCCCTCTTCTGGCATAACGAACCAGCAAACTGCATAAGCAAACACTGAAATAATCCACAGTACGCGAACAAGTGTAGGATCTACGTTGAAATATTTAGCTAAACCAGCACAAACACCAGCAATTTTTTGATTCTTAGTATCTCGTGTAAGTCTTTTCTCCATGGAAAGTGCTCCTATTAATTTTTATTTTTCTCATTTTACCATAATCTTCTTGTATGCACAACCTTTCAGGTAAAGATAAGAACTAGCATCTCATCACCTTACATTAGATTCTAATTAGACTCTTGTCGCTTTCATTAAAATTCTCACCTTCTCCTTCCTTAGATAGCGTCAGAATGATTTTAGAAATAAAACAAAAATTATGACCAACTAAATAAAGGTCCTAGTGATTAGCTGGATTTCACAATCGTATTTTTTTCGATAATATGTTTCCAATCTAGTATTCTAAACATTATTTTGTTAAACTTGATGAATAGAAAAATTAAGGAGTTGCTTATGAGAGCTGGCATACTTATCTATCATCCCAAACTAAATAGCATTCTGACCGTTTATCGATATAAAAACGGGCAACACTACTATGTTCTTTCAGGCGGGCAAATTGAGAAGCGTGAGAGTCCAATCGAAGCAGCCATAAGAGAAATCAAAGAAGAAGTCCAGCTTATTTTTAAGTCAGAAGACCTAAAACCTGCCTTCACTTATGACTCTGACGATAATCAACACATTTATTTCTGGACAATCTATACGGGCTTAGAAAACTTAACGATAGGTGGTGAGGAAAAGGAACGCAGTCATTCTCAAAACCTATATGAAGCTAGGTGGATCAGTCTTTCTGACTTCCCCCATCTCCCATTCAGACCCAAAGCTTTGCAAGTAAGAATTCTTTCTTTTTTAACAAGATTTGAAAATCATTGACCTTTATAGTAAAATGTGAGTAGTTTTTATTTCAGAAAGGATCATGATGAAAAAATTATTAATTTTGGGTCTTTCAGCCAGCCTTTTGTTAGCAGGCTGTACTAGTATCCAACGTGTCTTGCGGGGCGATGAATATGTAGACTCTAGCCTAGCAGCTAGTGCAAGCAGTGCTGAAGCTAGCAAAAAAGAAGCTGAAACCAAGGAAGCATTGACAAATAAGAATGCCAACTTCCCTCAACTATCAACCAAAGTTGCCAAAGATGAAGCGAAAGTTAAAATCGTAACGACAGCTGGTGATATCACTCTCAAACTCTTTCCCAAATATGCACCTCTAGCAGTTGAAAATTTTCTAACTCATGCTAAAGAAGGCTATTATGATGGAGTTATCTTCCATCGCGTCATCAAGGGATTCATGATTCAAAGTGGTGACCCTAAAGGAAACGGTACAGGTGGGGAGTCAATATGGTATGGAAAAAACAAACAAATTGACTCAGGAAAGGGCTTTAAGAATGAAACTTCTGCCTATCTATACAACCTCCGCGGGGCTCTATCTATGGCCAATGCAGCGTCCGATAATACTAATGGTAGTCAATTCTTTATTAACCAAAACCAGACAGACAGCTCAAGCAAATTATCTAAAAGCAAATATCCAGAACAAATTATTAAAGCTTATAAGAAAGGTGGAAATCCATCTTTAGATGGTGATTATACAGTCTTTGGCCAAGTCATAGACGGTATGGATATTGTTGATAAGATTGCTGAAAGCGAAACTGATGAAAACAATAAACCTAAAAACGAGATCAAGATTCAAAAGATCGAAGTGATCAAGGATTACAACTTTAAAAAATAATCCTCTAGTTTAACTAAGAAAGGAATAAATTCATATGATTATTTGGGGTTACAAAGGCTATAAAAAAGAACTAGGACATACTCAGTCTGCTATCCAATGTGGAAACTGTCAACAAACTGCTCCTTGGGATCTTATTGAAACAGGTCGGAAATTTTCCCTCTACTGGATTCCTCTCATCCCTTATGGTAGAAAATATTATGTACTCTGCCCTGTCTGCGAATATGGCAAAGAGATTGAAAAACAAGATATTAATGAATATTTAAATTATTAAGTTCAAAAAGAGGTTGGTCAGTATATGACCAGCCTCTTTCTCTTTTATCTAAAAAACAAAATACTTTTTCTACAGAAAAAATCTTTATGTCAATTGATTGAAGTCCCAAATCTGATCCATCCAACCTTCGTAGAAATCAGGCTCATGGCAGACCATGAGAATGCTACCCTTGTATTCTTTCAGAGCTCGCTTGAGCTCCTCTTTGGCATCGACATCCAGGTGGTTGGTCGGCTCGTCCAGCACCAGAACATTATTTTCTCGGTTCATGAGAAGACACAGGCGGACTTTGGCCTGCTCTCCACCTGAAAGGACTTGAATCTGGCTCTCGATGTGCTTAGAAGTCAAGCCACATCTAGCTAGAGCCGCTCGCACTTCAGCCTGATTGAGGGACGGAAAGGCGTTCCAGACTGCTTCCAGCGGTGTCTGACGATTGCCTCCTTCTACTTCCTGCTCGAAATAGCCCAGCTCTAGATAGTCCCCACGCTCGACCTGACCTGCAATAGGTGGGATAATCCCCAGTAAACTCTTGAGTAGGGTTGTTTTCCCAATCCCGTTTGCCCCAATAATCGCCACCTTCTGATTGCGTTCAAAGGTCAGATTAAGAGGCTGAGTCAGCGGACGGTCATACCCAATCTGCAAATCCTTAGCTTGGAAGATAAAGCGGCCAGGTGTTCGGGCAGACTTGAAGTCAAAGGAAGGCTTAGGCTTTTCACTTTGCAGCTCAATAATGTCCATCTTATCCAGCTTTTTCTGGCGGGACATAGCCATATTACGGGTCGCCACGCGAGCTTTATTACGGGCCACAAAGTCCTTGAGGTCCGCAATTTCCTTCTGCTGGCGCTCGTAGGCTGCTTCCAGCTGAGATTTTTTCATCTCATATACCTCTAAGAACTGATAATAATCACCAGAATAACGAGTCAGTTGCTGATTTTCCACATGATAGACGATATTGATCACGTCATTCAGGAAAGGAATATCATGCGAGATCAGAACAAAGGCATTTTCATAGTTTTGTAGGTAGCGCTTGAGCCAATCAATGTGTTCAGCATCCAGATAGTTGGTTGGCTCGTCCAAAAGCAGGATATCTGGTTTTTCAAGAAGCAGCTTAGCCAAGAGAACCTTGGTCCGCTGCCCACCAGATAGCTCTGTCACATCGCTTTCCATACCATAGTCCATGACGCCCAGAGCACGTGCAACCTCGTCAATCTTGGCATCTAAAGTATAGAAATCTCGGCTCTCCAAGCGGTCCTGCAGCTCACCAACCTCTTCCATCAGGGCATCCACATCGGCTCCTTCCTCAGCCATGCTCATATAGATGTCGTTGATGCGGCTTTCTGTCTTGAAAAGTTCGTCAAAGGCTGTGCGCAAAACATCACGGACAGTTTGACCCTGCTCCAACACAGCATGCTGGTCCAGATAACCAGCCGTCACATACTTGGACCACTCAACCTTGCCTTCGTCCGGAAGCATTTTACCCGTCACAATGCTCATAAAGGTTGACTTTCCCTCACCATTGGCACCGACCAGACCGATATGCTCCCCTTTAAGCAGACGGAAGGATACATCCTCAAAAATAGCCCGGTCACCAAAACCGTGGCTAAGATTTTTTACTTCTAAAATACTCATCTTTTTCTCCTCTATCATTGATTGCAACTTCTTGATTATACCATCAAAAGGGATTTTTTGGCAAGAATAGAAAAAGACCGACTAGGTCGATCTTACTCTAGATTAACTCTTTTAAAAACTGAATCAGGGTTTCTGCCGAGCGTTTACCAGCTTCAATAATAAATTCATCAAAAGTGACATTTGCATCATGACTAGCTGTGTCGCTCATCGCCCGAATAACCATAAAAGGCAGGCCAATCGAATGTGTGGCTTGAGCAATAGCTGCACCTTCCATCTCGACAGCCAAGACATCTGGAAAATGCTCCTTGATGCGGTCAATCTTATCCTGACCAGCAACAAAGCTGTCACCTGTCGCAATCAAACCTACCCTTGCCTTTTGATGGGTCTTGTCTAAAATTTTCTTCATTTCAGAGACCAGATAGCGACTAGCCTCAAAATAGAGTGGCTGGCGAGCCATCTGACCATAGTCATAGCCGAAGGCTGTCACATCCACATCATGGTAGACCAGACGATCTGCAACCACCACATCTCCGATAGCCAGACCTTCAGCCACCGCTCCAGCTGAGCCTGTATTAATGACAGCAGTAACCTTGAAATCATTGACCAGAACAGCTACACTCATCGCAGACATGACCTTTCCAATTCCGCTCTCAACCAATACTACTTCATGACGGCCAATAGAACCCGTATGATAGACATGTCCCAATCGAAGATGCTTTTCTGGATTTTCTAAATGCTCCAGCAATACTTTTAACTCTTCGGGCATAGCCGCGATAATTCCAATTTTCATTATTTCCAACCTTTTCTAAAAAAGCGAAAGCCTTAGGCTTATCGCTTATTTTTATAGCCAAATAATGGCTGCAATCAAAACCACCAACAGGAGAATAATCCACAACAAAATTTTATTGAGTTTAGCTTGAAAGACCCCTCGCTTCTGATTTTCAATGCGTCGGCTTTTCACAACTTCCCGATCAACTTCAATTTGCATGGTGTCCTGATTAAACTCTCCTTGCGGTGTAGCATAACCAAATCTTCCTTGGTCAGTTCTAATTATCTTAGTTTCCTCATCATCCACGAGAGGAGGATCCGATATGACTTCACCACGGTTAGCCCGCTCGATGATTTCATCAGTTAATAAAGGTCTTCCCATAGGTTTTCCCCCTATCTTTGATTTTCCTGCATTTCCCAATATTGAAGAGCCATGATGGTCTTGGCATCGCATATGTCACCGTTTTGCAGCAACTGATGTGCCTCCTCCAGACTGACTTCAAAAAGTTGCAAGGTTTCATCTTCGTCCTGAGGACGAGGATTTTCTACTTTTGTCAATTGGCTAGCTTTATATAGCTTAATCTTTTCATTGCAAAAACCAATAGCAGAATAAAAATCATAAACTAGCTCTAGCTGACCCGTGTAACCAGTTTCTTCTTCTAATTCTCGCAGGGCAGCTGCATGCGGATAAGCATTTTCTCCCACTTCTAGCTTACCAGCTGGAATTTCATAAGAAGTTGCCTCAATAGCCTTGCGGTACTGCTTAACGAGAATCATCTTATTTTCAGGAGTAATAGCAATCACAGCCACCGCTCCATTATGAAAAATCAAATCTCGTTGTGCCTGGCCTTTCCCTTCTGGCAGCTCTACCTGGTCCTGAACCACTTTAAAAATCGGTCCCTGATAAATCTCCGTCCGTTGGACGGTTTTTTCTTCAAATTCCATGACTAAACCTACTTATTTTGAGGGTGATGAGGAAGACGCTTAGCATAATCTTCCTTGTTAATCTGACGGCCACGTCCCAGAGCAATGGCATCTGCTGGCACATCCTTCGTGATGGTAGAACCTGCACCGACCAGTGAATTGTCACCTAGCTCAACTGGAGCAATAATGGTCGAGTTGGAACCGACAAAGACATTGTCGCCAATGATAGTCTTGTATTTCTTCTGACCATCATAATTAACCGTAATCGTACCTGCACCAAAGTTTACATTAGCACCAACTTCAGAGTTTCCAATATAGGTCAAATGACCAGCCTTGGTATTTTCTCCAATTGACGATCCTTTAACTTCTACAAAGTTGCCAACATGGACATCCTTGGCCAGACTAGAACCTGGACGAATGTGAGCGAAAGGTCCGACTGTTACCCCATCTGCAACACTAGATTCTTCAATCATAGAGCTGGTAATAACGGTCCGTTCTCCAATAACAGAGTCTACGATGTAGGTACCATTAGTCAGGATCGTCTCTGCCCCAATCTTGGTTTGACCTTTCAGGGTCACATTTGCTTCAACTTGAACTTCAGGCGCGATTTCCACATCCACATCGATATAGGTAGCATCTGGATTGACAAAGCTGACACCGTTGACCATATGCTTCTGGTTAATCCGGCGTCGCATGACACTCTCAGCTGTAGCTAAAGCCACGCGGTCATTAACACCCAAGCTTTCATCAAAGTCTTTGAGCGTATAAGCGCCGACTTTTTCTCCATTTTCGCGGAAGATGCCAATCAAATCTGTGATATAGTATTCGCCTTGAGCATTATTGGTATTGATGTTTTTGAGGGCTTCAAAAAGTCGAGCATTGTCAAAGACGTAAGTCCCTGTATTGATCTCCTTGATTTGCTGCTCAAAGTCAGAAGCGTCCTTCTGCTCAACAATTTTCAAGACTTCTCCGTGCTGGTTGCGAACGATACGGCCGTAGCCAAAAGGATTGTCTGCTTCTGCTGTCAAAATGGTCGCAACATTCTTGTGGTTGATATGGAAGTCAATCAGGTTTTTCAAGCTTTCTCCTGTAATCAGGGGAGTGTCGCCAGCAATGACTAGCGTCTGACCCGTCAGATTTTCCAAAACAGGCTCTGCCATCATAACGGCATGTCCCGTTCCCAGTTGCTCAGTCTGACGAACAAACTCAGTCTGACCTGCCAAGACTTGCTCCACCAGCTCGGCCTTGTGACCGATAACTGTCACGGTCTTTTCTGGATTAATGGCATTGACACTGCGGAAAACGTGCTCTAGCATAGAAATTCCTGCCACCTTGTGCAGTACCTTTGGTAAATCCGACTTCATGCGAGTACCTTTACCCGCAGCCAAAATAATCGCGTAATTTGTCATAAAACAACTCTTTTCTGTAAGATAGTTCCATTAGTATACCACTAAAAGAAAATTTTTAAAAATACTATGCGAATTCAAAATAAACACTACTCTTCATTCAAGGGATAGACCTTGCGAAATTCTTCTAAGACGACACCCATTTCTTGGGAAAACTCCAAACCAGCTTCCGCTAGACACTCTGTGAAGAATGCCTGATGGACCTGCTGCCAATATGCCAAGGATTTATCTCCTTCTCCTTCCTTAAAGGCATGATCAGCTGAAACCTCATTAAAAGGTAAAACAGAGACTTTGGTGATTTCAACGATACAAACAGCCTTTTCCTGACTGTCTAAAATGACATCAAAGCTTCCTGCCTGAGGCAAGGGCTCATTTTCAAGCTTATAGAGCTCATAGGCCGAAGACGTCGCTGTCTTCTCACCACATAGCACTAAGTCGGCAAGCTCATCTGCCGAAGCACCGAAAGCCCAGGCGTCAATCTCGTCGCCAATCTCTGGATTGATTTTCTTGTATGCCTGTCACATTTCTTTTGGAGTCATCACTTCTCCTGTCTTTCTAAAATGAAAATTATTGTTTACAAAAAATCTTCCTACAAAACTGTATCTTTATCAAAATCCATAAAGTAATCATGCTCATAATAGTAAAGCAGAGCCTGTAAACACTCTTGATCAGTCGCTTCTGCTTTCTGCTCCATGACTGACAAGAGAACATCCGCAAAATCTTCACCGTAATAAATCAGCTCCAGCTCTTGCTCCCTTACTTGTCTAGGATAAACATCCTTATTGTCCACTACTTGAGGATAATCAGCAAGCAAGTAGCTGTCTTGAAAATTCAGTTCTCCATTTTCCTTAGCATACAACAAGAAATCATCATCTAGCTTTTCTGATTTCACAGCCTGAATGATATCTTTTAAGTCATAGCTCTGGTTCTTCTTCATTGGTCAAAAGTCCCTTTCCATTCATAGGCCGGATAAGCTCCTAGGCACTGATAGCCCAAACTTTCTGCAACCTTCTTGGAAGCTTCATTGTGCGCATCCCAGAGAGGAAAAAGTGAGCGTTTTTGGGCTTCTAAAATCATCTGGGCACCCAAGATTTTGGCTAAGCCCTGCCTTTGGTAGGCTGATTTGGTAGCAATTTCAATCTCAAGGGCTCCATGATAGACCAATCCTGTCGATATGCCAGCGATGATTTCCTCTCCTGAATATACTAAAAAACCAAAGCCACCCTCCGCTTGAAACTGATCAAAATCAGAAAAATCACCCTGCAAATCCTGAGACCAGGCTTCCCTAGCCAAACATTCATAACTCTCCTTATCAATCGAACTAAGGTAGTAATTTGCTGGTAGCCTGCTCTGCCATTTCTCCAAAACCTCTGTATCAAAATCAGCCCTGTCCGAAAAAGCATAGCGAGTAAACTGCTGCAACTCACTTTGACTATCCAGAAACTCTTGCCAGCTGAAATCTTCAGAGATGATAATCTTATCAGCCAGACCATACTGGCTACTATAATCCTGCCAAAAATCCAAATCCACCTGATCAGCTGGAAAAATGAAATTTCCTAGTTGGTAAAGGCAGGATGTCTCAGACGCGTTCATAAAGAACTCCCCTAGGCCAGCATCCAAACCGTAAAGTACCATATTTTTGGTCCAGGATTGGAAAAGATTTTTAGCTTTTTCATTGTTCGCATTCTTCATTCACTTACTTCAAACTCCAGCCACCGTCGATTTTGATAATCTCGCCCTGCATAGCAGCTGCCTTACCACTAGCTAGAAAGAGACTAACGTCAGCCACTTCTTGGGGGTCCAGCCAGCGCTTGATCGGCGTTTCATCAGCAACCCAGTCAGCTAGTCCGCCTGGTTCAAAATCTGCGGCAGTCATGGCTGTCTTAACAGCGCCAGGCGCCAAGCCAAAGACTTGGATATTTTTATCCGCATAGTCTAAGGCTATCTGCTTGGTCAGGCCTGCCAGAGCATGCTTAGAGGCCGTATAGGCAGCACCGCCTCCGCCAGCCAAAAAGCTAGCAATCGAGCACATATTAATGATGATACCAGACTTTTTCTCCAGCATTTTCTGCAGGTAAAAGCGGGTGATTTTCATGGTAGCGGTCAGATTAAGCGCAAAAATCTGATCCCAGTCCTCATCGCCGGTCTCGTGCAGAGGACGATAATCGTCCAAGATTCCTGCTGTATTGCAGAGGATGTCTACCTCGGGAAAGCTGGTGAAGAGTGGCGTCAAATCACCTGTCAAATCCAACTTGACAAAACGAAGCTCATTTAGAAAGCCAGGATTTTCATCCTTATCCACCCCGTAAACCCGGTAGCCATTTTCCAAAAAGCTCTGGGCTTGAGCTCTACCAATACCAGAGCTAACCCCCGTCACTAGTACTGTATTAGTCATCTACTTCCACCCAATCTGTCGCAAGAACATCACAAGGAGTCGGACTCCACATGGAGAAGCCCTCCCCCTCACCTGAAACATTGATGAGAAAATATGGTGTCACTTCAAGAGCCACCCCATTCTGCTCAATCGTGTCAAAGAGCTGGACGTAATTTTCCGCCCCGCCCCAGCCTGTACGCACATATTTTTTCTTAGCCTTAAGGCCTGGTAAAATTTCTTCAAATGTCATGGTTTTCTCCTTTATCTTCTATAAACGTTGATTTGATAAGGTTTGTGAATCTCTAAAATGAGATGGTTTTTAAATTTGTTCACCTTTTTGTGGACTTACAAGCTATTCATGGCTTTTTCAAAATAAGAAACAGCCTCTTTTTCTTTATCCGCAGATAGGTGACCGTAAATATCCATGGTCATAGCCAAAGTAGCATGACCTAAACGGTATTGTAATTCTTTATAGCTGATACCAGCATTTAGTAATAAACTAGCGTGAGTGTGGCGGAAGGCGTGAAATGTAAAGCGGGGTATTCCAATTTCTTTGCAACGCCTATCCAGAGAATCTTGCCTTGTGGCCATATTCTGATATTCCTTAGTCGGGATAGCAAATACCACAGACGAAACATGCTCCCCAGACTCCAAATATAATTGCCGTTGCCTATTCTTGTATAGACGTAGCATATTAACTGTCTTCTTGTCTATACTGATTGTCCTAACTCCTGCTTTACTCTTTGGCGTACCTATTAAGTCTAACAACCTACTGTAATTCTTGTTTATGCTGATAGTTCCATTCTCTAGGTCAATATCTGACCATTCAAGGGCTACTACTTCACCGAAACGACAACCAGTAGCAAGTAAAACGCTATATAATACATAATCAAAGTAATATCCGTATTTTTTATAAGCCAACTTCTCCATATAGCCCATTAAAGTTTTTAAGTCTTCTGGAGCTATGAACTTGATAGCTTTATTCTCGCGTTTTGGTTGCTTAGGAAGAATAATATCCCTTGCAGGGTTAAATGGTAAGAGTTGAAGAGATACCCCATACTGTAAAATACGTCTATTTATCGAATGAACCACTGCATAATGAACTAACTGAGTTGATAGATCGTTGATAAAGCTTTGAATATAGCTAACAGATAGCTTTGACAGTTTCAGAGAACCAAAGATAGGTATAAGGTGATTGTAGAGCATTCGCTTAGTAGCTATAAAGGTTTGAGGTTTTACTGTGAACTGGTAACTCTCTAGCCATAATTCAGCCAACTCCTGATAATTCTTTACAGGTACTACTTTTGTCACTGTACAGCCGTTTAATTTGAAATCATCTTGCGCGTTCTTTGCTTTCTGCTTGACCTCTTTTCTTGTCCTACCCGTTACACTTGTTTTGGCTTTCTTGCCTGTTACTTGGTCAACTCCTAAATATACATTGGCACGGTACACCGTTGCACCGTTTTTCTTTTTGATTTCATTGATTTTCACGATATGAACCTTTCTAAACATCAGCAGGCAAGCCGTATATAGTTTTTAGAATGGTTATTAGTCATGATTATCTATTTCTAAATAAATGTAAATTTATTCAGTTAAAGATTTTTGTTGGCAATTTCTTTAGCCATGTCTAGCTTGATGATGTGGTCTTGGCTAGGTCTGCCTCCAGCACTTTAGCTCATTTTTGAGCAAAAGTCTTCGTTTCCTGTTGAAGAGGTGAGACATTTTTGGGTCACCCTTACGAAATCATGAATTTATTATTCATAACTTCCCCGATTTATATTCTTAGTTTGATTTTATTAGGAGTAGCAGTTTCATTATCAAAGTAAGAAATATTGACGTGTTGTTTATCAATATTCAGAATAGCAAGCCAATCACTTAAAATATTCTCTAATATCTCTTTATCTTCCCTTTTACGACTCCATATATATTTATCAAAATCTCTAAATTGCTCTGATGATCCTGATTGATACCCATTTTTTATTAAAACGTCTGTACGAGCAAAAGCATTAAAAAATGTATCTGCAGATATCGGATCAATAACAATTTCTCGGTCATGATCTGTAATTATGGCACGAAAACCAGTAAATAAAGGAATTTCATTTTCTTTACATAGCTTAATGACACAATACTTTAACCTGGAAACTTCATTTAATGTTTCAGGGATATCTCGATTGATATCTAATACAGTATAGTCATAGCCTTGTAATTCAACCGCAGGTATTGGATTCCCTAAAATATCTTCAACTGGTTTAGTACCAATATCATAACCTAATAAGTACCCTATTGATACATTGAAATGATCAGCAAGCATATTAGCTTGTGCTAATTTTATGTTAGACTCTCCTTTTTCCCAGCGTGAAATAGTCTTTGTGTTTACTTGTAATAAATCAGCAATCTCAGCCTGTGTTTCTTTTTTTATTTTTCGTAACTCTTTTAATCTATTCATAAAATATGCCTTTCTTCTTAAATATCATTTTAGCACAAAAAAATTAAAAAGACAAAATGTCTGCTAAGAAAAATAAAATTTACGTTTTTCTCTTGACAACGGACATAATGTCTGTTATTATACAAAATAGAAAAGGGACAAAATGTCCGTTTATGAATAATGAAAGGAGGGATATAAAATGATCATTACTAAAGAAATTGCTGAAAAGGTTCGAATTAAGCGAGGAAAGTTGTCATTAACAAAACTTAAGACTTCTAAAATATTAAATATTAGCAGAAGTACACTTAATAAAATTGAGATAGGCGATTATGACGCTCCAAAACGTATCTTTCAAGTTGTTATGAATTGGTTAGTTGAAGATTTATAGCATTTTAACTTTAAGCAACAAAAAAGCCTTAACGGTCAGCAAAACTCATAAGGCTTTTAACTCTAAATACTAAAACACAGGACAGCAGGCAAGCCGTATATAGGTTTTAGAAATTTTTCTTTATTTAATTATACCATAATGCTACCGCAGAGAGCAAGCAACCTCTTAAAACTGCAAAACAACAATTAAAAGAGTAATGGAGAATAACAATGAAAAAAGATATAAACAACATGACACAAGCAGAATTTGATAACTTAATGGTTGAGGTCAAGGCAGAAGATCAAAACCTATTCCAGTTTATCGCGGATTTTGTAAACAGAAAAGTAACTAGTAAGGAAGTGGACGACTTCCTGAAGATGGAACGAAGTGACCAAGTGGAATATATCAAGAATTACAAAGCGAGGGCATAACATGGATGAACTAGATTTAAGCAACACACAGGCACTTATCTTATCCGTGGCGCTGATTGCCCTACTGTTTTATCTAAAACCACCTAAACCGCCTAAAAAGCGCCCAAATTGAGCGAGAAAGTAAACAGACGATAGAAACACCTAGCGAGAGTTTAAATCCTAATTATGGGCGTTATATTCAGCTAACAGGCAAAAGATACAATTAGAACGAGGAGAGATATGACAAAAGACAAACATTTTGACCTTGCAAAATCACGAGCAGAAAACTTTGGTCAGTGGTTAAATGAGGCTTTCCAGACTATGCTAGATTTTTCCCTAGAAGATAAATTTGATCGCTACAGTATCGAGGAACAAAATCAGCTAGAGCGAGTATTAGAAACCCTAACAGATTTTTCCGATATGTGGAATAAGGGACAGATTATCCTAATCAGCAAAGAAAGGGAGGTAACAGAATGACACTACCACCGCTACCAGAGAATTATAAGCGAGTTCTCAATCTAATCAAGGTTGGGGGTGAGAATGCCATTACAGGCGCTGAGATTGCTAAAATCTTGAAAATGGAAAGACGAGCCGTCCAAGAGATTATCAGTCACTTAATAACTCAATACAAGATTCCGATTATCGGAGCGCGACTTATCACGCACAGTGGCTACTATATCCCAGCCAGCAAGGCAGAACTAATCGACGGAGTCAAACCTTTGAAAAAACAAGTACAAAAAGAACAAGTCCGCCTAAATGTGCTCTTAAATGCCGATTTAGAGAGCTACAAGCAACTGCTGAAGGGAGCGGATAAATATGTTTAGTTTGAGTAAAGAAAGCGAAAACAGCCTAAAACGCGGTATTTTAAAACTGATAGAGAGCTTTCTAAAAGACTATCTGAAGCCAAAACAACGTATAACGGGTTTAATGACGCCTAAACAACTCAAGGAAGAATTAGATATAGACTACAACACCTTGAAACGTTGGGAACGTGCAGGACTAAAAAGATGCACTCCTCCTATCGAGGACACACGCAAAATATTTTATAGAATCGAAGACATTTTAGTATTTTTAGGAGCTGAGAAATGACAATATACGAAGCTAGAGGATTTCAAAACAATCTGGTTTATCCATTTGATAAAATTGAGCCTTTCCAATATATTGAACGCTTTAAGGCTTTGGTAGTCCCTGAAGGGGCAAATATTGAAGACTTCAAACGTACACAAGCGCCCTATTGTTTGAGTGGCAAGGTCATACCAGAGAAAAATGGGAGCTACAAGCGAAACAACACCAGCCTAGTATATCGTGATTTGATTTTCCTTGACTATGACGAGATACTAAGCACGTCTGAGAGCTTCATAAAAGCCGTTTCTAGCGCTTTGTTTGGCTACTCCTACATCTTATACCCAACTATCAAACATAGCCCAGAAAAGCCCCGTTTTCGCCTTGTAGTAAAGCCTGACAACATGATGAATGAGGCAACCTATAAGCAGGTAGTGAAGGAGATTGCTGACAAGATAGGGCTACCCTTTGATATGGCCAGTCTAACCTGGTCCCAACTCCAGGGCCTACCAGTAACAACAGGTGACCCAGCAAGTTATCAAAAAATTGTGGAGCACGGGCTAGATTATCCAGTCCCCAAAGTTGAACCACGAGCGAAGCAAGAAACCCCTGATAAATACACACCCAGACCAAAGGGACAACGGTCAATGACCATGAGAATTATTGACACACTATTACATGGTTTTGGTGATGAGGGTGGGCGCAATGTCGCTGTAACTCGTTTCGTTGGTTTGTTACTTTCAAAGTGGGTTAATGCTGATATTGCTACTGCTTATGAAGTAACCAAGGTAGCAAACACCATGACAGATAAACCGTTATCAGATAGCGAATTAGATCGCACCTTTGAGAGTATAGTAAATGCTGAAATTAGAAAGCGAGGTATAAATGGATATTGACGAGTTGCAAAATAAATTAGATCAAGTAAAAGCAATCGAACCACCAAAGAGCATGAGAGAATTAAGGGAAAGAATTTTCCAAGCGGGCGTGAATTGGCGTGAGGAAAATAGCTATATTGTTAACGAAGGAAAAAAGAATCAAGCTACAAAGACACCTATACCAGATATCTTCACAGTAGCAAGTGAATTAAACAAACTTGTAACGTTTACTTTTATTACTAAGTCTAACACCTCAGACAGTAGCTTACTATATATTTATGATCTAGATAATGGCATTTATACTGCTAGTACAGATCTATTCAATGGTTTTTGTAAAACCTTTGATCCACGAGTAAGACCCCGTGACTGGAAACAAATTAACTCAATGGTGAGAACAATGACAGGTATAAAAAGACCACTAGAGAGTGCGAATCTTATCCCTGTTAAAAATGGAATTATTAACTTGAATACAAAGGAACTACTCTCTTTTAGCCCTAAGTATGTAATTACAAGTAAAATTGCAACAGCCTACAAAGTGCCAAACTATATACCAAAGGATAGAGAAGGTAACACTTTTGAGGATTGGTTAGACTCTATTGCTTGCGGTGATAGGGAACTAGTAACACTATTTTGGCAGATTATTCTTGAAGCTATCAACCCTAATTATACCCGAAGTAAGTTTGCTGTACTATTTGGAGAGGGCAATAATGGTAAGGGGACATTTCAGCGCTTATTAATTAATCTGATTGGAGAAAGCAATGTTTCAGCCTTAAAGCCTGCACAGTTTAGCGAAAAACACAATCTAGAAACACTAGTAGGTAAGGTTTGTAATATTGGAGATGAAGCTCCTAATGAATATCTGAAAAATCCGTCTGACCTTATGAGTATTACCAGTGGTGATGCCGTGCTAGTAAACCCTAAAGGACGTACGGCATTTGAAGCAACATTTAAGCTATTCAATATCTTTTCGGGTAACTATATACCAAACTCAGGTAATAAAACTAAGGGGTGGTATAGACGTGTGATGATCGTTCCATTTAATGCTGATTTTAATGGGCAAGCAGAGAAACCATGGGTAAAGAATGAATTTCTAGCAGATAAGGACGTTTTAGAATATGTATTGTTTAAAACTGTGAATCAAGAACCATTTCAACAGTTTATAGTACCTAAAGTTGTTGAAGAAATGCTCACAGAATACAAAGAGGATAACGACTATCTTTTATCTTTTGTGAAACATGTATACATAGAAAACGGTTGGCATGAGTTAGAAGTTGTACCTGTATTCTTTGCTACAGAAAAGTTACAAGAATTCGCTAAAGATCATGGAATACAAAAACCTAATACATGGGGGGCGGGAAAGGACATAGCCAAAAACTTAAGAAATTTAACAAAAAATAACTACGTTCTAAAAAAAGGTAGAACTAAAGAGCAAGATCTTGATATACTTGAGCCTGATGGATTTGAATATAAAAGAGCCAAATTAAAAAGAACTCAGCACTCCATTATAAAAGTTTAATGACGTTACATTCTTGGTAACAAGGTAACATGAAAGGTAACATACCAAACTCCTTGATAAATAAGGGTTTAAACTCATTCTGTTACTTTGTTACATTTTATTGATAATCTAAAGATAAAAAAAGAATAGTATTTGAAGTTAAATATATAATGCAAGTAAGAAAAGAAATGTAACATGTAACAAATGTGACTCAATCCCTTGATACCATTGGGTTTATAGACGTTACATTTTTGGTAACAAAAGGTTACCAAAGTAACAATGAAAGGAGAACAAACGTGCATGAACAAATTTTAATCGAAAAAATGGAAGATGGCTACCTATTTTATTTAAAAAATGGTATAATAGAAAATGTAAAGGTTCCCCTATACAGGAAACTCACACTGGTCTATCAAGATGGCAAAGTATGCTATATTGAAAAGGCTGAAACAATTAAATAGTATCTATCGGAACAACCGAGGGTGAAACACTTCATGAAGATTAGTACTGCTTCATGGGGTTTCATTCTCGGTTTTTTGAATAGGTACGGAAAAGAGGAAAAAAATGACGTATACAACTATTAAGAGCGAACTCAAGGCATTTGCAAACAAGAAAGTAGACTATATGCGCTCCTACATTGAGTTACAGGAGAAACTAAAAAAACAGGTTGCTGAGAGTATGAAAGGGAGCAAACAAGCACAAATCGAACTAGCAGACCTCAAGAATGAGGGAGAAACGTACTCACAGAAAACCTATAATAAGATCATGGCCAATATTGAGCAAGAGCGCACCAAACAACTGCAAGCACTCGAAGAAAAAAAGAATAGCGTGACTGCTGATGATGTGGCTGAATTAATGCTTCTTGAAAGTACAAAAGATATTTCATGGGAGGAGTTTGAACAATATCTAGAGAAATACAAGAACAAACCACTAGCAATTAAAAAGCTAAGTGAGATCGCTGAATCTCATACAGATTTAACATTCTTTGACTATGAGAAATACAATAATAAAGATCGTATAGAGAAATTAGCTGAGTTCTTGAAGAAACAAGCAAAAACTTTTCACAGCGAATTTCTAATTAATGGCGATAATATGTTACTTGCTACGGCAGAATTAAGCTTGGAACTTTATGAAACAGCTATCGAGCGTTACTTTGAAGAGAATGGGTTTTAACATTGTCTGAAATCGCCTCAGAATGTCCGTTAGAGAGGGGGTAGGCATGGAAGATTTAACGGTAAAAGAAGAAAAGTTTCTAACTGCTTTAATGCTTGCCCCAACTGTGGGCGAGGCTTGCGAGAAAGTAGGAATCTCTAGGCGTACAGCACAGAGTTATATGGCTAAAACCACGGTAAGAAGTGCATACCGTAAGATGAGAAACCAAGCGATGGAACAGGCTACAAGCAGGCTGAATAATGTTGCTGTGGAGGCTGTGGAAGTCTTAACAAATATCATGAATGATCCTACTATCAGCCCGTATGCTCGGCAACAATCAGCGAGAACTATTCTTGAATTTGCGTATAAAGCATACGAAAATGAAGCAATTATAGAAAAGCTAGAAGAATTAGAAACAGTTATCAGCATTGACGATAAGAGGGGTTAGAGTTGGCAAAAAGAGATCTGTTAAAGAAAATTGAGGAACTAAAGAAGATGCAAAAGATGAAAACGGGTGGCCTTGTCTTTATATCTGAATCTAATAAAGGGCTTGAGTATATAAATGTAAATGGCAAGGATTATCTAGACCATGAAGCCTTGGCGGTATTAAGAACATTTACTGAAGATAGTATCATCATATTTGATAATATGGATGTTAGCTGGGATCGAAGAACCATTTCGGATGATTATAAAGAAATGATATTCTTTCCAACCGTGGAAGATAGAATAGATTATATTCGAGTGAACAAGGGAATCAAACCGCTTTATCATGATGACTCTGAGCCATACCATACGATAACAAGAAAAGAGTGGCTTGATTCTTACAAAAACATAAACTCTGTGAAAGATGAAAATTAATGAGTTAGAAACAACTAGGAGAACTTACTACTTCCTTAAAAGTTATAAGTCACTTCATAAACTAGCCGTACGAGAAAATGATGATGGAGCATTCAAAGATAAGGCTGTAGAGATAGTTGCAGAAATCGAAGCATACAGAGATAATCTGAGCGAGGTAAAGCGTGAGATATTCGCTAATTTGTTCACAACGAAGTCAAGGAACAGAAAAACCTTGGTTCAACTTTACAAGATTTTTCATATCGATAAATCCGATTACGAACGTCTTAAAATGGAATTCTTATTAGACTTTGCTAAAAAGTATCATGATGGTGTCTTATTGGTATTTGAGGCATAATATTTGCATCCTTGTTGCTTTATTTCGTACCAAGGATATGAACAGAGCTAAAAAAATGTTAAAAAAAGTGTTAAATAGTAAAAAAATCTCTTCAGAATGGATAAATTAATACACGAGTCGATTATTTTATGTTACAATGAGATGTATAGGAAAATCACCCTATATACTAAAATACAAACTTATATTTGAGTTGCGAAAACTGAGGTTGTTAATTGATTAGATATCAATGTTACCACGGTACTGGCGAAACTAATTCTACCGAAATCCTATCTTCTCAGGTATTTAAGTTCAAACAGCGATCAAATCATTGGTTAGGTCAAGGGGTTTATTTTTTTATTAACGATTATGAAAAAGCCAAATGGTGGGCAAATCATAATCGACCTAATAAAGAAACAAGTCCAGTCGTTTTAAAATTCGAGGTTCAACTTAAAGAATCAGAATTATTAGATTTAAATACCGAAAAAGACCTGAATAAACTTGATGATTTTTCTAGAGAATTCTTTAAATCCTTGAAACGTGAGAACATTACTATCAAATTTAAAGATATACATGAAAAAAATTGCAAAATGATTGATATGTTCTTGGAAACAAATGAAGGATATAAGGCTATCCACAGAACTTTCAACTCAACCGATACAAGAACAACTAGTGCTGGATTTCAAATGTTATCTGACCAGTTATGTATTACTGATCAAAGTATAATACCTTTCGAGGATATAGAATTAATTTCTATAGGTACGTAAAGGAGGTAAAAAATGTTAAATAAAGAACAATTAATAGGACTTTTAAATAGTGCAAATATTCATTTTGAAGTAGAACAAGAAAATCCATTTATAGTTTATAGCAATGGACTAGTTGAGGAATATGAGCAAACTCAATTACCAAGTGAATACTTGTCTAACTTAAATCAAATTACAATTCCAACGATAAAGACAAAAGTTAGTATCAATCAAACTAAATTTGAATTCTCAATTACACCAAGATTAGATGATAGCTGTATAGGTTTTAAAGCTATAAGAGCAAATTTATTAGGTGATGCTGCATGAGTACAAATAGCGAATTAATTTTACAAAATGTTAGAGTTAAATCTTTAAATTATTTAATCAACGAAGCAATTGATATTTCAGATATAAAAGATGTTGATATTTCAATTTTACCAACTCCAGGGTTGGCAAAGGATGATATTCATTCAGGAATTGTGGAGCTTTCCGTTGAACTATTTGATAAAAATTTTATAGAAAACAACAAACCTTTTCACATTGAAATTGTTGTTCAAGGAATATTTACTGATACCGATAGAACTTCAGAACTAGATGTTTTTAAGAAGTATTTTCCTAATATGATCAGTATGTTATATCCTTATATTAGATCTTATATATCAGCAACTACTGGAATGTTTGGCATTCAAAATGTACAAATTCCAACTATTAATGTTTTCAAACTTTTAGAAGAACTATATGAATCAAAGAATAAAAACTAGCGCCTTATAGGGTGCTAGTTTCTTGCCTGCTGAACTCATGATTTATTGACCTATTTTAGGTCTTTTTTTGTTCACCTTTTTATGGACTAATGGAGATTGTCAAAGGTTATTTGTGGCTACATTTTTAAAAAAAGTCCGCAAAAACAAAGCATATAAACGCCTATTCCAAGCTGTTCCTAGACATTCTAAAGAATTTCTTCAAATGTCATGATTTTCTCCTTTTATTTATTGATATTTACTTACAAATTTATTACTGGGCATTAGTAATTATATTAGACGATGATGAGCCTTGCGTAATTTAGTTCTCTGCTTGAGATATGAAATGTTACCCAAGAATGTGCTCATTATTCTTCCCCAAACTTGCCGTTATAATATTTCTGAATATCTTCATAGCTCATAATTTTTGTATCCTGCCCTTCAGTACTCCACTTACCCGGCAAGTATAATCCATCATAAACAGATACTCCTGTTTTCAAAAATTCTGTTTCGAGTTCAATGAGCTCCTTACCATTTGTAATGGCCCCATTCTCTGAATGAATTACTTTATAAGCAAAGCTGTCCTTTTTGGAAAATAGTTTGAAGGCTGACGAGTTAGAATTTCTTAAATTGATGTCCCCCTTATAATCTTCAGATTTCCAAAATCCATTATCAAAAGGTTCCACACCTGCTCTAAGAGCCTCTTTCGTGCCCAACATGAGATCTATTTTATTTTTCTCATTCAACTCTTGCTCAGTTTTCTCAGCATCTATTTTAAGAGTTTTTAAATTTAGTAAAAAATAACGATATTTTTTCTGTTCGGTTATTGAAAGTACAACATAGTCGTTGCTACCTATTCTTCTAAGGGTTGGTAAGGTCTCATGCAACTCAATATTGTCATTTTTCAAATAGTTGACCATCAATTTCCAAACGTCAACTTCTTTTTTAGTAGCTTTTCTATTGGTTAAATCAAAGATATCTAGATAGGCATATTCATCCGACTTCATTTTTTTAGACGGAACAACCCCTCTCACTCGCTCTCTATGCCTAACCAAATAGTTTGAATTTACCCTAACCCAATCTGATGAATCCGGAGACGCAATTGATTCTTTACGTTCGTTTTCATCAAATTTCCATTCAACAACGATTCCGTTTTTATTATGGATAAATTCAACATTTTGAATATCTGCATTAGCATTATAAATTGTATATTGATAAGCCTCCTTTTTATTACTTGATTTCTCATTTTTCTCTTGTGAAGAACAAGCCGAAATAAATAATATAGATATTAAACAAATGATAATTTTACATATGTCTTTTAGAGTTTTGGTCATCTAGTGTACCTCTTCTGCTTAACAAATTATTTTCCTCAGATTCAATCACCATGGTTCCCATCGATCACTATAATCAGAAAGTTCAATTTTATCATGTCTGATCTCATCATAGATGTTGATAAGAAATTCCCAATTACATTAGCTAAATAGGGAGTAGAAAGTGTTTTAATATCTCTACAGATATTATACCAGTCTTGAGAGAGAAAACTATCAGATCAAAATCTCTTACGCATTCGCGTTCCCCAAAAAATTACCACTCTGTCAATCAGTAAATCATTTTGATTGTGAGCCAATTCAAACAAGGGAAAAATACCATACCGATTCTAACGGAAATAAAGCGATAGCCGATCTATTTCAATTTCGTATTAATATCATCTAAGAGCTACACTGTCTTATGATGATTCAACTTTGAATCGAAAAACTGTATAACTCTTTTAGTGAAAGAAACTTATTAAATTCTGTCTTGCAGCATGGCATACTCACTCTTTCCCTATTGTTTCAGAGTACTTCACTTTTAAATTCCCCATATTTTCTTTTGAATAGCGCTGACTTCCCTCTTTAAACCAGATATCTAGAAAATAAGTGTAGAGAATTTGGTCAGATTTTTCAGCCAACCAAGCCTGATCAATATCGTAATCCTTCAGATAGTCCAAGATCTCCTCTTTTGACACTAGACTCTTACGCGGGGGCTCTCCCCCTCCAATAGAGCGATAAATTTCATCTGCTGTCCTGACATAGCCCCTATTTTTAGATTCATTAATAAAAGCTTGAACAGTAAAATCCGAAACTTTGGAGAAAGCAATGGAGACATTTTGTTTAACGAAACCGTTCTCATATACATAGTCAATGTTGAGATAAGTATCTCCTGATAACTTTTTACTATATAGAACAGCAAGCAAACCATCGGAATTGATATATAGCTGCAAATCTTCATCATCTGCCAAACTAGGTTTAGCTCGGCGATAGTATATCCAGGCCGGCTCACCTACATATGCCGTATTACTTCTTATGATCTTACTCATATCTGGCAAGCCCAGAATATTTTTATAATGAACACTCGCATAATAGATTTCATCAATTGGGTTTTTTAGGGAGTCATAATCTCTATATCTCAGAAAACCAAAGATACAGAGACCTGCTACAAGGAGGGCGAAGAGACTTAGGATAATTTTTTTCATATTAGTTTACTCCTTTTGTGATCAAATCATTGCATTGTATCTCCTAATACCATTAGGGACGGAAGAAGCAGAAAAATAAGTATCTATCTTTCATCCTATCCTCCTATCACTTCTCTTCCTTAAATATCACTTTCCCTTGTTCATACTTCCGCACAGCTAAGAGCCAGCGGATAGGGTTGTTTTGGAACAGAGCAATTACGACCACAGCTGGAAGCACCCCTGCTATTGGTGAAAATAATAATGAAAGATCAAACCATTTATGTTCATAATAGGGAATGAGCATTCCTGGTATTCCAAATAGACTCACAATTCCTAAACAAAACAGAAGAACCAAGATAACAAACGAGAAAAAGAAAATTTTACCTAATGTTGCTTTCTTATCGGAAAATCCTTCCCAAAATAAATTTCCATTCACTGCAGCTTTAAATTGTTCTTCGTTTGCCAAAACTGTGGAACGAACATTTTTATACAATGCTTTTTCCAACATATAAATACTTCCAACAAAAACTAAAAATATGGCTAGTAAAATGATTGGAATCATCCTCTCGTTTAATCTAAATGGAGAAGTAAAGGAAAAAATAGCAAGTCCAACACCTCCACCAAATAACGCAAAAAGTAACATCAAAGGAATAATGGCCCTATTGGACTTCCTTGCGCCTTCTGTATTTAAGAGGGCACTTTTACTCGCCACTAAGGCCTCTCTCGTTCGTGTATTATAGTAGACAGCCTCATCACCGCTCTGTCCAATAAAAATTATTTTTCTCATATAAAATTACCACAGTTTTAAAATGCCTTTATAATCAGAAAGTTCAATTTCATCTTATCTTGCTTCTGCAATTTAATCTAAAATTAGATACCCTTCTTCATCTCCACAAAGAGATGGATATCGCCATTGCTTTCCTGCGGAATGCGCTTCACCACTTCAAAGCCCATGTTGAGATAAAGCTGCTGGGCTCGGTGATTGAAGTCAGCCACTGATAGACTTATGACTTGGGGCGCAAAATTTTCTATGATAAAGTCCAGAATTTCCTGCAGAAATGTAGCGCCCTGACCTTTTCCACAATGCTCCGGCTTCATGCCCAAACCAAGCTCCAAATTTCGCTCTCCTTTCTGCTCCAAGCAGAAAAATCCATAGAGTTCTCCTTCTCTAAGGACTTGATAATAACGGTCTCCACGCGCTTCTGGGGAGACTATTTCTTCATAATCTTCCAAATCATTTTTCATATCATAAAAATCATAGGGCGCCTCGTAATGCCAGTCATTAGCAATTTCTAAAGCATGCTGCTGAGATAGTGGTTCAATCATCATCTACTCCTCTTTTCTCTAAAACTCCCAATAAAATCGTTTCTGGTCTGCTTTTTCGCTACAGCCAAGACTGCGATAAAATTCATGGGCTGCGGAGCGGGAAATGCCTGAATTAATCCGAATTCCTGTGTAGCCTGCTGCTTTTCCCTCTTCACGCAAAGCTTGCATCAGCGCTCTGCCATGTCCCTTCCCTTGAAAATCCTGAGCGACGGCCAAAGCTAAGAGATTGAGCAAGGACGGGAAATAGAGACAGTCGTAGCTAGCCGCATGAGCGTAACCTATGACCTGTCCATCTTCTTCAGCTACCAAAATCAAATGCTGGTCAGTCTCTAGCAGTCTCTTCAGTTGAGCCTCCGTCTCTTCCCTATCAAAATCATATCCTAGACTCTCAGCATTAAGTCGCTGAATGGCTGCGGCGTCACTTAGTTTTACTTTACGAATCATTTGTCACCTCGTTTTACATTTTATTATATCAGAAAAGTAGCCTTCCCTGCTGTCTTCAGGTGACCGTTCTTCTTCCGATTTTCTTTAGACGAAAGATTCTATTTGGAAAACTTTTGCTTTCTCATATCAATCTGATTTTTCTGTCAAAAAAGACAGAGCTACAAACGGCTCTGTCTAATATTTCTGTGATAAAAATTAATGATCTGCATAAATCTCAGAATGCTTGTAGCCATATGCAAAATAAATCAGACTCCCCACCAGTAAAGCAATACCGAAAGCTTGCCAGGTTTCCCTAGTATACTGGGTCATAAAGGACAGGCAGATGATAATAGATAAAAATGGCAATACCGGAACAAAAGGAGTCTTGAACTCACCTGCTTGGGGCATCCCTTTATCTTTGCGTAATTTCAAAATGGCAAGAGCCAATAAAATTAGATAGGCCAAGGTACAGATATTGAGGAAAGATGCGATACTAGCCAAGGGGAAAATACCCGCACAAACAGCTGACGCAATCCCTACTAAAATCGTTGCATTCTTTGGTACCCGACTTGTCTCGGTCAACTGTCTAAATGATCGAGGTAAGAGACCATCACGCGCAATACTGTAGATCATTCGAGACAGGGCAAAGGTCATGGAAATGCAAACGGTAATCAAGGTCAGAATCGCCACAACTGAAACGTAATTTGCCGCCCAGCCAAGGCCAACACTGCGAAGAGCAAAGGCTACCGCATCTGAAACATTAAGCTTAGTATAGTGAACAATCCCTGTCAGGACCAAGGTCACCAAAATATAAAGAATGGTCACAATGGTTAAGGACAGGACAATCCCACGCGGAACATTCTTTTGAGGTTCCTTGATTTCGTCGACCGCCATAGAAATGGACTCAAAGCCTAGAAAGGCAAAGAACATGAGCGAAGCCCCAGCCATAATACCGACCTTCCCGCCATAAATCTCACCAAAACCAAAAGGAGCAAAGTTAGACCAATTTTCTGGCTTGATAAAGAAAAGACCTGCAATAACAAAAAGTGCTAAAGCTGAAAATTTCAGAACTACCAAGGCTGAGTTAAAGCGCAGAGCAGCTTTAGAATTTAACAAGACAACTGCGGCGACAAAAAGTAAAACCAAGATAGGCAAGAGATCTACATAAGTCCCCTCTTTAGGATTAAAGGTGCCATTTAAGGCAGTAGGGAGCTGGATGCCAAAGCCACTCAATAGCCCCTTTAAATAGGATCCCCAGCCAGAAGCAACACCTGAGATAGCAGTCATAAATTCCATAATAGTCAGCCAGCCAGCAATCCATGCCGGAAACTCACCGAAGACAGCATAGATATAGCTATAAGCCCCACCATTGGCCGGAATGCGAGAAGCAAATTCAGCGTAAAAAAGAGCTGACATGCTCACACAAAGCGCTGAAATGATAATCGAAATAATCAAGGACGGACCAGCATAATTGGCTGCTCCAATCCCTGTGATAGTGAAAATCCCTGTTCCCACCATAGCTCCAATTCCTAATAAAATCAAATCGTGAATCTTTAGATGTCTTTTCATCCCAGTCCTAGACTTGCTGACATCTTTTTTACGAAAAATATCCATCACCATCTCCTCCAAAATATAGACGGTTCATTATATCACAAGTTTCCGTATTTAGAAATAGCAACATCACTTTTGACTTTGCTTCCATCCATAAAAATAGAAGTTGGGAAATTCCCAACTTCTTACATTGAAATGATTTTGCGATAGCTACGTGATGTAATCGCAAAGACAATAATATAGCTGATAAAGAAGATTGCACAGACTCCCAAGGTTACTGCCAACATTAAGCTAGCATTGAGTACTCCAAGAGCTGATAAGATGAGGCTTAGCATATGGTAAGCAAAGGCTAGATGGATAAAGGCAAAGGCCAAAGGTAGGAAGAAAACTATCAAGATCTGTCTACGAATGGTTTGCTTGATTTGTTTTTCATCTAAACCGACCTTTTGCAGGATCACAAAGCGATCTCGATCTTCATAACCTTCAGATATCTGCTTGTAATAGATAATGAGTACAGTTCCAAGCATAAAGACGACAGATAAGAAGATTCCGATAAAGAACATACCTCCCAGCATCCCCTTGATTTCTTGCTTATCAGAGGTTGAAATTGATCCATAGACAGCATGATTTTCAGGCAGGGTTGTATTATAGGTGCTGAGCTTTTCTTGATAGGCGTCTCTCAATTTACTTTGCTGGTCTTTTGGCAGATCCAGATTCAGACCTCCGTAATAGTTGCTATTGACAGCATATTTTTCCATCAAGCCAGCGAAGATCTTACTTGGATCTTTCACCACCATATAGATTTTCCCGGGAACAATCATATTCATCTGATCTGGTAAATGACCAAAAATAAAGTCTTCTTTTAATACTTTCTTGATTTTCAAAGTTTGGTCAGCGATTGTCAGCGTTTCTTGATCTTGCAGTTTCAAACCTTGTTGGAATACTGCCACTTCATTTTCTCCAAGATTAAGTGACTTTCCAGTCATGTCTTGATAAACCGCTTCAGAGACAGCCAAGATATAGATATTGGGCGCTACTGCTTTTTGAGTACTTGGGTATAAGTCCAGCTGATTGTCATTTAGACTTTTGACTCCCATAGTATAGGACTGATAGACAGCTTTTTTAGTCACTGATAAGTTCTGCTCTTGAGCAAACTCTGTCAAGACTTGATCTATTTGCTGACCATTCACACCCTTTCCTTGTAGGCTGATATCATGAGGGAACATGGCATTTTGCATATATTCTCCACCAGCATAGATATTAGCACCGCCAGACAAGGTCACCAGAACCATGGTTGACAAGATTGTAATTGTTGCCAGACCAACAGCATTTTTTTTCATTCGGAAGATCAAGTTGGACACCGAAATCATATTATTGGGCTGATAATAATAGTTTTTTCTCTTTTGTAAGAAATGTAAAAATTTCGTGATTCCAGCATTGAAGAGAAGATACGTTCCTAAAATGACAAAGAGAACTGCAACAAAGAACACAAGGATTGCTGCTATTGGATTGGTTACTCCTGATGCTAAGTAATAACCATAAATAAGAGATGCTAAACCTAAAATGGTTTGCAGTCCTAGGAAACGACTTTTCTTTTCACCACTATTTTTTTCCTTGACAAGCTGGAGTGCATCTAATTTTCTCAAATACAAGCCATTTTTAATCATCAAGAAGAAAAATACAAAGCCATAGAAGAAAGTGACTAGGAATAGTACTAGAGGTTGAAAAGTTGAAGTCAAAACAACCTTCAGATCCATGATTTTCAGCAATAAAGCGTAAATCAACTGGTCAAACAAGAGACCTAGCCCCAGACCAATTATGAGTGTCACCAGCCCAAAGACTATCAACTCTATGATCATCATGATAAAGAGATGAAATCTATTCAGCCCCAGCATACTATAGAGCCCTAATTCTTTGGACCGATTTTTAATGACAAAACTATTGGCATAAAAAACAATAATAGATGTGGTAATACTAACAATAATTAATCCTAGAGCCAAGACCATGGAAACGGCACTCGCTCCAGCCATTTCTGCCAAATGGGGATTAAAGGTCAAAGAGAAAAAGATGTAGGAAATAGCTACTGCCAGACAGGTCGCGAGGGCAAAGGGATAATAGAGCTTGCGATTTTTCACAAGATTGGAAAGCGCAAGCTTACCGGTTAATCTAATCATGAGCACCCACCTCACTTGCCATGACAGTCAAAGTATCAGAAATCTCCTGGAACATCTGACGTTCGGTCTTATCGCCCCGGAAAATCTGATTGTAAAGGATGCCGTCCTTGATAAAGAGTACCCGCTTGGCCCGGCTAGCTGCTGATGTCGAGTGGGTTACCATCAGAATAGTCTGACCCCGATCGTTAATATCGTCAAAAACATCTAATAGTGCAGCCGATGACTTGGAATCCAGTGCTCCTGTTGGCTCATCCGCCAGCAAAATCTCTGGCTCAGTGATGATAGCACGCGCCACTGCAACCCGCTGCTTCTGACCACCGGAAATCTCGTATGGATACTTTTCTTGTAGCTGATTAATTCCTAATTCAGTACAAGTGCTGACCAATTTTTGCATCATCTCTGTGATGGGGCGTCGAGAAAGCACTAAAGGCAAGAGGATATTATCTTTTACAGACAAGGTATCCAGCAAGTTAAAGTCCTGAAAGACAAAGCCTAGCTTTTCTCGACGGAAGCTAGATGCTTGGCTATTTTTGATGGTCGCTGTATCTGTTCCATTCAGAAAGACTTGGCCTTCTGTTGGCTTATCTAGCATGGCCAAGATATTGAGGAGTGTTGACTTACCTGAGCCGGACTCTCCCATGATGGCCACATAGTCGCCCTCATCCACTGTGAAGTGGATATCCTTCAGTGCTTCTACTTGATTGCCCTGAAAACGGGTC
>NZ_KV790965.1:0-9092 GCF_001807785.1 Streptococcus sp. HMSC10A01 | reverse complement strand
TCAATTTCTTTTTGACTTGGCCGAATGGAATATTTATCTTTCTTATGACTTATTTTAAATAATTTCATTCTAAACACTTCTTTCTTTTTGATAATCTTATTCTACCGAATTTGCACTCGGCTTTCCATAACCTAACCTTACAATCTTACTTCTAATCTTACATTTTTGTCATCTTTGATTTTTAATCGTATAAAGAGAAAGTTTTGATAAACTTTCTCTTTATAGAAGCTGGAACTTAATATTCCTTAATGACTATACTGCAACCAGAAGTAATATTGACTAGAGGCACAGCCTAAGCGAGTCTTCTCGATTTCTTCTTTAGAAATCTTTTGTGCTTTTAGAGGACGTTTGTCTTGGTTAAAAAGTTTAGTTTTCATAGTGGGCCTCCTTTATAACATTTGCTTTTATCAAGAGAAACTTTCTTTCCCTTTCCTTTACACTTATAAGGATACAGCTTTTTTAAACTCGCTTCCATAACTTAACCTTTCATTTGGGCTTTTAAAGCTTACAATTTTGTCATCTTTCAACACAAGGAGTCAATGTGAACCTTATCTTGCTAGACTCAGCTTACTAGAAGTGCTGTAGTTACATAAAAAAGATCAGGGATAATTCCCTGATCTCTTCGTCTAGTTCAACGGATTGTCCTCTTACCTAATCATTAAATCTCAGTCTTCTTTTCTACGTTTCCTTGCAGCAAGACCAGCGCCTAAGCCCAAGAGAGCTAAGCCCGTGGTTATCGTAGCTTGATCTGACTGACTTCCTGTATTCGGTAAGTAACCTTTTTCGATTGATTTGACTTTTTCTTCTTGAAGCTGCACTTCTTCAGATTTAGCTTCTGTATGCTCTTCTTTCACAGCTTTGGTGACTTGAACTTTTTCTTCTAGAATCTGATCTTTGTCTTGCCCAGAAGTTTGTGAATGAGCTTTATAAGTATCTTGTGACTTTGTTTTCTCTTCTGAAAGGGCAGTTCCCACTTCTAGAATCTGATCTTGTGCTTCTAATTTATTGTAGCTTTCTTTAAGAGTGCGCTTGCCATTTTCAAGTTCGACTAAGTTCACACGAATACCTTTACGGCCTTCTTGGATGATACGCGTTTGACCAGCTGGAAGCATATGATTCTTTCGCTCTTGCACTTGGAAATCAACCTCTTCTTCCTCTATCAGAAGCTCTGGTCTATAGAGAACCAAATCTTTGATATCATCTTCTGGAAGAGCTGTTCCTTTCTTAATGCCGACAAGCAGGACGCGATTGATGGGATCTTGAACCACTTCTCGTAGTTTTTCTACTCGCTGACCATCTGGAGAAACTTCAGTAAAGATTCTTTCCTTACCATTTTGACCCTCTTCTTCTACACGGCTTTCCCCTAGATAGAGATTGGCATCTTCTTTTTCAATCGTCTGATAAGGAAGTGCTTTTTCTTCGACTTCTAAACTTGGAAGTTCTTCTTGAACTGCAGCTGCTACCTTACCAGCTGTAGTTTTTTCTTCCGTCAGTTGAATACGGTATTCCTTAACCTGCTTACCACTCTCAGACAGAAGTTGAACCAAGACTGGCAAACGGTTATCTCCACTATCTACAACAGTCGAAGCCACTTGGTCATTTTCTTCTACTGTCACTTTAGGACGTTGACCACTATAGGACACTTGATATTCTAAGCGCTCCGCAGAGAAGTCTGGAAGTTCTTTGCCATTAAGCAAGATTTTTGATTTTGTACTTTCTTTAGGCAACTCACTTGGTGCCAAGAAAGTCATCTCAATCAAGGCAACTCCATTCTTATCTGCTTTTCTATCCATTCTCCATCTCATAGCTTTGGATTTCACAGCATTAAAGGTTGCTGTCAGTTCTGTACCAGCCTGGATATCTTGATTCATATTGTAAGGAACGGACTCCCAGTTATCAGGATTGTTAAACAAGTGGTTGGATTCATAAGCTCGATAGTTTGAATAATAGGTTGGAACATCAAAGTCCGGACCAACATAGCGTTCTAAGACTAGTTTAGACGGAGCATCTGTACCGCTATCAGCAAAGAAGTGCAGTTTGGCTTGATTAACTGTCCGTTCGACAATCTTACCGTTTTCTTTGAAGATAACACCTGCTGAAACATCTGGATTAGCTGATGGTGTCGCTGACCAATTTGTCCAACGTCGGCTCTCATCAAGGTCCCCGTCGTTGATATAATCCACTCGATCATGAGAATCTGGATCAGCATCATTTGTTTCAGATGCAAAAGCCTGATTGCTATTTTCATCATAGTAAGGATTCTCTGATACAGATTCGCCTAACTTATCGGTCACTCGGACTCTTAGCTCGACAGCTAGGTTACTTCCAACCAGACGACCATGAACAGTAAACTGACCAGCTTTTGATAAGTTTTCAGCTGGAACTGGTTCCCATTCGACAGCCAAATCTTTCACTTCATAGTCTTTTTCCCCTGTAAAGTAAACAGGGACCTTGCTTGGTAACTCTAGATTTTGACCTAGTTGGAGCAGGCGAGCTTGTTTTACTGTCGCTATTGGTTTACGTGCCAATAGATCTTTGTCCTTGGTAAAGTGGATGCGATACTCACCGAGAATATCTCCATTTTCAGCCTTGACGATGACACGAACAGGATCTCCCTCGCGGACACTTGGTACAACAGTCGCCAGACCATTATTGCTAACACTTGCAGTTACTTCATCCGCCTTTCCATCCTTAGCTTCTAAATAGTAGTCCGTCAAGTTCGGATTAAAGTTTGGCAAATCTTGGCCCGCCACCTGTATCCTAGTCTGTGCTTGCTTAGCTGGAGCAACTTGTTTCGAGAAGATTTGAACTTCTGTGATAGAGGTTCCAAGTTTGTCATCTGCTCTTACCATACGAATACGAACAGCATAGGTATCTACCTTATCAAAGTTAAAGTGATTCATTTCACCTGCTTTTAGCTGATCTGGAGCTTTCAGATTGGTCACAGGTTTCCAATTGCTATCATCATTAAAGACATGCTCTTCGCTTTCTACAAAGCTAGGATTTTTTGGAGCTGTTGGCGTAGCTTGCCCAACATAATATTCAATCACATAAGACTTAGGTGCCCCAACCCCGTGATCTTCATGGAAGGCTACATTTAGATTGTCTACTGACCGTTTAGTCAAGATACCAGAATCTCCAAAGAGAACCCCTACCGAATCTTCTTCACGACGGTTCCAGTTAGTCCAACGGTTGGCTGGCTGATCCGTATAAGAGATCACTTTATCATTAACATTAGATACTAAATCGCTAGGGTTAGAATCTGAAGCAAAAGCAAGTGGCAATTCTGAACCTGTCCATTGGTCAGAGATGTTAGCACCATTTTCTGTTTGAGAAGATACTCGTACATGAAGCTTGGTTGGTAAAGCACTTCCTTCCACCTTTCCTGACACAGTAAAGACACCTTCTTTTTGATATTGACTAGGTGCAATAGGCTCCCAAGTAACTTTTGCTGACGAAACCTGACCATTTGAGTGGTAAGTTCGTACACTCTCTGGCAAGTGTGGAGCTTCTGCAATCGGTGTCGTAACACTGACTTCTTCGACTGCAATGATCCCTTCAACAGAAACTTTAGCAATGGCTTTTTGATCAATACCTTCGACCTTTCCTACTACTTCAAAAGTATGGTAGCGATCAAGTTCCTCCTTAGCCATTGCTTGCCAAGTAACTTTATGAACTTTAGGGAATCCTTTGTCGTACTCAACAGTAACAGTGGTTGGAAGATTTGGTTCTTGATGCAAATCAGTTACCACACTAACAGGACGAACGGATTGAACCGTTTTATTTTCTGTATTAGCCTGAATCGTCAAGTTTACTTGACCTTCAGCGCCCTCGTATTCAGCTTTGAGTGTGACAATTCCAGGCTTGTGTAATTCAAGCATTCCTTTACGAACAGCAAGTTCTCCCTCTCCTGTTGTAGAGAAGGCAACCTTATCAGCCTGTAAGACTGCCTGAGTACCGTCTTGATAATGGGCCAAAACAGTTAATTGAACAGTCTGATCCTCTTTTAGATGATTCGCTTGCTCAACTTGTAAGCTCAAACGTTCAATTTTAGGAGCTTCTTCTAAGAACTGAACGGCATAGGTCTGTAGGGCACCGCCATCCTTAGGTTGAACATAAATGCTGGCCCGTAACCCATTTGCAACACTAGCTTGAACAACTGTGATATCTGCATTTTCAGCAGTAGCTGCTACCAAAGGAAGTTGAGATCCATAGGCCAGGCTATGGTAATGAACCGGTTTCTGATTGGTTAGACCTGTTACAGAATCACCGTCAAGAGTTACAACTGGATTCACAGGTGCTTCTGCTTCACTATCTGTCACCAGTAAGGTTGCTGAAACCTTTGTACCTGCAAGTTGCCCAGTCATTTGAATGCGGGAACCTGGAACAGAAAGTTTGTCCTTATCTTCTGGCGCAATTTCCCATTTATCCACATCATAATGTTCAAGACTCCCATCAGTTAAGGCAAGAGCAACTGACTTATCTACAGCACTCAAATCTGTCCCTGGTGCCACTCGTTTGATAACTGGTAACTCTCTTTCAACGGCTAGAACTTCAACACGCGCTTCTACCTGACGGCCATCTGACTCTCCTTTGACAGTTACAATGCCTGAATGACTAACATCTGCTTGTGACCAAGTCACAGGCTGTTCAGTCCGACTTCCGTCACTGTAAACAAAAGGAACTGTCGCTGGCAAGTTTGGAGCTTGTCCCAAAACTGTACGAACTTTTGGCACTTCCGTCCCTAACACTGTCTTTTCTTTCTGATCATTCTTTCCAGTGAAAATAGTCACCTGGTCCGATTTTAATAAATCAGAATGAGCCGTTAAGGTGAATTTCCCTGCTTGGTCTGTTGATTTAACAATGGCAACCCCTTTACCATTAAAGGCTTTGCGAATCCAAGAGCCGTCTGCTTGTTCCTTGTAACGTTCACGGCTAGCCTGTTCTCCATTATCTACTCCGACTAGCTGACCTTGTCCATGCAATTGGAAACGAACAAGGTTATTAGCAGTTGGTACGACATTGCCATCACGATCTACAATTTCATAGTAGATATAGGTCAAGTCTTTTCCATCTGCTGCAATAGCGTGCTCTTCCTTAACCAAGCGCACTCCTGCAGGTTGACCTGCTGTTACAATCTTGTCTCGGGCAATTTCTTTACCTTGATCATCACGAGCTACTGCTTCCAGAGTCCCTGGCTGATATGCCACTTTCCACTCAAGGTAAAGTTCTTGAGGATTGGCCCCTTCTTGGTAACTACGGCCATCACTTGTCTCTTTTTTATTAAATTTCTTGAGTCCCAAAGATTGGTTGTTCAAGAATAATTCAACACTAGCAGCATTGGAGTATGCACGAACTGGTATTTTATTTTCAGCATCTGCAACATTGTCTGCTAATTCCTGATCTTGCCAATTCCAGTGAGGAAGCAGGTGAACCATTGGTTTTTTCTTAACAGAAACCCACTGACTTTGGTAAAGGTAATAGTCATTTTTAGGAATACCAGCTGTATCCACTATTCCGAAATAAGAACTCTTTACAGGAGTGCTGTTTTGGTTGTGCCAAGGAGTTGGTTCACCGATATAGTCTGTTCCTGTCCAGATAAATTGTCCTGCGTAACCAGCATTATCTCGGTCAAAAGTCCAAGAAGCTGTTGCCGTTTTACCCCAGCCAACTCGGTCATTTCCATAGTCCGATTGTTCATAGTTTCGCCAAGACTGATTGCTTCCAACCCATTCTTGCTCTGGATGGAAATAGCTACCACGTGTACGAGTCGCAGAAGACGTTTCAGAACCATAAATCAACCAATTTGGATGTTTGGCACGCAAGGCTTTGTAATTATCTTCTGAATAGTTAAAACCAACTGCATCTAGCTCATCAGCAATTTTTTCGTGGCCACCACTACCATCACCAAAGCGGAATTTGTCTGTCCCCATCGTGACATAGCGAGTTTTATCAACTGACTTAATGACCTTGACCAGGCGTTTAACAGTCGCTAAAGAATGAGCATCTCCATTAGCCTCACCGATTTCATTTCCGATAGACCACATGACGATGGCCGGGTTATTTTTACCTCTTTCTACCATTGTCCGTAAGTCATAATCAGACCATTTTTCTCCCTTTTGAGCCTCTGGGTGAGTGGCATCTTTTTCAAAGAAACGACCGTAATCGTAAGGCTTCTTACCTCCATACCAAGTATCAAAAGCCTCTTCTTGGACTAGCAATCCTAACTCTGCCGCAATCTGCAAAGTCTGTTCACTAGCAGGATTATGGGTCGTACGAATTGAATTAACCCCCATTTCCTTCATTTGCTTGAGACGACGATACTCAGCCTTATAGTTTTCTTCTGCTCCTAGGGCTCCGTGATCATGGTGTAAGGAAACCCCGTGAAATTTGATTCTCTGACCATTCAAAGAGAAACCTTCATTAGGAGTCCAGTTATAATAGCGATAACCAAACAAGTCTTTCTTAGCGTCAACAAGCTGACCATCACGATAAATCCGTGTTACTAGCTCATACAAGGCAGGCTTATCATTCAGCACAGTCCACAGTTCTGGTCTTTCAACTTGTAGACTTGTCTGAATTGTACTAGTCTCATGAGCTTTCAGTTTTTGACTGGCAGTACGAATCACTTCTGTTACAGCTTCTCCGCCTCGTCTCACAATTTGGTATTCAGCTGTGATTTCATGATCTTTATCATCTGTATTAACAATCTTACTGCTGACAAGAGTGTCTACCTTTCCATCTTTTTGACTTTCCAACTGAGGAGTCAAGATAGTTGTTCCGTTCTTTTGAACATGAACCTTATCTCTGATAAGAAGAGAAACGTCACGGTAGATTCCACTTCCTGAATACCAACGACTGCTTGGCTGCTTGTTAATCACATGAACAGCAATGATATTCTCCCGCCCATCTTTATGAAGAAAGTTTGTAATATCGTATGAAAATTGATTGTAACCATTTGGATAATGACCGACCAGCTGGCCATTCACATAGACTTGCGAATCCATATAGACCCCATCAAAGGTCAGACGAACATTTTTATCTAAATCCTTTTCATCTAATTTAAGGGGCTTGCGATACCAAGCGTCTCCACCATTAAGCTGCCCACCTTCATTTTGTGCAGGAGAGTCTTGATCAAAGTCAAAGTGGATACTCCAGTCATGAGGTAAGTCTAATTTTTTCCATGAAGTCACATCAGCTTCTTCTTTTACTGCTTCCTTAGCATTAGCGTTTAATTTAAAGTGCCAGTTCTGATTAAAATTGACCTTTCTATCCTCAATCATTTGACTCACTTCCTCCTCAGTAGCAGATTTCACCTTATCCTTTTCTGATCCTTCTTGGGCAGAGGACTCGCTTATTTCTTTCGCTTCATTTTTTACTGATTCAGAAAACTCTTTTTCTATCTTAGGACTAGGTGAATTCTCTTCTGTTTTCTCTGGGAAAGTTTCCTGTGTTGAAAGAGCTGGACTAGCATCTGCAGCCTCAGACAATTCACTAGTGGCAACTACTTTATCAGAGTTCTCTTCCTCAATCATTCCTTCTTCTTTGACGCTTTCAGCACTAGCGTTAACGGCCACTTCTTCCGCATAAACAGGATTTCCTGCAGAAAGACTAGCTCCAAACAAAACTGCACAAGTTCCAATAAGCACTGAGCATGCACCAACAGTAAATTTCCGGATGCTATAGACTCTTTTACGATTCCAATATCCTTTTTCCATAAGGTCCTCCACTAAGTAACCGCTTCCAATTTTATAGAAGCAAGCTATTCCTATAGTTTTCTTCACCTTATTTTATAAAACAAGTTGGATAATCTCAATACGAATGAAGCCGTTTTCATATTTATGAGTGATTTTTCTAAAATTAGGAGAATCATAGAATCTTACTAAGCTATCGGTCATCTCTATCCGATCAGTTCTGTCGCTTATTTCTGATAAAAAGTACAAAACATAAAAAAACAAGCGTCAATTTTCATTGACACTTGTTTCTTGTTTTAGTTTTTAAAACGAGTCCCGTAATAAACTCCCCATCCAACAATCATAGTTAAACCAAGGGCAAGAAGTGTAAAGCTAAGCTCTGTACCTGTTAATGGTAAAGTTTTCTTAGTCTCATCTTTTTCTTGTGGTTTTTCTGAATCTTTAGGATTTGTCTTACCAGGATCTTTAGGATTTTTCTTATCCGGATCCTTTGGTTTTCCATTGCCTGGATCTTTAGGATCTTTATTACCTGGTTTATCAGGTTTATTTGGTTTATTTGGTTTGTTTGGTTTGTTCGGTTGATTTGGGACACTTGGAATTGTTGGAATACTTTGGTCTGTTACTACTAACTTCCCATCCTTGTACTCTACTGTGTTTCCATTAGCGTTCAAAATTGTTATCGTTCCGTCGAAGTTCACTTGGAAAGTGATGTCTTTAACAGCTAGGTAACCAGCTGGGGCTGTCGCTTCATGGAAAGTATATACTCCAGGAGCTAATTCTAAATCATGTGATTTGTTTACTTCTGAAGTCCATTCTGCTACAGGATTACCAGTTGCCTCGTTGCCTCGGAAAATTTGAATTTGTGCACTACCAATTTCAGTACCGTATTGGTTGATCTTACTGAAAGTTACCTTACGTGGAAGATCATCGTCTTTATCGGTTACAGTTACTTTGGAACCATCGGTTACAACCTTGTTGTCTTCACCTTTAGAGTCCTTCTCACCAACGTTTGTCACTTCCACTGTGCCGTCATGTTTGACTTGGAAAGTGATGTCGGTCACTTTGAGGTAACCAGTTGGGGCTGCTTCCTCATGGAAGGTGTAAGTACCTGGTGCCAAGTTGAGGTCTTTAGACTTACCAGCTTCTGAAGTCCAGTTTTCTACAGCTTGACCTTCGGCTTTCTCGCCCTTGTAGATCTTGATTTGAGCACCTGCGATTTCTTCTCCACCAAGGCTGACCTTACTGAAGGTAATCTTACGTGGAAGGTCATCGTCTTTATCGGTTACAGTTACTTTGGAACCATCGGTTACAACCTTGTTGTCTTCACCTTTAGAGTCCTTCTCACCAACGTTTGTCACTTCCACTGTGCCGTCGTGTTTGACTTGGAATGTGATGTCA
>NZ_KV790964.1:615-732 GCF_001807785.1 Streptococcus sp. HMSC10A01 | reverse complement strand
GGAAGTCAAGTCACTCCAACTCAACCAAGTAAAACGGAAGTGAAGACGGCAGAAGGCACTTGGAGCTTCAAGTCCTACGACAAGCCGTCTGAAACCATCAATGGAGCAGACGCACAC
>NZ_KV790964.1:0-595 GCF_001807785.1 Streptococcus sp. HMSC10A01 | reverse complement strand
GCTTCCAGCAGACCAAACAGATCTGAAAGACGGTAGTCAAGCGACTCCAACGCAACCAAGTAAAACGGAAGTTAAGACAGCAGAAGGTACATGGAGCTTCAAGACCTATGACAAGACTTCCGAAACCATCAATGGAGCAGACGCACACTTTGTAGGAACATGGGAATTCACCCCAGCGCCAACCTACAAGGCGACACACGAATTTGTGAGTGGAACTCCAGGCAAAGAGCTTCCACAAGAAGTAAAAGATCTGCTTCCAGTAGCTCAAACAGACTTGAAAGATGGCAGCCAAGTAACCCCGACTCAACCAAGTAAAACGGAAGTTAAGACAGCAGAAGGTACATGGAGCTTCAAGACCTATGACAAGACTTCCGAAACCATCAATGGAGCAGACGCACACTTCATAGGCACCTGGGAATTCACCCCAGCGCCAACCTACAAGGCGACTCACGAGTTTGTCAGCGGAACCCCAGGTAAAGAGCTTCCACAAGAAGTGAAAGACTTGCTTCCAGCAGACCAAACAGACCTGAAAGATGGTAGTCAAGCGACTCCAACGCAACCAAGCAAAACGGAAGTTAAGACAGCAGAAGGTACA
>NZ_KV790963.1:0-1011 GCF_001807785.1 Streptococcus sp. HMSC10A01 | reverse complement strand
AAAGATGTGGTCAAGGATTTTCTCGTCGGAGAAAACTTTGAAGTGGTCGATGTGACGAAAGAAGGTCAGGATTTTGTTGATGTGACCCTTGCAGTTGCAGCTGAGGTGAATAAACAAGAGGAGAATCTTGGTATTGTCATCGATGCTTATGGGGCTGGTCCATTCATGGTAGCGACCAAAATCAAAGGTATGGTTGCAGCGGAAGTTTCTGATGAACGCTCTGCCTACATGACTCGCGGTCATAACAACTCTCGCATGATTACGATGGGAGCTGAAATCGTTGGTGAAGGCCTGGCTAAGAATATTGCTAAAGGCTTTGTCAATGGTAAATACGACGGCGGACGTCACCAAATCCGGGTCGACATGCTCAACAAAATGTGCTAAGAAAAGGAGAAGTCAAATGAAAATTGCAATTGGATGTGACCATATCGTTACCAATGAAAAAATGGCGGTTTCAGATTTTCTGAAATCAAAAGGTTATGAAGTCCTTGACTTTGGTACTTATGACCATACTCGTACTCACTATCCCATCTTTGGTAAAAAAGTAGGGGAAGCCGTAACTAGCGGTCAGGCTGATCTTGGTGTTTGTATCTGTGGTACTGGTGTTGGTATCAATAACGCTGTTAACAAAGTTCCAGGTGTCCGCTCTGCCTTGGTTCGTGATATGACAACAGCACTTTATGCTAAAGAAGAACTCAATGCCAACGTTATTGGTTTCGGTGGTAAGATCACTGGTGAATTGCTCATGTGTGATATCATTGAAGCTTTCATCAATGCTGAATACAAACCATCAGAAGAAAACAAAAAATTGATTGCTAAAATTGAGCACGTTGAAACTCACAATGCTCATCAAGCAGATGCAAACTTCTTTACAGAATTTCTTGAAAAATGGGATCGTGGAGAGTACCACGACTAGTGAGGTAGCCAGATGATTCTTACAGTGACCATGAATCCTTCTATCGATATTTCCTATCCCTTAGAAGAATTGAAAATAGATACTGTTAATCGTGT
>NZ_KV790962.1:0-185867 GCF_001807785.1 Streptococcus sp. HMSC10A01 | reverse complement strand
TCCGACGAGAAAATCCTTGACCACATCTTTCAGCTTGCTTCCAGCAGCATCTGCTCCAATAATAATTGCCATGATCATTCTCCTTTGTTTAATATATCAGAAAGAATTATAGTAAAACGCTTTCTTTTAATATATTAATAATATACTAAATTCATCGTTTTTTGTCAACATTATTTGTTTGTTTTTTTCAAAGAAACTCTATCTATTGATTTAAATAAACAAAAAAGCCCTTTAAAGAGCTTTTGACTAACTGTTTATTTAATTAGGCTAAACTATGAAATTACTTTTGTATAAACTTCCAACTCCTCCTGAACAGCTTCTGAAGTCTGATCCGTAATCAAAGCTGTTATCTCCGATAAGGAGCAGATAGCCGTGAAATCCTCCTTGCCAACTTTAGATGAATCGATAAGAAGATAACTTTCTTTCGAACGTTCTAAGGCTAGCTTCTGAGTATAAGCTTCCTCAAAGGAAGATGTCATAATTTGACCATCTTTGATGCCATTTCCGCTGAAAAACATCTTACTAAAATACATACGATCCATAAGAGCATTGGTCATTTCACCGACAAAAGCTTGAGTAGCATCGCGCATTTCTCCACCTAACAGAAAAACTTTAAAGCTATCTGATTTTTTCTTGAGTAGATCGTTAAAAATAGGCAAGCAATTCGTAATCACGCGCAGATGTTGATTTGATATTTCCTCAGCTAGCACCTCGACCGATGTTCCAGGACCTAGAAAGATAGTGTCTCCCTCCTCAATAAGCTGGACAGCTTTCTTGGCAACAGTTCGCTTGGCTTCAATATTTTTAAAAAGCTTTTCTTCATGCGGCAGCTCTCGATATTGTTGAGCTTTATTACTCTTCGCCCCACCAAATACTCGCGTAAGCTTTCCTTGGTTTTCCAACTCTATCAAATCACGGCGAACTGTCATATCAGAAACCTTCATGGTCTCCATGATCTCAGCAACCGTTACAGTTCCAGCTCGATCCACAAATTTAAGAATTTCATCTTGTCTTTGATTCTTACCCATACTCCATCCTCTCTAGCTTGGTTTTGTTCATTATAACTCATTTCTCTCATTTTATCCACACATTTCTGTTTATTTCAAACATTTTTTTGTTTTGTTAACTAAAAAAACGAGAATAGAGTTATACTCCCTTCTCGTCTTTTACTCTTCTATTGTCTATAATAATAATGATCAGCAGGAATATTTCCAATGTTTTGCCCCAGTGCCAATCTAGCTTTACTTGAATCTGAAAGGTCTCCATAAGGATTAGAAAATCCAATTTTTAATAGAGCAATTAGATATCCCGTATTCCCAGACCGAACATTTAGGGTAGGAAATTGACTGCTAGAATGAGAATTAGGTGAGATAAGTTCAGTTTCATTCACTTTTCCATCAGAGCTAATTACAATTTCTCGGCTTGCTCCATTTTTCCAAACACCTGCCAGAGTCGTATAATCACCTTTCATAATTGATTCTATATTTAAATCACCATTATCAGAAATAGATGTTCCTTCACCATTCTCATCACTCGGTTCAAAAAAATCTTTTTGATTGGCAAAAACCATTTCATGGGCAGGATTGCCGTCTGACATGGTAATCGTTATGAGAGGTTGCTTGGCGGTCTTATACTTGAAAATACGGACAGTAATGGTAAAGTCGCTATTGCCATCTGACTTTCTCATCTTATCAGTCGCTATTAAAGTTTCTCCTTCAGATTTCCATTCTGTCGTAAATTCTGCTGAAACAGCACCATCAGGAGTTTGGTAATTAATCTTCCATTCCTTATTGCCACCGTCAATTTTAGCTTTATCACCCGTATTCGCTACATATTCACCTAAAATGCTAACTTTTTGCTCTGAGCTGTCAGACTTAGATGTCGAAACTGATGTAGAAGAACTCGCTTGTTTTGGCTGCTCCTTATGACTAAACTTAGACACAAGAAGAAAACAAACTGTCACCGCTAAAGCTAGTGCTACAAAACTATATAGTAAGGTTAAGACTGTTTTTCTGTCCCATTTTTTTATCATTACTCATACCTCCAATAAAAAATCTTACACCTAGTATACCTTAATTCTTCATCTTGGTAAAATGCTAGGATGAAACCGACCTAATTAAAGAAACATCTTCTAGTATAGAGTATAGAGAACTTATTATATCTAAGAAAACTAAAACATTCTAAAAGCACCTTGCAATTTAACGCAAGATGCTTTTAACAGTTGATAGAACTTAGTTTTTACTATTTATTAGTATTTTTAAACGTTAGTTTTGCTTCTGGATCAATGCTAGTCACGATATTTGTATAGTAGTTTTCCGCAGATTCTGTGATAAGATTTTTATACTGTTTAAGATATTCTTCTTGTTGCTTATTGTTGAGAGCTTTAACTACATCCTCACCAGTACCAATATTTTCAGTTGCTCCACTCAACAATTCTCCACTTGGAACAAGTATCTTATATTGCTCTTTAGAATTTTTCGACAACTCTATTCCTAGAACTTTATATTTAGGGATGGTTAGCTCATATTCATGCTCAGCAATTTTCCTAATCTTAATTCCTTCTTTTATCCCAAACTTGGCATCGTAATTAAGAATCATAACACCTCTTTTTATAGAGAGCGGAATACTGATATTGGTACCGGGAATCTTCTTATCTTTTTCAACCAGTTCAACTCTTTGAATACCTGCAGTTAAAAAGACACTTTCATTGACTTTCTCTAGGCGAGTAATCTGCATATATATCTCTTTACGTTCGTCTGAAGCATTCTTTCCTTGAATATATCCAATGAGATTGGAAGTTTTTGCTACTACAAATAAAGTAGTCAGTATAACTACTACAATCCAAACATAAATTTTTGCACCCAATACTTTTTTTAAAAGGGTCTTAAAAATTCTCATTCTCCTACTTCCTTACAATCAAAAATAAAGTTCCAAAACTAATCAGAGCCAGAAGAACTGATAAATATGGATTCAGCGGAAAGAGAACGACAATTAAAAGCACCACAAAAATAAGTGCTACTGTTTTTGCTATTTTCATAACTTTACTCCTAAAACTTTTCAATAGATATTATATATGTATATACACCACTTGTCAAGCGCTTTCTCATATACAAAAAAATCCCCCAGCAATATTTAGCTGCGGGGAAATTTAAGATAAAATCAAGACACTTCTTTCAAAAACTTCAATCTTTCTATCCAATCAAACTTCCATTTGGTACTTTCTCGTCCACAGTAAGGAGAGTCAGTTGGTCACCGTGTTCAGCTGAGAGAATCATCCCTTGGCTGATATATTTTTTCATCATCTTACGTGGCTTGAGGTTGGCAACGATTTGGACTTTCTTACCGACCAATTCTTGCTCGTTTGGATAGTATTTCGCAATTCCTGAGAGGATTTGACGGTCTTCACCATCACCAGCATCCAAGCGGAATTGAAGCAACTTATCAGATCCTTCAACTTTAGAAACCTCTTTGACTTCAGCAACTCGGATTTCAACCTTATCAAAGTCGTCAAATTTGATAGCATCACGATTAAGTTTGAGCTCGACTTCTTCTGGATTCCATTCCTTTTCAACCGCAGGTTTGCCAGCTTCCATTTGTTCCTTGATATAGGCAATTTCTTCTTCCATATCCAGACGTGGGAAGATTGGTGTCCCTTTTTCTACAACTGTCAGACCTGCTGGAAGCTGGTCAATTGCTAGATTTTCTAGAGAAGCAGCTTGAGGCAAGCCAAGTTGACTGAGGACAGCCTTGCTCGTTTCCATCATGAAAGGATCAATCATGTGTGCCACAACACGAAGGCTGGCTGCCAAGTGGCTCATAACACTTGCAAGTTGATTGCGGAGGGCTTCATCCTTAGCTAGCACCCAAGGAGCGGTTTCATCAATGTATTTATTAGTACGAGAGATAAGCGTCCAGACTGCTTCCAGGGCGCGAGGATAGTCAACTGCATCCATGTGTTTGTAGTAGTCAGCGATAGATTCAGCTGCCACCTGAGCTAGAGCTCCATCAAAGTCTGTCACATTTTCTTCATAAGTCGGCACTTGCCCATCAAAGTACTTATTAATCATAGAAACCGTACGGTTGAGCAGGTTTCCAAGGTCATTGGCCAACTCGTAGTTGATACGACCCACATAATCTTCAGGAGTAAAGGTTCCGTCTGAACCAACTGGAAGGCTACGCATGAGGTAGTAACGAAGGGGATCTAGTCCAAACCGCTCTATCAACATTTCAGGATAGACAACGTTCCCTTTAGACTTAGACATCTTGCCGTCTTTCATGACAAACCAACCATGACCAATCAAACGTTCTGGCAATTTGATATCCAGCATCATAAGAAGGATTGGCCAGTAAATTGAGTGGAAACGAAGAATGTCTTTTCCGACCATGTGGAAGACAGTTCCGTTCCAGAACTTGTCAAAGTTAGCGTGTTCGTCTTGACCGTAGCCAAGGGCTGTCACATAGTTTAGAAGGGCATCAAACCAAACATAGACAACGTGTTTAGGATTGGATGGGACTGGCACTCCCCAGGTGAAGGTTGTCCGAGATACGGCTAGGTCTTCCAAACCTGGCTCAATAAAGTTTCTCAGCATTTCATTTAGGCGACCATCAGGAGTGATGAAGTCAGGATGAGATTTGAAAAATTCTACCAAGCGGTCTTGGTACTTGCTGAGGCGAAGGAAGTAAGACTCTTCTGATACCCATTCCACTTCATGTCCAGACGGCGCAATTCCGCCGGTTACCTTTCCATTTTCATCACGGAAGACTTCAGCCAGCTGGCTTTCTGTGAAGAATTCCTCGTCTGATACAGAATACCAGCCTGAATATTCACCCAAGTAGATATCATCTTGTGCTAAAAGTCTTTCAAAGACATCGGCTACAACCTTTTCGTGGTAGTCATCTGTCGTCCGGATAAATTTATCGTAAGAAATATCCAGCAGTTTCCAGAGTTCCTTGACCCCAACTGCCATGCCATCAACATAAGCTTGCGGACTGATACCAGCTTCTTCAGCTTTTTGCTGAATCTTTTGACCATGCTCGTCAAGACCTGTCAAATAGAAAACATCGTAGCCCATGAGACGTTTGTAACGTGCTAGAACATCACACGCGATGGTTGTGTATGCAGAACCGATATGAAGTTTACCAGATGGATAGTAAATCGGCGTTGTAATATAAAACGATTGTTTTTCAGTCATTTTTTAATCCTTTCAAGGCTAATGAAACCTTTTTTGATAACACTTCATTATACCATATTTTGTAGGGTTTGAGAAAAGACAGTCACCCAAAGTAAATATAATTAAAAAACCAGAAATTATTCTAGGTTTAATAGGTCACAACATTCAAGTTACCACTTTCATTTTCTACGATGAAGATATTCGAAATATCAGTATAGGTGTCTTTAGCCAGTCTCCCACCAGCCACTCTTCTGTTTTGCCAATAGACTTGATAATATTAATTTGGACAAGATTATTTGGTGATAAGGTGGATTTAGTTTTTTTACGCCTCTTTATTCGACGATGAGTTAGCTGTTTCATTCCAGACAGAACCGCTTGACTTGTTAGTGCTAGAAGATGCAAGCGAAACCCCGTTTTTCTGACTGGTCTGACTCAAAACATAAACATAGAAAATCTTTCTAACTTCCCAAGCCACTTGCAATCACTTTGCTATAAATCAGCCCTAAATTTTGTTATAATAAACTCAACAAACTTCTACTAGAAAAGGAAATTTTATGAAACTCATCTCTTGGAACATTGACTCTCTCAATGCTGCATTGACTAGTGACTCTGCCCGCGCTCAGCTCTCTCAGGCTGTTCTTCAGACCTTGCAAGCAGAAGATGCAGATATCATCGCCATTCAGGAAACAAAACTGTCTGCGACAGGTCCGACTAAAAAGCACTTGGAGATTTTGGCAAATCTTTTCCCAGGCTACGAAAACACTTGGCGTTCCTCCCAAGAGCCGGCTCGCAAGGGCTATGCAGGAACCATGTTCCTCTACAAAAAAGAACTGACGCCAACCGTAACCTTCCCAGAAATCGGCGCTCCGTCAACCATGGATGTCGAAGGCCGCATCATTACGCTGGAATTTGACGGTTTCTTTGTCACTCAAGTTTATACGCCCAATGCTGGCGATGGACTCAAACGCTTGGATGAGCGTCAAGTCTGGGATGCCAAATATGCTGAATACCTGGCAACACTAGATGGACAAAAACCAGTCCTCGCTACTGGCGACTACAATGTGGCCCACAAGGAAATCGACTTGGCCAATCCAGCCAGCAACCGCCGTTCACCAGGCTTTACTGACGAAGAGCGCGCTGGCTTCACCAACCTGCTGGCTAAAGGCTTCACCGATACCTTCCGCCACTTGCACGGCGATATCCCTGACCAATACACTTGGTGGGCGCAACGCAGCAAGACTTCTAAAATCAACAATACAGGCTGGAGAATCGACTACTGGCTGACCAGTAACCGTGTAGCTGACAAGGTAACCAAGTCTGATATGATTGACTCCGGTGCGCGCCAAGACCACACACCCATTGTCATGGAGATTGAACTCTAAGGAGAAAACAAATGGACTATCAAGCTGTCATTCCCGAATTTATGGTATCTGACATCGAAAAGTCGCGCCACTTCTACTGCGACTTGCTGGGATTCTCTGTCGAATACGAACGTCCAGAGGAGAAATTTCTCTTCCTCTCGCTTGAAGACTGCCAACTTATGCTAGAAGAAGGTAGCGAAGAAGAATTAGCCCAACTGGCCTATCCTTACGGACGTGGTGTCAATATTTCCTTTGGCATTGAAGATGTCCCACAGCTCCACCAAAAATTGCTGGAAGCTGACTATCCCATCCATCGTCCGCTGACAAAAAGAGAATTTCGAGTGGGAGATAACTTTATCTATCCTCATGAATTTGCGATTTTGGATCCAGATGGTTATTTTTTAAGATTTAGTGAATAAGAAAGCGAAGTCATTAGACCTCGCTTTTTAAATGTCTTTAAAGTTATAAAGTTGCGGATAGTGTTCGCACTCGGGATTTTTAGGATGGCAGATGGCACGTCCAAAGTAAATCATTGCCTGATGGGCTGGCAGCCAACGTTCCGGTGGAAGGACATCCATAACTCGCTTTTCTACCTCAAGTGGCGTTGCCGATTTTTTTACGATATCATGGTGCTTGCAGATGCGCTCCACATGGGTATCAACAGCAAAGGCTGGAATACCAAAGCCCACACTCATGACCACATTGGCCGTCTTGCGACCAACACCAGCTAGACTTTCCAATTCCGCCCGCGTTTGTGGTACTTGGCCATCAAAGTCGTCCAAAAGCTGCTGGGCGCATTTCTTCAAAAACTTGGCCTTGTTGCGGTAGAGGCCTAGGCGGGAGATGTATTTAGCAATGTCTGCTTCACCAGCCTTAGCCATATCCTGTGGACTCGGATAGGCTTCAAACAGAGCTGGCGTCGCCTTATTGACCGCAGTATCTGTCGTCTGAGCCGACAGCATGACCGCTACCAAGAGCTCAAAGTGATTGCGAAAATCCAGACTAGGCTTGGCGTCAGGGAAGAGAGCAATAATCTCTTCAATGACATGACGAGCCCGTTTTTTTGATAAAACCATGATTCTTCTTTCTAAGATTGAGATAGATTCATTATATCATGAAAAGCTTTTTAATGTCATTAGGAGCTTCTTCAGCCACGCTTTCTAACTCAAATTCGATCATACAATCTACTTGAAGTACATTCCCTAAAAGAAAAATCATGACATCTTGTATATTCTTTCCTAAATATTTCTCTTTTCAATGCTGATTTCCTATTGAAGAGACTGGAATTTATTCTTATCTCTATTTTATCACTGCGCAATATCAGACCAAAAAGGAATTTTGGGTAAATCAGATAAATTTGTCTCTCTACTTACTGTAATTCCATAGAAATAATCTGTTAAACTTTTAGAATAATAAATTATATCGGAACCAACAATTGAAAATACTGGCGAAATCGGAGTATTACATGACGCTATATACCTATGACCAGAAATAGGAAATAATGTTGGAGAATTTATTAAACGACTTCGTATTTCTCTTTTCATAAGTACTAAATCGCTAGGAGCTTCTCCCCAATTATCACTCCAATCAACATCTTCTATTTCTTCTGCTATATTTTCTTTGATTATTTGTATGTAATTACTCAGCATTTTAACATTCTGAGATGAAAAGTCACTCCAATCATACCAGTTTTTAGGAAGTTCCTCCATATTTCCAAAAACTTTTTTAAATTCGTCAGGTAAATAAACTCTATAAGTTTGTTCTATCTTTCTAAACGTTCTTTCATTAAATTTTTTTGACACTATATACCTCTTGTTTTATTTTTATGAAAGATTGGTAGTGATCTTGAATATACCAAATGGAACAATCCTCACCTATAATAATTATTTCCATCCCACTTGATACTCCTTATACCTATTTCCTTCGATAAGAAGTTCTTCACCATTTAAAAGTTTGCAATTCTTCTTTATCATCAATCAAAAAGAAATCGTAATCTTTGAAAATAAAAGTATAGATACCAGTCTGTAACCAAAACAAACCTGTCAACCAGTTCGAAATAGAGAATCAAATATTCGTCACAAAGAAACCTATATTCTAGGAAACACTATATTAGTTTCACATCATTTAAATTTAGGTTTGAGCCAAAATTCTTGGATATTGCCATGCCCATCAATACCAGCAATAGTATTTCTGAAAAATTCAACATGGTTAAGATCTTCCCTTGAAATTTCAGAACCGATTTTAAGCCAACCTGATTGCTCATCATAATACGTTTCCCAATTGTAAGCATAGTCAATGAGAAAACTATCTCCCCCATTAATATCATTATCTGTAACAACAATAACACCTTTATCAAATTTAGGAGGCACCAAACTTCTTTTTATCCAAGAAAAGTCGTTATGATACCCCCAAAATTGAGTGGATTCCATATTTTCTGAATTAAAACCTAAAAATAAATATATAAAACTAAAAGTAATATCGCTAGCTATTGTTGGAGTAGCTATTAATTCCTTTGTATCCGTTTTATATATTAACTTCTCTTGCTGATTATATTCTTTTTTTATTATTTTAAACATATTTTCCTACCTATTAATGAAATCAAGGTGTACAATTTGATTTGTATCTAAATCAACAACTAATTCACATAAATATAATATTTTTTCACTAACCTTCTCTAAAAGATCTATATCATATTTTAAAAAATAGAAGCATTATAATTCTTCCTCATCTTTAATAATATAGACCCAAAAATTCTTGGGCTTACTTACCTACCTACATATGTTTTTCGACATCACTTTCCCGGCAAGGTGGAAGATCATCTTACAAAATATCAAATGAAATTGTTTAGAAGCCTTATCCACAACTTCAACAAACTGGTAAAAAATTCTATGTTAGAAAAAAAGAGGCTTCCAATCCATTCGCCTCTTTACTTGTGACTAAATCTTTCCTATTTCTTGATTTCAGTCTGTTTTTTTATTATCTAACACAATTGGATGTTCTCTATTTCATTTTGTCGTTCTATTTGACTACAGATGAATATAATAGCCTTTTTATCAAGCCTTATCTTATCACAACCCCAACTCTTCATACGCCTTTCGGTAGCCAATCTGCAAGATTCGGTTATCTCGAACCAGGAGTGGTCGCTTAATCAGCATACCATCAGTCGCCAGCAAATCAGCGGCTTCCTGGGCTGTCAAATGTGGCACCTTTTCTTTGAGACCCAGCTCACGGTATTTGAGACCACTGGTATTGAAAAAAGCCTTGATCTCAAAGTCTGAGTTCTGGATCCAATCTAAGAGTTGATCTCGACTAGGTGTATTTTGGACAATATCTACCGCCTCAAAGTCCACTCCTAATTGATTGAGCTCAGCCTTGGCCTTACGGCAGGTAGAGCATTTGGGATATTCGATAAATTGTAACATAGTTCACCTCAATTTTTTTCTATCAATCTCTGTTGCTTCATGGTTTAAAAGCCAGAGCTTTTTATCTAAACCACCAGCATATCCTGTCATTTGTCCTTGACTTCCCAAAACGCGATGGCAGGGAATGATAACGGAAAATGGATTCCGACCAACAGCTCCTCCGACTGCTTGAGCAGACGAAACACCAAGGTCTCTGGCAATTTGCCCATAAGTCACTGTCTTCCCTTTAGGAATCTGACTCAAATAGCTCCAAACGCGCTTTTGAAAATCAGTCCCTGCATCTGCTAAAGTCAAACTTGAGAAATCTACATCCTGACTAGCAAAGTAGGCATCAAGGAGCTGAGCAGTCTGCTCGAGAAAGGGATTGCTTGCTTCAATTACTTGTCCACTTAGACCACGCTCAAAATATTTCTGGCCAACAAACCAAGCACCTCTCAGTCCGCTTTCATCCGCAACCAAAGAAAGAGGACCCAAAGGAGAATGATAGATCATTTTATAATAAGTCAACTTTTCTAGTCCCTTTCTTGTCTTTTAGCACTCAGTCACTTGTAAGATTACTGGTGATAGGTTGAGTACAAGTCACTCTTATTCAAACCATATTTTTTCGCAACTTCTTTGATAGCCTTGCTTTTTTGACTGCCGGTTTCAATGAGAAAATCAATTTCAGCCAATAATTCCTCTTCTGACTTCTCAGTTTTCTCCTCAGTAGCACCATCTACAATTAGCAAGCATTCGCCCTTGAGTGGCTCATAACCAATAGCTTCTAGTAATTCAGATATCAGTCCCCGCTGGTATTCTTCATAAATCTTCGTCAACTCGCGAACTAAAACCACCTGTCTATCTCCATAGACTTCCAGCATATTTTCCAAAGTCGACTTGACCCGATGGGGGGATTCATAAAATATCTGCGTCTCTGGATAAGCCTTCTTGCTTTCAAAAAAATCTTTTTGCTGGCCTTTTTTTCTAGGAAGAAAACCAAAGAAAATGTGGGGTTGAGGAGCTAAACCACTAGCAATCAGTGCAGAAATTCCGGCTGAAGGACCTGGCACAGATACAACGATGATATTTTCTGCAATGGCAGCTTTTACCAAGTCGTGTCCTGGATCCGAAATACAGGGAAGACCCGCATCTGATACCTGGGCAAGATCATGACCTTCTTTTAAAAGAGCAATGATTTCTGGGATCCTGGATCTGGAATTATGATCATGAAAACTAATTAGCTTGGTCGAGATATCGAAATAATCCAACAAGCGACCGGTATTACGTGTATCCTCTGCCGCAATATAATCCACTTTCTCAAGAGTTTCTAACATACGAGTGCTAGTATCCTGCAGATTACCAATCGGTGTCGCCACCAGATAGAGCTTACCATAGGATGACGTATCTTTAAAACTTCTCTGAATTTGCATGGCTACTCCCTGAACAATAATTCATTACAAAAGGCGCATTCTTCTTCGTCATTATCTCGTCTTTGACCATAGAAGTCTGTGCATATATGAAAACCATCCAAATAAATCCGTTCAAGATTCTCGCGTCCTTGACCGCCACCTTTACTTGGTCCTGTTTTTTCCACTTCTCCGAGTCGTTCTCTTAGCTTGTCATTCTCCAAGCGCAGAACTGTATTTTCTTCAATAACACTCTTTAGATTTTTTTTAATTGCTTCTACTTCAGCCAGAGTTAGCATTAGATTTTGTGAAAAATCATCTAAAGCGTCAAATATTTCTCTTTTATCCATATCTATTTTTCTCCTTAGCTACGCTTTGCTGGCTGTATGATCATATATTCCAAAGCATTTTGGAAACTCACATTTGCCCGCCACATTTTTCGAGATTGAAACAATCTATCTAAAGAAGTCCGACCACTTTCTTTCTCTATATGTTGAGAAAATAAAATCTCTAGAATTCTAAAAATCTGGTCTTGTTTTTCTTTATCATCAGCCAAACTGCTTAATCTAGCAACCTGTAAAAAGGCCAAATCATTCTTAGCAAGACAAAGATCAACAAAGCGCTGACAGACTTGTGTTACATCAAAGAAGGATTTGCTAGTCTGCAAGTTTTGAGCTTCCTCCAAAGTCTGGCTATAAGCGGCAAGAAGCTGCGCCTGGTCCTTAAGCAAGCCAGACTCTTCCAATTTCGCTACTAAGTAAGCTTCATTTTTATGAAAATGAAAGACCTGGGTCCGACTTTTAATGGTAGGTAAGATCAAATTTTCATCACTAGTCAGAAGGAAAATATATACCTCACTTTGAGGTTCTTCTATCATTTTTAAGAGAGAATTTGCCGCATTCAGGTGCATTTTTTCTGCCTCACAAATGATAAATACCTGCTCATTACCTTCTACTCCGCTCTGCGAAAAATTCTTGAGTAGCTCTCGTATACGTTCTGTTTTGATGATTTGATTTTGTGGGCGAACCACTGTAACATCTGAAAAATCTTCCTCAGCAATCAGACGACAAGACCGGCATTCACCACATGGCCAAACACCCATCTTATCCTGACAGAAACGGCTCTGGGCTAATTTCTGGGCCAAATCAAAGCTGGCAAAATTTCCTGTAAAAAGATAAGCATGGTTAAGCTTATCTTGCTCTAGAATTCGTTCAAAACGATCAACAATTTTAGGTTGAAGTTCCTTTAGTTCATTCATTTTCATGATTTACTGTTTAAGTGCTGGTTTAGGACAGCTAGGCTATCTTTCACAACTGCTTCTAAAGCCTGGCTGGCATCAATTTTAACTAGACGTTCTGGATCTTTTTCCAAGCTATAGAGGTAACCCTGACGGACTCGTTGATGCATTTCCAGTCCCTCTAAGTCAAGACGGTTGACTTCACGATTCTTATTTTTAGCGATGCGAGCAAGACCTTCTTCGACATCTATATCAAAATACAAGGTTAGATCTGGCTTAAGACCATCCGTTGCAAATTGATTGAGCCATTCAATATCTGCCACATCTAAACCACGACCAAAACCTTGATAGGCAACAGAACTATCAATGAAACGATCCATGATAACTAATTTACCAGCTTCTAAGGCAGGAAGCACTTTTTCTATCAAATGCTGTCTACGACTGGCAATATAAAGTAAAAGTTCTGTCTTTCCATCCATCTCTGTATTATTCTGGTCCAATATCACTTCTCGAATAGCCTCTGAAATTGGCACACCACCAGGCTCTCTAGTCGTCACTACTTGATGCCCTTTGGCTTCTAAAATCGGTACCAGAGCTTCTAAAACGCTAGATTTTCCAGCTCCATCCGGACCTTCTAGCGAAACCAACAATCCTCTTTTCATATGTTCCTTTTCTATGCTTATAGAGCAAGGAATACTCCTATAATGCTCTTATCTGCCTGACAGTTCATTTATCTTCCCTATAGTTTTTATGCAAACGTGGGAAACTTACAGATTCCTTACTGCCAGAAAGCAATACTCGTTCTATTTTTTTACAATTCTTTTACTATTTTATCAAAAAAAATCATTAAATTCATTACATAAGTTAGAAACATTTGATACAATATAAAAAGGAAATTTTTTGGAGGAGATTCTTATGCTGAGATTAAAAAACATACTTTGGATTATATTTGGTGCAGGCCTTTTTTCTTTTGGGATCAATTATTTAGCTATTCCCAATCATTTATTTGAAGGTGGAGTCACTGGGGTTACCCTCATTACCTACTATTTATTTAAACTTCCGGTTTCCGTTATGAACCTAGTGATCAACTTCCCTCTCTTCTTCTTTGCTTGGAAGATTCTGGGGAAACAATCTTTCTACTACAGCCTAATTGGAACATTCTCTGTATCAGCTTGGCTGGCCATTTTTGAAAAAATTCCTTTTGTAGTAGATTTAGACGGAGACTTGGTCATTGTGTCTTTGATAGCTGGTATCATCCTCGGAGCCGGACTAGGAATCATTTTCAACGCCGGTGGAACAACCGGAGGTTCCGATATTATTGCTCGTATTTTAAATAAATACACCCATATTTCTATCGGAAAACTCATGTTTGCCGTTGACTTCTTTGTTCTTTTCTTAGTCGTGATTGTCTTTAAAGACTTGCGTCTTGTAACTTATACACTGGTATTTGTCTTTATTGCTTCCCGAGTTATTGACCTTATCGCTGAAGGTGGTTATGCCGGTAAAGGTTTCTTAGTCGTTACTGGAAAATCTGAAGAATTAGCACAGGCTGTTGTTGAGGAACTGGATCGAGGTGTGACCTTGCTAAATGGAACTGGTTACTACACAAAGCAAGACTACAAAGTCATCTACTGCGTCCTAGCTCGAAATGAAATGCAGCAGATGAAGGAAATTATTCATCGAATTGACCCTCACGCCTTTATCACAATTACAGAGGCTCACGAAATTTTGGGAGAAGGTTTCACCTTAGACGAAAACAAACAACCAATCGCTCGTTAAATAATATCCACACAAAAAGGAATCCAAAATTTGGATTCCTTTTTATTTGCTTCCAACGTTAATCCGGTTAATCGCCCGTTGCAGAGCAATCTTAGCTCGGCGTTCTTGGTCAATCAAATGCTTATCATGTGCTTCTTCGATTTCTTGCTCAGCCCTGAGTTTGGCTCGCTCAGCCCGGCTGATGTCAATATCTCGCTCACGCTCAGCTGAGTCCGCCACAATCGTAATGACATTATCTGCAATTTCAATGATTCCGCCGTTGACTGCTATCCAGTCGATATGTTTATCATCATCGACTCGGCGTACCTTGACCTGATCTACTTCTAAAACAGCGATGGTATTGATGTGACGAGGTAAGATTCCCAACTCTCCATCAATGGTCTTTACGGAAACAAATGCAGCATGGTGGTCATAAACGAGACCGTCCGGAGTAACGATTTGTACTGTCATTTGAGCCATCATTCACCTCTTAGAATCCCATTTTTTCTGCTTTAGCCAGAACATCCTCGATAGAACCCACTCCACGGAAGGCATCTTCTGGTAACTTGTCATGTTTTCCTTCAAGAATTTCTTTGAAACCTCGAACCGTTTCAGCTACTGGTACATAAGAACCAGGTTGACCTGTAAACTGCTCAGCCACATTAAAGTTTTGTGATAAGAAGAATTGGATCCGACGTGCACGTGCAACCAAAGTCTTTTCTTCATCAGACAATTCGTCCATACCTAGGATAGCAATGATATCTTGCAATTCATGATAGCGTTGTAAAACTCGCTTAACTTCAGCAGCTACCGCGTAGTGCTCTTCTCCGACAATCTCAGGTGCCAAGGCACGAGAGCTTGAAGCGAGTGGATCAACAGCTGGGTAAATCCCCAATTGTACCAACTTACGTTCCAAGTTTGTCGTTGAATCCAAGTGGGCAAAGGCTGTTGCTGGTGCAGGGTCAGTATAGTCATCCGCTGGCACATAGATAGCCTGGATAGAGGTTACAGACCCCTTTTTAGTTGATGTGATACGCTCTTGGAGTTGCCCCATTTCTGTCGCAAGTGTTGGTTGGTAACCAACCGCTGAAGGCATACGACCCAAAAGGGCAGATACTTCAGAACCAGCTTGAGTAAAGCGGAAGATGTTATCGATAAAGAGAAGCACGTCTTGGCCTTCTACATCACGGAAGTATTCAGCAATTGTCAAACCAGTTAGGGCAACACGCATACGTGCTCCTGGTGGTTCATTCATCTGACCAAAAACCATGGCTGTTTTCTCAATAACGCCTGATTCTTTCATTTCCCAGTAAAGGTCGTTCCCTTCACGTGTCCGTTCTCCAACACCTGTAAAAACAGAAATCCCACCGTGCTCTTGGGCAATGTTGTGAATCAATTCTTGGATCAAGACGGTTTTACCAACTCCGGCACCACCGAAGAGTCCAACCTTCCCACCTTTCAGATAAGGTGCTAGAAGGTCGATAACCTTGATTCCTGTTTCCAGGATTTCAGATGAAGTTGATAACTCATCAAAGGTCGGTGCTTTCTTATGAATTGGTTGACGCTCTGCATCATCCCCAAACGGTGCATCCAAGTCAATAGTGTCTCCAAGAACATTGAAGACCCGACCCAAGGTTTCTTTACCAACCGGTACAGAAATCGGACGACCTGTGTCAAGAACCTCCAGACCACGTGTCAAACCATCAGTTGACTCCATGGCGATAGTCCGAACCACTCCATCACCAAGCTCAAGAGCTACTTCAAGGACGATTTTTGATTTTTTCTCATCATTTTTATAGACTACAAGTGCATTATTTATCTCAGGTAGCTTATCTCCAGCTGCAAACGCAACGTCTACGACTGGCCCGATTACCTGAGTAATTTTGCCTGAGCTCATGTTATTTCCCTCGTTTAATTTCTAATTAATCAGTGGCCTATTCTAGGGCACTAGCACCCGCCACAATTTCAGTAATTTCCTGCGTAATGGCAGCCTGCCGAGCGCGGTTGTACTGAATCGTCAAATCACTGATGACTTTTTTAGCATTATCAGTCGCTGTCTGCATGGCCGTCATGCCGGCAGCATTTTCAGCTGTCTTAGCATCAATAATAGCTCCATAAATCATGCTCTCAGCAAACTGAGGCAACAATTGGTCCAAAATCGCTTCCCGACTAGATTCTAATTCCAAATTAACGGTATAATCTTTGTCAGCTTCATTTGGATCCAAGTCAATAATCGGTAGCATTTGCTCAATCCGCATCTGACTAGTCAGACTATTGACATGATGATTGTAACAGACATAGAGCTCATCAAAGAGTTCATTTTGATACATCTCGATGGCCTTGTTAATAATCTTACGAACCTCATCAAAGCTTGGTTGATCAGCTAAGCCACGTAGTTCATAAACCGGCTGAACCCCTCTAGCTCGACAAAAGTCCGCACCAACACCCCCAATACAGAGAATCTCAAAATCATCTCCCTTTGGATGGTATTCTGCCTTCAGCTCCATCATGGCTTTAAGAATTGTGGCATTGTAGCCACCAACCAAGCCACGGTCAGAAGTGATAACAATGTAACCTGTTTTTTTGACTGGTCTGCTTGTCAGCATAGGATGGTATTTAGCATTTTCTGCCTCATGTCCATGAAGCAAATCCGTTAAGAGTTTCCGAACCTTGGAAGCATAAATTTGAAAGTTCTTAGCTGCTTCCTCGGATTTTCCTAACTTAGCCGCTGATACCATCTGCATGGCATTAGTGATTTGACTGGTGTTTTTTGTGGATGCAATTTTATTTTTGATATCGTTCAATGAAACTGCCATCTGACACCTCTATTCTTATTTAAAGCTAGACTGATTGACAAACTCAGTAATAGCGGCATCCAGAACTTCCTCACTCGGAAGATCCTTAGTCGTTCGGATTGTTTCATAAATACCTTCTTGATGTGCATCAAAGTAGGCAAATAATTCTTCCTCAAAGCGAAGAATGTCATCAACCGGAACACTGTCCAAGAAGCCATGAGTCAAAGCATAGAGAATGACTACTTGCTTTTCCACAGGAAGCGGCTTATGAACTGGCTGTTTCAATACTTCTACTGTTCGACGACCACGGTTTAGTTTTGCCTGAGTCGCAGCATCCAAGTCGCTACCAAATTTGGTAAAGGCTTCTAGCTCGCGATAGGAAGCCAAGTCAATCCGCAAGGTTCCGGCTACTTTCTTCATAGCCTTGATCTGAGCTGATCCCCCAACCCGTGATACAGAAGAACCTGCATCAATCGCTGGACGAACACCAGCATTGAAAAGGCTGTCGCTGAGGAAAATTTGTCCGTCAGTGATTGAAATCACGTTGGTAGCGATATAGGCTGAGATATCCCCCGCCTGAGTTTCAATAAATGGCAGAGCTGTGATAGAACCTCCACCTAATTCATCAGAAACCTTAGCTGAACGCTCTAAGAGACGACTGTGAAGATAGAAGACATCCCCTGGGAAGGCTTCACGGCCTGGTGGACGACGAAGAAGGAGGGACAATTCACGATAGGCTACCGCTTGTTTTGACAAATCATCATAGACAATCAAAACATGCTTGCCATTGTACATAAACTCTTCCGCCATTGCTACACCAGCATAAGGAGCAAGGTAAAGCAAAGGAGAAGGTTGTGAAGCTGAAGCTGTCACAACAATTGTATAGTCAAGTGCACCATACTGACGAAGAGTTTCTACCTGTGTACGAACTGTTGATTCTTTTTGACCAATAGCCACATAGATACAGATCATATCTTGGCCTTTTTGGTTTAGAATCGCATCGATAGCAATGGTTGTCTTACCAGTCTGACGGTCCCCAATGATCAATTCCCGTTGACCACGACCAATCGGAACCAAGGCATCGATCGCCTTGAGACCAGTCTGTAAAGGTTCAGAAACTGATTTCCGTTGCATAACACCTGGAGCAGGCGTTTCAACTGGTCTTGTTTTATCTGTTGCAATATCACCCAGACCATCTACCGGCCGACCCAAAGGATCCACAACCCGTCCAATCAAGGCTTCCCCTACAGGAACTTCCATGATTTTACCTGTACGGCGGATGGTATCCCCCTCGCGAATGTCGGTAAAATCTCCTAAAATAATAATCCCAACATCGTTTGATTCTAAGTTTTGCGCCATTCCGTAAGAGCCGTTTTCAAAGACTAAGAGCTCTCCACTCATGGCATTATCCAGCCCATGCGCACGCGCAATTCCGTCACCAACATAGGTTACTACACCTGTCTCAGTGACATCAAAATCCGGCTGGAAATTTTCAATTTGTTGCTTAATTAAAGCGCTGATTTCTTGTGCGTTAATTGCCAAAAGAACACCACTTTCTATTTCAATTTTTCTTTAACTGCTTTCAACTGACGCTTAATGCTTGTGTCAATTATCTTATGATTGGCTGTAATGGCAAAGCCTCCAATCAAGCTCCTATCCAAATTTTCCTTAATGGAACGAACCTTGAGGTTCATCTTCTTCTCAATCACAGGAATAAGCCGAGCTTTCTGCTCTTCTGATAATCCCTCTACTGAGTGAATGGTTACCTCAAATTCATTGGTTTCCTTCTCGATTTTCTTCAAGATATCGAGTAGGATTGGATAAAAGAAGTCTTCCCGTCCGTTTGTAATTAGGACTTCGATCAGGTTGTTAACCAAGACCGAATCACATGTTTGAAACAAACGAAGAACCTTACTTTTTTCAGCTTGACTGACGCCAATATGCGATAAAAAGTCAGCAAGATGGGTTTCTTCAAAAATCCCCTTAATCTGACTTAGTTCTCTAAATACATCTCTTTGCTGATTTTTTTCAAGCACTATTTGGACAAATGGAGCAGCATACTTTTCAATGATCGCATCGCTTCTCTTGTCCATTAGGCATCTCCTAGCTTGTCGATATAACTGTCAATCAATTGACTTTGAGCTTCCTTGTCTAAGGTTTGACCAATAATCTTACTAGCCAAATCAATTGACAAATCTGCCACATCACCCTTGATTGATCTTAAAGCTTCTGCCTTTGATTGAGCAATTTCTTGATTTGCCTTTTGCTTCAATCGGCTAACTTCTTCTGTCGTGTCAGCTAAAATACTCGCTTTGTTTTTCTCAGCTGTTTCTTTAGCTGTTTCAACAATAGTAGCAGCTTCTTCACGGCTTCCTGCCAAGGCTTCTTCACGCTTTTGCGCTAAATCTTCTGCCTTTTTGCGAGCAGATTCTGCTCCATCAATATCGTCTGAAATCTTTTGAGCACGCTGGTCTAAAATCCCAATAATATTGCCCCAAGCAAACTTCTTAATGAGAAATACTAAAAGAAGAAAGGAGCCGGCAATCAGGATAAAGTTGCCAATAATTTCACCTACGGTTATATTCATTTTATCTATCCTTTCTTTTTATTCTTCCTCACCATTAATTTTCTTACCAAGATACATAGATGTTAGCATGGTAAAAACATAGGCTTGGATACAGGAAATGAAGATTGAAAAACCAGTCCAAACCATGTTCATAATAAAGGCAATTGGATACCAATACGCTGCTTGATGTGCCCAAGTCAAGAGCAAACCAGCCAATACTTCACCTGCAAAAATGTTTCCATAAATCCGCAAGGCTAGCGAAGCAAAATTAGTAAATTCTTCCAAGATATTCATGGGTGTCATGATACCTGGAGTCACAAAACCTTTTAGATATCCTTTTATTCCTTGACGACGGATTCCCTCAACGTGACAGAATACCGTCACTAAAAGAGAGAAGCCCAAGTCAAAAGCGAGATTGGCGGTCGGCGATGTCCAGAGATTGAAACCATTGGTTGTCTGAACCTTGGCCATTAATCCCAAGTTATTAGCCACCGTTACGAAAAGAAAGAGGGAAAATAGAAAGAGCGAATAATTCTTCATATAATGCTCACCAACATTTCCCTTGGTAAAATCTATAACGAAATCATAGATGTATTCCAGAGCATTCTGCTTTCTTGACGGTTTAATCGTCATTTTTCGACTTGCCCAATAAACAAGTCCAAAAGTTACAAACACCGTTAGCAGAGTCATGGCCAGCAGGGTCAAATCAAAGGTCACAGGACCCACATTGATAGTTGGATTAATACTTTCTTCCAACAGATGACACCCCCTTTTCTAAAGAGAATACTTTCTTATTTGATAACAAAGGACATAGCCAACGTTACAAAGAAAGTACCTTCAACAAAGGCTACTCCCAAGATTAGGAGACTTCTCAATTGACCGATAATTTCTGGCTGACGAGACGCCGCCTTAAATAGATTACTCATAATCATACCTTCAGCAAGCGATACGCCAAAGCAGGCCAAACAAAGTCCTAAATATGTTAAATTCATGATGAATTCTCCTTTTGTGTTTTTAAAATTACTTCCTTAGTTTAGTCCTAAAAAACTGTTTTGTCAAATGTTTTTACACATTGTAAGCGATTTTAATTTATTAGCCTTTTCTTCATTAAATATGGTAAATAAAACAAGCTTTTTTTCGCCATTTCTTTCTTGTTTTTTCTAAAAAATAACTATCAAATAGGACAAAAGTGCTAAAAATGTTCTTCTTTTTTAAATCAATAATAATAAATTGACGACTGCTACTAAGTATTTTTAGTTAAATTAGCGGTAGAAAAATCGAAAGTCCCTTAGGCATTTTATAATAAGAAAAGAATACTTCCCCAGAAAATTCCACAAAGATAGCCGACTAGAACATCCTTTGGATAGTGTACCCCGCCAATCACGCGCACCGTAGCTAAGCCTGCTGAAAGCAAGAGGCAGAGGAGCCCCGGTAGCCAGAAAAAGTAGAGCAAGCACATGGATATCACTGTCGCCGAAAAAACATGGCGGCTGGGCATGGACTTGCCTGATGTATCCTTGGCCAGCAAAGGTTGAATAGCCCATTTTTCGTAAGGACGTGCTTGATTCAGCCGTTTACGAATAGCCGACAACAGAGCAAATCCAATAGCTGGTAGGAGTATAAAAGCAAGCAATCCTTTCCACCCTTTATTTAGATAGGTACTAAGCAGGACTAGTCCATAGACTAAGGGCATGAAAAGTGTCATCGCCCGATTAAAACAAGCAAATCCCTTCACCCACTGAGGACGACTACGAAAGGGAGCCGTTAATTGTTGATAGAAAATTGTGTAGTCTTTCAAATCCTACCACCGTTTTTCAAATAAGTTAAGCTCATATGTTCTTTCTAATTTCGGTTTTAATTTTGGTAGTTTAAAATGAGATCCCAGTTGAATACCAAAAGAGACTAAGTACAAGGTCTCAATCTTTTAATATTCATGATTGCCAAAGAGTACTACTTCTCTAAGTTCCAGATTTCCTTAGCATATTGCTCAATGGTATCATCTGAGGTAAACTTGTCAGATGTAGCGATGTTGATCAAGCTCATGCGAGCCCATTTTTCTTTGTCACGATAGAGAGCATCAATCTTCTCTTGAGCTTCCACGTAGGCATGGAAGTCTTCCAAGAGGAAGTATTCGTCATTGTGGGTGATGAAGGCTTCGTAGATTTCAGAGCCTTCTTCACGAACATTTGGAATAGTGCCATTGACAAAGGTGTCGACCACTCGACGAATGTCTGAATTGCTTTCATAGACACCGCGTGAGTAATAATCGTGGCGGGCATAGTGCTCGTAAACCTCGTCCTTGTCCATCCCAAAGATGACAATGTTGTCGTCGCCAACCTCGTCCTTGATTTCGATATTGGCCCCGTCCAGAGTAGCTAGGGTGATGGCACCTGTCATCATGAACTTCATATTGGAAGTACCAGAAGCTTCCTTGGAAGCCAGAGAAATCTGCTCTGATACATCCGCAGCCGGAATGATGAGCTCAGCCAGGCTGACCCGGTAGTTTTCCAGGAAAACAACCTTGAGTTTGCCTTGAAGGCTTTCATCCTTGTTGACCAGATTGGCCACTTCATTGATCAGTTTGATAACAGACTTGGCAAAGTGGTAGCCCGGAGCAGCCTTGGCACCGAAAATAAAGACACGTGGCACCATATCCTTGTCAGGATTGTCCTTGAGGTCCCAGTAGAGCTTGATGATATGAAGCAAGTTAAGGAGCTGACGCTTGTAGGCGTGGAGCCGTTTCACCTGGACATCAAAGATAGCTTCTGTAGAGACTTCCACACCTGTTGATTCCTTGATGAAGTCAGCCAGACGAGCCTTGGCTTCTTGCTTCACTCGGTAGAAATCACCCAGCACTTGCTGATTGTCCTTGAATTCCAAAAGCTTACGCAGCTCATGGATATCACTTCTCCAGCCCTTACCAATTAGTTTATCAATCTCAGCTGATAAAGGCTCATCCGCAATTTGCAACCAGCGGCGTTGGATAATCCCGTTGGTTTTGTTATTAAATTTCTCTGGATAGATAGCATAAAAGTCACGCAAGGTATCTTCTTTGAGCAATTCAGTATGGAGTTTGGCAACCCCGTTAATCGAATGACCGCCAATGATCGCCAAATGAGCCATGTGGATTTGATTGTCTTTGACAATCCGAGTATTTTCAATGATTTGCGGAGCAATACCGCGACTAGCCATTTCTGTCACATAACGGTTATCGATTTCCAAGATAATTTGATAGACCCGAGGCAGGACATTCTTAAAGAGTTCAGCATCCCATTTTTCCAAAGCTTCAGATAAAATAGTGTGGTTAGTATAACTCATGGTCTTAACCGTTGCATTCCAAGCATCAGCCCATTCAAGACCATATTCATCCATCAAAAGACGCATAAATTCAGCTGGTGAAACAGCTGGATGGGTATCGTTGATATGGACAGAAACCTTCTCATGAATATCCTTGAGCGGACGACCTTGCTTGAGGTAGGATTTGATAATTGTCTGCAAACCTGCACTGGTCATAAAGTATTCCTGAATCAAACGTAGTTCTTTACCTTCATGACTAGAATCATCTGGATAAAGAATAGCTGTTATATCCTGCACACGGCGACGAGCTTCGATTGTCGGATAGTCTAGCTCATATTCTTCTGGAATCTCAACATCCCAAAGTCGCAGGTTATTGACATTATCATTGCCAAAACCAATCTGAGGTACATCATAAGGCACCGCACGCAAGGTTTTAGAATTCTCATAAACCGGTACAATTCTTCCTTCTTCGTTAGCACGGAGATAAACATTACCGAAAATTTTAACGTCTACAATATCATGATCCTTTCGAGTCTCCCAGACATTCCCCAGTCTTCCAAACCAGTCATCGGGAATTTCAACCTGGTATCCATCTACGATCCGTTGTTTGAAGAGACCATAGCGATAGCGAATCCCATTTCCAAAACCAGGATAGCCCGTTGTAGCAAGAGAATCCATAAAGGCAGCAGCCAAACGACCGAGACCACCATTTCCTAAAGCCATGTCATGCTCAGCATTTTTTACAGCTGTAAAATCTACTCCCATTTCTGCAAAACCATCTTTGACAGTATCAAGGATCCCAAGATTGAGTAGGTTAGTTTCTAACATACGACCCGGTAAAAACTCAATAGAGAAGTAATAAGCTGTTTTTTGGCGGTGTTCGACCAACTTTTTACGGCGTTCCAACCATAGTGGAGTAATATACTTACGAACAGTATTAGCCAGAGCTTGGAAGAGTTCTCTCGGCGTTGCATCAGCTACTTTTATTAGTTGTCTTTCATGTAAAATATCCTTAAAATCTCGGATAAATTGCTCTTTTGTCAGTTCCATAGTGGACGATTATCTCCCTTTCTTGATAGCGGGAAACAGTTTTTTAATATAGAAATACTTTTTTCAATCAAGATGGGAAACACTCGCTTCAGCTACAGGCTAAAAACAGAGCTCCAAAACAGCATGATAATATATAAAAATGTAATTCTCACGGAAATCCTCCCTTGTCCCATGGTCAAGAGAGGATTTGCTTATACTGATTCCAAAGTAAATGTTATAGAAGTGATTGGTACAAATCACTATAGGCTAAACTAGCCGTGTCCCAAGAAAAATCTCTTTCCATGGCCTGTTCTTGCATGGATTTCCATGCCTCCTTATCATGGGTATAGAGGTTAAGAGCTTCTTTAAAAGTCCAGCTCAACCAATAACCAGAAAAATTATTAAAGCTAAATCCAGTTCCTTGACCTGTATAAACATTATAAGGTTCTACTGTGTCTCGCAGACCGCCAACTTCATGTACCAAAGGCAAGGTTCCATAACGCATAGCCATCATTTGTGACAGGCCACAAGGTTCGAAGCGACTAGGCATCAGGAAAATATCACTGGCAGCATAAATCTCTTGGGCTAATCCCACATCAAAGAGAATGTTAGCCGAAAGCTTGTCTGGATAAGCTTGACCAAACCAAGCAAAGGCTTGTTCAAAAGCTGGATCACCTGTCCCCAAAAGGACGATTTGTACATCTTGCTGAAGAAAATTATGCAACTCTTCAACCACTAAGTCAAATCCTTTCTGCCGAGTCAGGCGTGATACAATTCCGACAAGTGGAACATCATCTCTAACAGGCAAGCCTACGCGTTCCTGTAAAGCTCGCTTATTTTTTAGTTTACCAGATAAATCAGATTTGTCAAAGTGATGGGCTAGCAATGGATCTGTTTCAGGATTGTAAATCTCTGTATCAATACCATTAACAATACCCACTAGCTTACCGGATTCCATCCGCAGAATCTGATCCAAATTGCAACCAAATTCCGGAGTCCGAATTTCACCAGCATAGCTTGGTGATACAGTTGTCACTCGGTCTGCGTAGAGAATACCAGCCTTCATCCAGTTGAGACAGTCATTCCAGCGAAGGGTTCCATCTTCGTAACGTTCATATCCCACGCCAAATAATTCCCACAACATACTATCAGAGAATTGTCCTTGAAACTCCAAGTTATGGATGGTTAGAACTGTCTTGATATTGTTATAAGCTTGAATCCAACGATATTTCTCTTTCACCAAGAAAGGGATCATAGCAGTATGGTAGTCATGTACATGGAGGACATCTGGAATGAAATCAATCCGCTCCATTAATTCTACCGCTGCTAGTTGGAAGTAGGCAAAACGTTCCCCATCATCAAAATCTCCGTAAACGTGGCCACGGAAGAAATAATGCTGATTGTCTATAAAATAGAAAGATACACCGTTCAAGACCAGCCTTTTAACTCCAGCATACTGGCGACGCCAACCAACACTGACTTCAAAATAGAAGAGATCTTCTACCTGATCGCCAAATTTAGCATCTGTCATATCATAATAAGGAAGAATGACACCAACTTGGTGGCCATGTTTGACCAGTGATTTTGGGAGAGCGCCGATAACATCTCCCAAACCACCTGTCTTCGAAAATGGTGCTCCTTCTGCTGCTACGAATAAAATCTTCATCGAATTATGTCCTCTGTAACTTTTTGGCCCTTCTTGACTACGATTGGGTCTTCTGCTGTTCCACGTATTACAACGCCTTCTGCAACCTCAACACCTTTGTCAAGGATGGCATATTCAACTGTTGCATTTTCCCCAATTTCAGCTCGAGGAAATAGAATGCTATTTTTTACTTGACTACCAGCTTTGATATTAGTGTTACGTGAGATCACTGAATTATCAACTTCCCCTTCGACAATACTTCCAGATGCAAATTGGGCGCGAGACACCTTTGAAGAAGGAGCATAATAGGTAGGTTCCTCATTCTTAACCTTGGTATATATTTTTTGATTTGGGCTAAAGAGTGAATAGAATTTTTTGCTTTCTAACATATCGAGGTTAGCCTGATAGTATGTTGCTACAGAGTGGATATTGGCCAAATAGCCAGTATATTCATAGGCAAAAGCACCTTCTTCAACCGCTAAATCACGTAGGACATAGCGAAGCTTTTGAGGGTGTTCTTTCTTAGCCTCTTCCTCCAACTTTTCAATTAACCATGGAGTATCCACAACAAAGATATCCGTAGACATATTGAAGAGTTCTGCATCTTCCCGCTCATCAAAGAGCTTATGTCCTCTGACGTGGTCCGTTTCATCAATATTTAAAACAGAGTTTACTTCAGAAATATTTTCTTTATGCAGTTTCTTATAAACAACTGTGATCGGTTGCTGCGTTGTATTGTGTAAGTGGAAAACTTGATTGAGATCTATATTGATCAAAATATCACAGTTGAGAGCAACAGTTTGGTTAGAACCAGAACGTTTGAGATAAGTCAAGAGCTGATCATAGTATTCCTCACCGACTGTAGAGCTTTCTACACGAGTATTGTAGATTCCCAAATAGTAGTGACTGAGGAGAGTAGATAGCCCCCATTCACGACCTGAACGGATATGGTCGAATACTGAGCTAATGTTGTCCTGTTGGAAGATACCAAAGACGCTACGAATTCCTGCGTTAGCCAGACTTGAAAGAGGGAAGTCGATCAAGCGGTATTTTCCACCAAACGGAAGGCTGGCCACTGGACGATGATCTGTCAAAGTAGACATGTCGTGGAACCCGACTGTATTTCCTAAAATCGCTGAATATTTATCAATCTTCATCTTTTGGTACCCCCACTTTCTCGTTGTATCCAACCACAAATACTTCCTCTGTGCCATCTATTTCTACACCTTCAGCAATGATGGCGCCTTCTCCGATAATAGCTCGCTTAATCTTAGCACCCTGACCAATAATAGCACCACTCATGATGACAGAGTCCTCAATAACAGCATCCTTTCTAACCTGAGCCCCAGTAGAAAGGATGGAGTGTTTAACAGTCCCATCAACAAAGCAACCATCAACAACCAGAGAATCTTCTACTTTGGCATTTTCACTGAGGAAGTTTGGCGGAGAAATCAAGTTACGAGAATAAATCTTCCAGCGACGGTTACGACTATCCAAAGCATTTTCTGGATTGATATATTCCATATTAGCCTCCCAGAGAGACTCAACCGTACCAACATCTTTCCAATAGCCAGCAAACTCATACGCATAAACGCTTTCGCCAGATTCAAGGTAGTTAGGGATAACATTCTTACCGAAGTCAGACATATCCACATTGCTATTTTCAGCAGCTACCAGCATATTGCGCAGGCGCTGCCAGTCAAAGATATAAATCCCCATAGAAGCCTTGGTTGACTTAGGATTTTCTGGTTTTTCTTCAAATTCAACAATCCGATTATTAGCATCTGTATTCATGATACCAAAACGGCTGGCTTCTTTGAGAGGCACATCCAGTACAGCTACTGTCAAGCTGGCATTATTGTCCTTGTGAGACTGGAGCATATCATCATAATCCATCTTGTAGATATGGTCACCAGATAAGATCAAGACATATTCTGGATTGATGCTGTCAATGTAATCAATATTTTGGAATATTGCATGGCTAGTTCCTTCAAACCAGCGATTCCCTTCACTAGCAGAATAAGGCTGAAGAATGGACACCCCTGTATTAATGCCATCTAATCCCCAGCTGGACCCATTTCCAATATGGCTATTCAAAGCTAGAGGCTGGTATTGAGTAATGACACCGACATTGTGAATGCCGGAATTAGCACAGTTAGACAGGGCAAAGTCAATAATACGATAACGTCCACCAAACTGTACTGCAGGTTTTGCAATACTCTGTGTAAGCTTTCCAAGACGTGTTCCTTGCCCACCGGCAAGAATCAAAGCTAGCATTTCATTCTTCATAGACTACTCCTTGCTAAGGTTCGAGTGCATTAAACATCAAAAACAGGAAATGTGTTGACGGAACGGTACTCCAAGGAAGACTTATACCTTACAGCATCCGAACTTATATCTCATTTCATTTCGCAAATTGCGTATCTTTCTCCGATATTTTAATACAAGTTCAATTACAACAAATGGGATAACCCTATTTTTTATTTTTAGTTGACTTTGATTTAATACGACGCTTGATCTTCCAGATGCTGGCTCCAAGAGCTGGCAGTGTAAAGGTCAAGGTCTGTGGATAATCTTTCCAAAGCCCTTCTTGAGACTGAACTGTTTCGTTATGTTCCTTCCAAACACCTCCCCATTCTTCTAATTCAGTGTTCCAAACTTCTTCATAAATGGCTGCCACTGGAACACCAATGGTAAAGTTCTTCCGCTCTACCGGCGCCATATTGAATACACAAACTAACATGTCACCTTTTTCAGTCTTACGAATAAAGGAGAGAACACTTTGATCAACATTATCTGCATCTATGATTTCGATGCCATCATAGCTCAGATCAATCTCCCAAAGCGGACGATTGTCTTTATAGAAGGCATTGAGTGTAGCAGTAAAGCCCTGCATCTTCTTGTTCATCTGATCGTCCAGATTAGACCATTCAAGTTGCTCTTCTGACTTCCACTCTAAGAATTGACCAAACTCTGATCCCATAAAAAGTAATTTCTTGCCCGGATGACAGATTTGATAGGTCAGCAAGTTGCGGAGCCCCGCAAATTGATTGTAACGGTCGCCCCACATCTTGTGCATGAGGCTCTTCTTGCCGTGAACCACTTCATCATGCGAGAACGGCAGGAGGAAGTTTTCAGAGAATACGTACATAAAGCTAAAGGTCACTAGATTAAAATCGTACTTACGATAAATTGGGTCTTCCTCGTAGAAACGAAGGATATCATTCATCCAGCCCATATTCCACTTGTAGTCAAAACCTAGACCACCCAGCTCTCTCATACCCGTAATCTTGGTGCCTGAGGAACTTTCCTCTGCAATCATCATGACATCTGGATGGGCTAGTTTGATGACCGTATTGAGGCGTTGCAGGAAGTAATACCCTTCATAGTTGCGATTGCCTCCATCTTTGTTTGGTTGCCAAGGTCCGCTATCATAGTCCAGATAGAGCATATTGCTGACAGCATCAACCCGAATACCGTCCAGATGATAGAAATCAATCCAGAATTTAATGCTGGAAATCAAGAAAGACTGAACCTGATTCTTGCCCAAATCAAAGTTGAGAGCACCCCAACCATAGTTATGAGCCCGATCGTGGTCCTGATACTCGAAAGTCGGTGTCCCATCATAGTAGGCTAAAGCATCATCATTAATAGTGAAGTGACCTGGCACCCAGTCCACAATGACCCCGATATTGTTCAAGTGACACTCTTCGACGAAATCTTGAAATTCTTCAGGCGTGCCGTAGGTATGCTCAAAGGCAAAGTAGCCCATGAGCTGATAGCCCCAGCTAAGTCCCAGTGGGTGAGCCATAAGTGGCATAAATTCCACATGTGTGTAGTTCATCTCCACTAGATAAGGAATCAAGTCTTCTTTTAACTGAGAAAAGCTATAAGGACTGCCATCTTCATTGCGTTTCCATGAGCCAGCATGCACTTCATAGATATTGACAGGTCGTGAGAAGAAGCCCCAGCGCTTCCGACGGGCTAGCCAGAGACCATCTTTCCATTTCTTTTCAGGAATAGTACGGATAACTGCTCCAGTTCCAGGACGCTCTTCCAAATAGATAGCCAGTGGATCAATTTTCAAAATTTCTTGACCACTGCTACGTTTGACATTGTACTTGTAAATATCTCCTTCCTTTGGTAGGTCTGTAAATACTTCCCAGACCCCTGCTTCATTACGTGCCATAGGAATTTGATTTTCATACCAATTAGTGAAATCACCAATCAAATGAACACTCTGAGCATTGGGAGCCCAAACACGGAAAGAGTAGCCGACTTTACCATCTACTTCTTCCTGATGTGCTCCTAGATAGTGTTGCAAATGAAAGTTTTCACCAGTTGTAAAGGTTCTTAATGCTTCGTTTTTGTCCATGCAATCACCTCTTTGTAAGCGTTTTCTATGTTTCTATTTTATCTTAATTTCGACATTTTTTCAAGTAAATTTCATAAATATTGGCAAATTTTTCCAAAAACCGAACGATTGCCCTCTCTCCGTTTTCTTATATACCAATTTCCTGTTGATCCATTTTCATCCATATATAAGTCGCTGTTTTGACGAACGAAATTTAAAGAAAAAACTATTTTGAAAATGGTTCTAAAAAAGAGCGGTTTCCCGCTCTATAAAATTAATTAATCAAAGTCCAGATATTCTTTTTCAAGCTTCAAGACTTCTTCCAACGTTGCACATTCTGTCAATGCACGTTGAGCCAGCTCTTCCATCTTCTTAGTATCTAGCTTCTTCATGAGGCTACGAGTCCGAAGAACAGATGTCGCACTCATAGAGAACTCATCCAAGCCCATACCAACAAGCAATGGTACTGCAGTTTGGTCACCGGCCATTTCTCCACACATACCTGCCCACTTACCTTCAGCATGGGCTGCCTTGATAACATTATTGATCAAACGAAGGATAGATGGGTTATATGGTTGGTAGAGGTAAGAAACTTGTTCATTCATCCGGTCTGCTGCCATAGTGTACTGAATCAAGTCATTGGTACCAATAGAGAAGAAGTCAACTTCCTTAGCAAATTGATCCGCCAGCATAGCTGCAGCCGGAATTTCAATCATGATACCTACTTGAATGTTGTCCGCTACAGCAACACCTTCAGCCTGCAACTTAGCCTTTTCTTCTTCGTAAACCGCTTTAGCTTTACGGAATTCTGTCAGAAGAGCTACCATTGGGAACATGATGCGCAATTGTCCATGTACAGAAGCACGCAAGAGAGCGCGAATTTGTGTACGGAACATTGCATTACCAGTTTCAGAAATAGAGATACGCAAAGCACGGAAGCCAAGGAATGGGTTCATTTCATGTGGCATATCGAAGTAAGGGAGTTCCTTATCTCCACCAATATCCATCGTACGAACAACCACTGGTTTTCCATTCATTCCTTCAAGAACAGCTTTGTATGCTTCATACTGCTCATCTTCTGTTGGGAAATCTTGAGAATCCATATAGAGGAACTCAGTACGGTAAAGGCCGACAGCTTCTGCACCATTTGCATTTACACCTTCAACGTCTTTTGGTGTACCAATGTTAGCCGCCAACTCGAAGTGTTTGCCATCTGCAGTTACAGTTTCGGCATCCTTAAGCAATTCCCATTCAGCCTTTTGTTTTGCATAAGCTTCACCAGCTGCTTTAAAGTCTGAAATTTGATCTTCAGTTGGGTTGATAATCACTTCACCAGTGATACCATTAGCTGCAATGATGTCCCCGTCTTTTACCAATTCTGTAATATTATTAGTACCGAGAACAGCAGCAATTTCAAGCGTACGAGCCATAATTGCTGAGTGACTAGTCCGTCCACCGATATTTGTTACAAAAGCCTTAACAAAGTTTTTATCAAGCTGTGCTGTATCAGATGGAGTCAAGTCATGTGCAATGACAACCACTTCCTCGTTAATAGAAGCTGGGTTTGGCAATTTTTTACCCAGAAGGTTTGCAAGAACACGTTTTGTAACGTCACGGATATCCGCTGCACGTTCCTGCATGTACGGATTGTCTTCCATACCTTCAAAAATTGTGATAAACATATCCGTTACTTCTTTAAGACCCGCTTCAGCGTTCACTTTTTTCGTACGGATTGTTTCTTTAATCTGACCAACCATTTCAGGGTCAGAGAGAACCATTAAGTGAGCATCAAATACTTGGGCTGCTTCTTCACCAAGGCTACCTACTGCCTTCTCGCGGATAACAGAAAGCTCGTTCTGTGAAGCTTCAAGAGCTGCATCCAAACGAGCCTCTTCTGCATTCGTATCTTCGACTGAAACAGTCTCAAATGACAAATCCGGTTGGACTAATAGATATGCCTTAGCAACAGCAACACCATCAGATGCCGCAATTCCTTTAAGCATTTCTGTCATATTATGCCAATCCTTCTTTTTCCATTGTTTCTGCAATTGCTGCAAGTGCGTCATCAGCGTCTGCACCTTCAGCAGAGATAACTACGTCTGCACCTTGACCAACACCAAGGCTCATTACGCCCATGATTGATTTTAAGTTTACTGATTTACCTTTGTATTCAAGAGTGATATCTGAAGCAAATTTACTTGCAGTTTGAACCAACAAAGTTGCTGGACGAGCGTGAATACCTGTTTCTGCCACAATGTGGAAATCTTTAGAAGCCATAATTAGACTCTCCTTTAAATAATTCTTTTTTAGGATATTTTGATAACCCTTACAATTTCTGATTATATCATTTTTTGAAATCTTTTTCAAGAATCAGTATCAGTTTTTTCAAATTTCAACAGCATTTTTCAATCTAAAATCTTATCTGACACCTTATTTTACAAGATCTATCTAGCTATGTCTCCAGCTAACTTTTTATTTGAGAATCGTTAGTACAATTTTCAAAAATATTAGAAAAGAATTTTATTACCTATGTAAAAACCTTGATATATCAATCTTTAAGATGCTTTCTCTCTTTTTTCTTTCCTTGCAAAACACCATATCTTGTATTCTACACTGTGTTATAATAAAATATAACACAATATTTAGTCTAATCCATTGACAAGATTTTTTCTTTGAGATATACTAAGAAAGAATTAAATTTTTAATAAACAGGAGTTCCTTTTATGGTAACGATTTACTCAAAAAATAATTGTGTTCAATGCAAAATGACCAAACGATTCTTGGATACAAATCATGTGGAATATAGAGAAATTAATCTTGACGAACAACCAGAATACATCGAGCACGTCAAAAACCTAGGCTTCAATGCTGCTCCGGTTATCCAAACAGCAACTGATGCATTCTCTGGTTTCCAACCAAATAAATTAAAACAACTATCATAAGAATAGCAAGACAAAAAGAAGGAGGAGCTTCTATAGTATATAGGAGCACTTTCTTTTGCAGAAAAAAATATAAAGGAAACGATTATGGGTTTAAAACACTTAGAAGACGTTACTTACTTCCGTCTTAATAATGAAATTAACCGTCCTGTCAACGGTCAAATCATGCTTCATAAAGACCAAGAAGCATTGGAAGCTTTCTTTAAAGAAAACGTTGAGCCGAATACTAAACAATTTTCTTCAATTACAGAAAAAATTAATTATTTAATGGAAGAAAACTATCTAGAAAAAGAATTTATCCAGCTTTATTCTCCTGAGTACATCGAAGAGCTGGCTGCTTTTATCCATGCACAAGATTTCAAGTTTAAATCTTTCATGGCGGCCTACAAATTCTACAACCAGTATGCACTAAAGACAAATGATGGTGAATACTATCTGGAAGGCATGGAAGAGCGTGTTCTCTTTAACGCCCTATACTTTGCCAAGGGAGACGAAGCCATTGCTAAGGATATTGCCAATGAAATCATCCACCAACGCTATCAACCAGCTACACCAAGCTTCCTTAATGCAGGTCGAGCTCGTCGCGGTGAATTGGTATCTTGCTTCCTCATCCAAGTAACAGATGATATGAACTCAATCGGTCGCTCTATCAACTCTGCCCTTCAACTATCTCGTATCGGAGGCGGAGTCGGTATTTCCCTCAGCAATCTGCGGGAAGCTGGAGCACCTATCAAGGGTTATGAAGGAGCTGCGTCTGGCGTTGTGCCTGTTATGAAACTCTTTGAAGACAGCTTCTCCTACTCTAACCAGCTGGGACAACGTCAGGGAGCTGGAGTTGTTTATCTCAACGTCTTCCACCCAGATATCATCGCTTTCCTTTCAACTAAGAAAGAAAATGCTGACGAAAAAGTTCGGGTTAAAACCCTCTCACTCGGTGTTGTCATTCCAGATAAATTCTACGAATTAGCTCGTAAAAATGAAGAAATGTATCTCTTCAGCCCATATTCTGTTGAACGCGAGTACGGAGTGCCATTTGCCTACCTTGACATCACTGAAAAATATGATGAATTGGTCGCTAATCCAAATATCACTAAAACCAAGATCAAGGCTCGTGATTTGGAAACAGAAATTTCTAAACTCCAACAAGAATCTGGCTATCCTTATGTCGTAAACATCGATACAGCTAATCGTTCAAATCCAATTGACGGTAAAATCATCATGAGTAACCTTTGCTCTGAAATCCTGCAAGTGCAAGAACCTAGTCTTTTAAATGATGCACAAGAGTATCTCCACTTGGGAACAGATGTATCATGTAACTTAGGTTCTACCAACGTTGTGAACATGATGACTTCTCCTGACTTTGGAAAGTCTATCCGGACTATGACACGCGCTCTTACTTTCGTTACTGATAGTTCACACATCACAGCTGTGCCTTCTATCGATCACGGAAATAGCCTAGCTCATACTTTTGGTTTAGGTGCTATGGGGCTACACAGTTATTTAGCTCAGCAGTTGATCGATTACGGATCAGCGGAAGCTGTAGAGTTCACCAGCATCTACTTCATGCTCATGAACTACTGGACTTTGGTTGAGTCTAATAATATCGCTCGCGAGCGTGGCGTGACCTTCCATAACTTTGAAAAATCTGACTATGCTAGCGGAACTTACTTTGACAAATACCTGACAGGTGAATTTGTACCTAAGTCTGACCGTGTCAAAGAACTCTTCGCAGGCATCTTTATCCCGTCTGCAGAGGATTGGGCTGAGTTGCGCGACAAGGTCAAGGCTGATGGTCTCTACCACCAAAACCGCCTAGCTGTTGCACCAAATGGCTCTATCAGCTACATCAATGACGTTTCTGCTTCAATTCATCCAATTACTCAACGGATCGAAGAACGTCAAGAAAAGAAAATTGGTAAGATCTACTATCCTGCTGCTGGTCTGTCAACTGAGACTATCCCTTACTATACTAGCGCTTATGACATGGATATGCGCAAGGTTATTGATGTCTATGCAGCTGCAACCGAGCATGTGGACCAAGGTCTTTCTCTGACTCTCTTTATGCGCAGCGATATTCCTAAAGGTCTCTACGAGTGGAAAAAAGAAAGCAAGCAAACAACTCGTGACCTTTCTATCCTGCGTAACTACGCCTTCAACAAGGGTATCAAATCCATCTACTACGTCCGCACCTTCACTGACGATGGTGGCGAAGTAGGTGCCAACCAATGTGAAAGCTGTGTGATCTAGTTTTTCTCTAGGAATCAGTCATCTCGTTTTTACTTACTGACTTGATTACCATCATCAGCTAGCAACTCAAAAGTCGGTTCGCCGACTTTTTGTTCGATCCCCTTATAAAATTGTGATAAAATAATAATGATTCTTTATCACATCACAACACATAGAAAGAGATTTCAAATGGAAACTTACTACAAAGCCATTAACTGGAACGCTATTGAAGATGTTATCGATAAGTCCACCTGGGAAAAACTGACCGAGCAATTCTGGCTAGATACGCGGATTCCCCTATCCAATGACTTGGATGACTGGAGAAAGCTGTCTCACAAGGAAAAGGACTTGGTAGGCAAGGTTTTCGGTGGTCTGACCCTTTTGGATACCCTCCAGTCTGAATCTGGTGTAGATGCCCTGCGTAAGGACGTCCGTACAGCCCACGAAGAAGCTGTCTTCAACAACATCCAATTTATGGAGTCCGTTCACGCCAAGTCTTACTCTTCTATCTTTTCTACGCTTAACACCAAGTCAGAAATCGATGAAATCTTTGCTTGGACCAATACAAACCCTTACTTGCAAAAGAAAGCTGAAATCATCAATGAGATATACTTAAATGGTACAGCTTTAGAAAAGAAAGTAGCCAGCGTTTTCTTGGAAACCTTCCTCTTTTACTCTGGTTTCTTCACTCCACTTTACTATCTGGGTAATAATAAACTGGCTAACGTCGCTGAGATTATCAAGCTAATCATCCGTGACGAATCTGTCCACGGAACCTACATCGGCTACAAGTTCCAGCTAGGTTTTAACGAACTGCCAGAAGACGAGCAAGAAAAACTCAAAGAATGGATGTATGACCTACTCTACACCCTCTATGAAAATGAAGAAGGCTATACTGAAACACTTTATGATGAAGTTGGCTGGACAGAGGAAGTCAAGACCTTCCTACGCTACAATGCCAATAAGGCCTTGATGAATCTAGGCCAAGACCCTCTCTTCCCAGATACAGCTGATGATGTAAACCCTATCGTTATGAACGGTATCTCAACCGGCACTTCTAACCATGACTTCTTCTCCCAAGTTGGTAACGGATACCTACTTGGTGAAGTGGAAGCTATGCAAGATGAAGACTACAATTACGGTTTATAAGATTATGAACCAAATAAAAACATATTTCATACGTTATAACATATGAAATATGGCGATTATAATTACGCTTCATAAAACAAAGAACCCCTCTTTCCTTCGTTGGAAAGAGGGGTTTTGTAATCTAAACTAGCAAGGAGAACAGATAAAGCAAACATCATCTAGCTTTTCTGATTTTCCCAAAATATTTAGTAATAAACATTCAAGTGGGATGGTAAGACACGAATCGTCACTGGCAGTTGGTCTCCCTCATCTCCGTCAACGTTGACGCTGAGTTCTGCTTTTGCATCAGCCAACTCAACTGTGATTTCCTTAAAGGTTAGATACTCGATATTATCACTTTTCTCACCATTGCCCGAAATCAAATCTGGCACAGAAACCAAGGTGTCAAAGAGATTTTTATCCTTAAGATACAAGAGGTGAAGCAAGCCGTCATTGACAGTGGCTTCAGGGAGAATACTCTCGAAACCTCCGATTGAGTTGGTAGAGCCAATCAAGAGTGTACTGCTCTTTATCGTGCGCTCCTCTCCATCAATCTTCAAATGGAATTCGTAAAAACTAGTATCCATCAACTGCTTGAAACCAGAGATAAAGTAGGCAAACTTGCCCCACTTGGTCTTGTCTTCAGAATCTACATTATTGATCGACTCTGGAATGGTTCCAATGGCAACCACATTCATAAAGTACTGGTCATTAATCTTGCCGATATCAAGCGGCTTGACCTTGTTGATATCCAGATTTTGGATGGCTTCTTCAGCGTCTAGAGGAATGCCGAGAGCACGCGCCAAGTCATTGACCGTACCAAGTGGAAAGAAACCAAAGGTCGGACGATAGTCTAGTTCAGCCAGACCACTGATCCCTTCATTGACTGTTCCATCGCCGCCCATGACAAAGACGCTATCATAATGGTCTTCTGCGGCTTGCTTAGCAAAAGCTGTTGCGTCTCCGCCTTTTTCAGTATGCTTGACTACTACCTCATCGAAACATTCTGCCAGCTTTTCTCTCGCCAAGTCTTCATAGGACTTGGCTTTTTCTCCTCCTGAACTAGGGTTGACAATTAATAGGACTTTGGACATAAGGAAACCTCTTTTCGTTTGATAGCTCATTATACCATCCGGAAAACACTTTCACAACTATTTGAAACTGCTAGCTTTCGAAAGTCCAGAAAAGTAGTTTGGTATTTAAACTCTATTCCAAAGAAAACACTTCTACCGTTAGACTTTTCTGCCTAACTTTAGAAGTGCTGTCTTATATTTCGTTATTCTATTGAAAGAAGACAAAGAGAACAAAGGCAAACAAATTATTGGCCATATGCAAAGCAATCGCATACCGTATATCTTTCCTACATAAATAGCCTAAGGCAAAGATAACTCCCATAATAAAATACGTTAGAAATTGACCTGGGGTTGCTGGTCTATGAAGTAGAGAAAATAAAGTAGAGGAGGCAAGAATATAGAGTAACTTTCGTAAGGAGGTCACTTGCTTTGAGAAAAAAAACTTAGCCATAAAACCTCGAGTCAGCAACTCTTCAACAATCGGAGCAAGGAAAACAACAAAAATAAAAGCAAATGCAGGCTGATAGGCAATCAGCATTTCTACATTATTTTGATTTTCCGACGGATTCGTGGGCATTAATTCTTGGAAAATTATAAAAGCAATCAAAAGAATGACCGGTAGCCAAACAGAAGAGATTATCCTTGTTTTTTTCACCTCTAATTTCAAATCATGCTGATACCATTTCCACAAAGGAATAATATATAAAGCCGATAAGAATAAAAGGATCGGGAGAGCAATATATTGAGAGGTTCCCATCATCAGAGATTCTAAGACACTAGAAATGATGCTTGAAAAAATAACAAAATAAGACAATATAACTAATGAATAAAGTCCTAAATGGACAAGGAAGGTTTTGATGTTCTTTGTATTCTTCATATTTCTAATCCTTTCGATAAATATTTAGACCAACTTCGGTATCTTCAACAAGAATTTCTTCCTTTTGACTAATGAGGATATAAGACAAATAAAAATCACAGATACAAGAGGCTGCATGAATGCTAGCCAGAGCAATGTAGGAAGGGCTGGATAGCCATTCAAGTTCACAACAGACTGTTAAAAAGAGACTGATCAAAACAAAGGGTGCCAGAGCAATGATCAACATCTTACTCCTACTATAAAAACTCCCAGGGCTAGTCGCGTAGGCCATACCGTTTTTAAAACCAAATTTGACCTTCGTTTTTTCATCACCAAAGATCTTGAAGAAAAAGCCATGGATCAACTCATGCACAACCAGCAAGGCGAACAAGTATAAAAAGTCTGTAAAGACGAACAGCCCCTCGTCTTCTTCTAACAATTCAAGTGCTACCCAAGCAAAGAAAAAGAGAAAAGGAAGGATTAATAAAAGAGCTCCTATATTAAGCCAAAGGTTCGTTTTCTTATCCGTTAAAAAATCAATCTTTCTCAGTAATTTCATAGTCAATCCTTTCTTCTTTTATTTAAAGTACTTTTTAACCATAGGATAGAACATGACATTGATATAAATGAAAATAATGGTCAGTACGTAAGCTGAAACAACATTCATCGGAGTCAGCAAGCCCACCAACCACATAAGAACATATAGGCTAGGAATGACCCGCTGATTTAGGTTAAAGAGGATCAAAAAGCTCTGTTCATAGTTAGCTTGTAGTTCTCCCTCGTCAAAGGAAAAAGCAAATTTCTTCATTTCTTCAACGGTAGGTGCCATGGATAGTTTATATTTTCGGATTTTCTGTGTCGTCTTGAGCAATACTATTTGGGCAATTACAAGAGCTAGAAGAATAACTCCATCATATAGATTAATCCAAAACACCGCACCAGCTTCTAATAATGGAAAAACATAGTTTACACCAACAAATAAAGTAAATAACGTCAAAGCGGAGGTGACATTAAATAAGATTGTCACAGATTCTAACGTTTTAAAGCTTCGACGATAAAGCTCATATTCTTTATCTTCATCCTCTTCTTTCTCCATAGACAGATGATACTTATTTGCTTGGTAGATTAAATAAAAGGTTAAAGGATAAAGAATGGTCAAGCAAACACGTCCTATGTTTTGTAGTAGTCCTACATTCAAAAAACTTGGCCAAGAGACATGTTCAATGCGAGCAGCAAAGGAGCCGATTGCTCCTCCAATGATTATGGCTAGAATTAAGAAAATTACATTTCTCATTATTCTTTTTTTCGTTGTCATGATTTTCCTTTCCTATCTCTCAATTTAGAGCCTACACTAGACTTACAGCTAGCTTTTCTTTTATGGCTTATTCTTTTATCTAGGATAGCTGCTAGAGTGAGATAAAGCACAACAGCCCATTCTAACCTCAGGGGCAATTCTATTTGAAGTAGCCCTGCATCTTTTAAAACATAAGACAAGACATAAACAATAAACAAAGATAAAAGCAAAAGTTGACGATTATTTCTAAGTTGTTTCATTCTTCCTCGATTCTAAAAACGTTCTCGACAGTTTCTCCAAAAATATGAGCAATTTTCAACGCAATGATGATAGAGGGAGTGTACTCGCCTCGTTCCAAGAGACTGATAGTCTGTCTGGATACTTCTGCTCTCCTTGCTAACTCTGTCTGATTGAGGCCATCTCGTGCTCGCAACTCCTTGAGACGATTCTTTAATTTCATGAAATTTCCTCTCAATTCTCCAGCAATTCAACAGACCGAATATCTTCAATGCGCATAAGCTTCGTTTTTTTCTGGCCTTTTTTATCAGTTTTACTAAGCTTAACCCAGTCTTCATCCACATCCACTACAAGCCAATCATTTGTCCCAATCAATTCACTTGTAATCATTGGTTTCTTTCCAATCATCTCTTTTAAAAATCGTGACATTGTTTTCTCTCCTTTTCTATTTCTTTCTAAAGACTTTATCCGTCCCTGCATCCGTTTTAACTTATTGGAAGAATCAATCCCAAAGATAAAAACCATAAAAGTCATCGGAAACAAGAACCATAAGAATACATTCATAAGCGTCCCTCCATTTCCTGTTCAAAAGTATTGTAACAGATTCTTTTCTTTTTGACAAGTATCTTTGTCAAAAAAATAATAATCATTGTCAAATTTTCTATTATCATAGACAAAAAAGAATCCAGCTCAAACTGAATCCTTTTCCTTTATTCATCTACTTCTGAAAATACTTCTTTTAAAACAGTAATCCCCTGCTGGATTTCCTCCCTGCTGATAGTCAAAGGCGGCAGGAGACGGATAACATTCTCTCCGGCGGTCAGGATAATCAAGCCTTTCTGACGAGCACCTTCAACAATCTTTGACAGACTGGCGCTTGTCTCAATCCCAATCATCATGCCCAGACCGCGAACAGCAGAAATCTTTGGATGGTCCTGAAAAGCAAGCTGTAGCTGCTCCAGTAAGATGGCACTCTTAGACCTGACTTCTTCCAGAAAGCCCATCTCTTTCATAATATGCAAGGTCTCCAAGGCAGCTGCCATGGCTAATTTATTGCCACCAAAGGTAGAACCATGACTGCCAGGTCCAAGAGCGGAAGCCAATCTGGATTTTCCTAATAGAGCACCTGCAGGCAGGCCATTGGCCAGACCCTTAGCCAGTGTCACAATATCCGGTATAATCCCATAATGCTCAAAGGAATAAAGCTGACCAGTGCGCCCCATACCTGTCTGTACCTCATCAACAATCAGCAAAATCCCCTCTCGTTGGCAAAAATCAGCCAAAACTTTGACAAAGCTTGCTTCTGCTGGACAAACTCCCGACTCACCTTGAACCAATTCCAGCATGATAGCTGCTGTATCCTGATTGACCAAGTCTTCTACGCTGGCCAAATCATTGTAAGCTGCATAGCTGAAATGAGGCACCCCATCACCAAATCCTTCCTTGATCTTATCCTGTCCTGTTGCGGCCATAGTGCCAAAGGTACGACCGTGAAAGGATTGCTGAAAGGTGATAATGCCTTGCTTGCCAGTAGCCTTACGAGCTAGCTTAATAGCTGCTTCATTGGCTTCCGCTCCGCTATTACAGAAAAATGCCAAGTAATCATAAGAACCTGCCAACGCTTGAGCCACCTGCTCTTGCAGGGAGCTAAGATAAAGATTGGGGCTGTGCCAGATGCGCCCTGCTTGCTGGATCAAAGCCCGCTGAACCTGAGGGTGAAAGCCAAGATTGGTTACGCCAATCCCCGATGAAAAATCCAAATAAGCCTTTCCCTCACTATCAATCAGATAGGTGCCCTCTGCTTTAACAAACTCAATAGGTGCCCGCTTGTAGTTTTCAAATAAATAAGTCATAATTATCCCTCTGCTATCAAGGTGCCCGTCAAAAGATTATCGCCAATCAAAACCTGCCCGACACCGGAAAGCACAGTCTGAACAGCACTCTCAATTTTGGGAATCATGCCACCCTTGATGACACCTGTCTGAATCTTCTTGGAAACCTGACTGGTCAGAAGCTGGGGCAGGACTTTTTTATCCTCCAGAACCCCTTCTATATCTGTCATCAGGATCAGCTTCTCTGCCTGCAGGCTGCTGGCAACAGCTGCTGCCAGATAGTCTGCATTGATATTTAAGAACTCGCCAACAGCATTTTCTCCTAGCGAAGCCAGCACTGGGACGATGTTCGCAGCCAGCAGCTGCTCTAGATAAGCAGTTTGAATCGCCGTCACTTGACCGACATAGCCATAGAGATCTTTATCGATAAAATCTGCCGAAACTGTCTTTCCCAAATGTGAAACCAGCTGAAGGCTTTCAATATCTGAGTCGTTCAGTTCTTGTGTCAGCGTCCGGCCGACTTGACCTAGCAAAGCCTGCTCAATAATGGGTAAGTCAGACTTAGCTGTCACACGCAACCCCTTAACCTTGCGAGTAGGCAGCTGGCGCTCTTTCATGAGTTGATTTATGACCAGACCGCCCCCATGAACGACCACGATTTTCTTACCAGCTGCTATCCACTCTTGCATCTGCTTGATAAACTTATCAGACAGCTTTTGCGCAGCAACACCGCCAATTTTTATAACAATCACATCTTTCATCGCATTTCTCCTTAGGTTCTATAGAGGGCATTGATTTTCACATAATCATAGGATAGATCGCAGCCCCAGGCCTGAGCTTCAGCGTCCCCATCGTGTAGGTCAATGGTCAAGGTCAGCAGCTCTCCAGCCATGGCATCACTAGTCTCCTCGGGGTCAAAAGCCACAGGGCTAGAAGCCTGCATGACTGGAATCCCCTCAATCCAAATATCAATATTATCTACTGAGACATCTGCTCCCGCATAGCCGATAGCTGCTAAGATTCGGCCCCAATTGGGATCTTGACCAAAAATGGCAGTTTTAACCAAGCAAGAGCCAACAACACTCTTGGCAATCATACGCCCGCTCTGTTCATCCTTGGCGTGCCGCACATTAACTTCAATCAACTTGGTCGCTCCCTCGCCATCCTTGGCAATTTTCTTAGCCAAGTCAGCCATAAGATAGCGGAGCATCTTGGAAAACTTTTCAAATTCTTCCGTATCTGGTAGAATTTCTTCATTTTGCCGGCAGCCGTTCGCCATGACTAGCACCATGTCATTGGTCGATGTATCTCCATCCACCGTGATTTGGTTAAAAGTTGTCTCCACATGCTGACTGAGAGCCTTTTGCAAGGTAGCACTGGAAATATTAGCGTCACAGGTGATAAAGGCCAGCATAGTTGCCATATTCGGATGAATCATGCCCGATCCCTTAGCCACCCCCGCCATAGTCACCAGGTCTGAGCCAAACTCTTCTGTGACTACACAGGTCTTTGTACAAGTATCTGTCGTCAAGATAGCCTCAGCAAAATCTTCTGCCTTCCCACTCACCAGAATCTGTGACAGACCATTTTTCAGAGCATCCATCGGAAGCTGCTCGCCGATGACTCCTGTAGAAGCCAGACCAACCAAGTCGGGCTCAATCTTCAGCTTTTGGGCAGTCAAACGCTGCATCTCATAGGCAGCGTCCAGTCCCTGCTGGCCTGTACAGGAATTGGCAACACCAGAATTAACCACTATTGCCTGTAATTTCTTACTCTTTTGGATTGAGGCTTTGGTCACTAGAAGCGGAGCAGCAATGACTTTATTGGTCGTATAGACCCCTGCCACACTGGCCGGTACTTCTGATACAATCCAGCCAAAATCCAACTTCTTTTTCTTAAAGCCAGCGTGCAAACCGTCAGCCGAAAATCCTAACGGACTGGCAATCGTTCCATCAATAATCTTCATATCTAACCCTTTCTCATCTAGGCATAGGACGATTGACTGAGCAAGCCATCTGTTTCAGGAAAACCCAACATCAGATTCATATTTTGAATCGCCTGACCAGCAGCCCCCTTAATCAAGTTATCCAGCACAGCTACTACCGTTAAAATGTTTGTGACAGGATTATAGTCAAAACCAATATCTGTATAATTAGTACCTACAACCTGGTGCAGATTCGGAAGAGCTGCTTGGATACGGACAAAAGGCTTGTCCTGATAGCATTCCTGATAAATAGCAGCAAATTCTTCCCGAGTCAAAGGTTCTTTCAACTTGCTGTAAACCGTCGCTACAATACCACGATTGACAGGAATGAGAGAAGTTGAAAACTGAATCTGCTGCAATCCCTCATCAAAACGCTGTAACTGCTGTACAATCTCAGGAATATGCTGATGCTGATTCAGCTTGTAAGTCACATAGTTGTCGTGCACATGAACAAAATGGCTGGATGCAGCTGGATTTTTCCCAGCCCCTGTCAAACCGCTCTTGGCATCGACAATAATGGAGTCCAGCTCAATAGCCTGAGCCTGTAGCAAGGGAATCAAGGCCAACTCTGTAGCCGTCGCATAACAGCCGGGATTGGCAATAAATCGCTTCCCTCTGACATCTGTAAACTCAGACAGTCCATAAATAAACTTTTTTTGAACATGGTCTTCAGCTGGCTCTTTCTGATACCATTTTTTATAAATATTCCCTGGCAAACGATGATCGCCAGATAGGTCAATAACTGGAAATCCCGCTTCTACAAAATCTTTTGACAAATCTTTAGCCACTCCGCTTGATGTTGCAAAGAAAACAAGATCTGCTCGTCGCATTATTTCCTGACTGTCGAACGCTTCTATTTTCAAGTCGCATATACCCTTTAAATGAGGATAAAGCTCTGACACAGGGGCCTCCATATCTTGGCTGGCATGAAGGGAAACGACCTCCACCTGCGGATGTTGCAGTAAAATACGGAGGAGTTCCATTCCTGAGTAACCAGTAATTCCCACAATCGAAATTCGCATATTTTTAAAACACCTCCGTATAAATATGCGTTTTATTTTACGTATATTTCTTCACTTTGTCAAGTATTTTATGTATTTTTATACAAAAAAACTTCGGAAATAACATTATTTTTTGAAAAAACATTCATACTTTCTTTCCTAAAAGCAAAATATCTTCTTCTCATATAGAGAAGTAAGGAAGCTGAGAGCACGGAAAAAGACCTATCCAAGTGGATAGATCTTTTTTTCTTACAATTTACCTGCTACTGCATCCAAGAGTTCTTGGATTTTCGCTTGGTTGCTTCCTCCTGCCATGGCCATGTCAGGTTTACCACCACCACGTCCATCGACGATTGGAGCCAATTCTTTAACCAAGTTACCCGCGTGAATGTCTTTGGTCTTGCTTGCCACAAGGACATTAACTTTGTCACCGATTGCTGCGACAAGAACAAGTACGTCAGAGTAGTCTTTTTGTTTCCAGTTATCCGCAAAGGTACGAAGGGCACCGGCATCTGATACAGAAACTTGACTAGCAATGTAACGGTGTCCGTTGACTTCCTTCACATCCTTGAAGACATCGCCTGCTGCTGCAGCTGCAGCTTTTTCTTTCAACTCAGCATTTTCTTTTTGAAGTTGACGAAGTTGCTCTTGAAGTCCTTCCACCTTGTGAGGTACTTCCTTGAGTTGAGGTGCTTTCAAGGTTACTGCGACGGCTTTCAAAGCATCTTCTTGTTCGCGGTAGGCTTCAAAGGCTTCCTTACCAGTCACTGCCAAGATCCGACGAGTTCCTGATCCGATTCCTTCTTCCTTGACAATCTTGAAGAGACCAATCTCAGAAGTGTTGCCAACATGGGTACCACCACAGAGTTCCACTGAGTAGTCGCCGATGGTCACAACGCGGACTTCCTTACCATACTTCTCACCAAAGAGGGCCATAGCTCCCATTTCTTTAGCAGTGTCAATATCTGTCTCAACAGTTTCTACTGCAATTGCTTCCCAGATTTTCTCATTGACCTGCTGTTCAATAGCGCGCAATTCTTCAGGAGTTACTGCTTGGAAGTGCGTGAAGTCAAAGCGAAGGAATTCTACTTCGTTAAGGGATCCTGCTTGTGTCGCATGATGGCCAAGGATATTGTGAAGAGCCGCATGGAGCAAGTGAGTTGCTGTGTGGTTTTTCATGACACGGTGACGACGATTGGTGTCGATCGCCAAGGTGTACTCTTGGTTCAAAGCAAGTGGTGCAAGTACTTCAACCGTATGAAGCGCTTGTCCATTTGGTGCTTTTTGAACATCTGTCACAGTAGCAACAAGGTTTCCTGCAACATCCAAGATTTGACCGTGGTCAGCTACTTGTCCACCCATTTCAGCGTAGAATGGAGTTTCCGCAAAGATAAGAGAGGCAGTTCCTTCTGAAACAGCTGCTACTTCAGCGTTTTCAGCTACGATAGCCACCAACTTAGAAGGCAATTGACTGGCATTGTAGTTGAAGACACTTCCCACTGTAATGTTTTGGAGGGTTTCATTTTGCATGCCCATAGAGCCGCCTTTGACAGCTGATGCACGCGCACGTTCTTGCTGCTCTTTCATGGCTGCTTCAAAACCTTCACGGTCTACAGTCATACCCGCTTCTTCAGCGATTTCTTCTGTCAATTCAACTGGGAATCCATATGTATCGTAGAGTTTGAAGACATCTTGTCCAGCGATAACGTTTTGACCTTTTTCTTTCAAGTCAGCTACAATGGTTTCTGCAAAGTGTTGACCTGAGTGAAGGGTACGGGCAAATGACTCTTCCTCGCTCTTCACGATTTTCTCGATAAAGTCACGTTTTTCAAGCACTTCTGGGTAGTAGCTTTCCATGATTTTTCCAACAGTTGGAACGAGTTTGTAAAGGAAAGGTTCGTTGATGCCCAATTTTTGACCGTGCATAGAAGCACGACGAAGAAGACGACGAAGGACATAACCACGACCTTCATTTCCAGGAAGGGCACCATCACCGATAGCGAATGAAAGGGAACGAATGTGGTCCGCGATAACCTTAAAGCTCATGTTGTCGCCATCTTGGTCATAGACCTTACCAGACAATTTCTCAACTTCACGGATAATCGGCATGAAGAGATCCGTTTCAAAGTTTGTCTTAGCCCCTTGGATAACCGCTACCAAACGCTCCAAACCAGCGCCCGTATCAATATTTTTGTGAGGCAATTCCTTGTATTCGCTACGAGGAACAGCTGGATCAGCGTTAAATTGTGACAAAACGATGTTCCAGATTTCAATGTAACGGTCATTTTCAATATCTTCTGCAAGAAGGCGAAGACCGATGTTTTCTGGGTCAAATTCTTCTCCACGGTCGAAGAAAATCTCTGTATCAGGTCCAGAAGGTCCAGCACCGATTTCCCAGAAGTTGTCTTCGATTGGGATCAAGTGGCTTGGGTCCACTCCTACTTCAATCCAGCGGTTATAAGAATCCTTATCGTCTGGATAGTAGGTCATGTAGAGTTTTTCAGCAGGGAAATCAAACCATTCTGGACTGGTCAAAAGCTCATAAGCCCAGGTGATGGCTTCGTCACGGAAGTAATCCCCGATAGAGAAGTTCCCCAACATTTCAAACATAGTATGGTGGCGAGCCGTTTTTCCGACATTTTCGATGTCATTGGTACGGATAGCTTTTTGCGCATTGGTGATACGTGGATTTTCAGGCTTGATAGTTCCGTCAAAATATTTCTTAAGAGTTGCCACACCTGAGTTGATCCACAAAAGAGTTGGGTCATTTACAGGAACCAAGCTGACTGATGGTTCTACAGAGTGGTCTTTACTTGCCCAGAAATCTAGCCACATTTGGCGTACTTGAGCACTAGATAGTTGTTTCATAATATCTCCTTATTTACTTGTTTAATTTGATTGGCTTTCCAGCATTTCCACATAGTCAATCGCGACACAGAGGGAAATGACCAGGTCTGCATAAGAGTCTTCATAGACAGTTACGGTGTAAGTTGAGGTCAAATGGAAAATCTCTTTTCGAATCTCGGCGACAAGCTGATCACGATCATCCAGCAATTTGAAATTCAAATCCCAGATGTTACCTTCAATTCGAAGACCTAATCTATCAAACTCATACTTATCACGCAAGAAGGTCAACTTCTTCCGAATGAAGAAATTCGAACCGTCACGTAGCTGAATATTAAAGCGAGGAAGCAAGGTGAAAATTTCTTTACTGATTTCACTGACTTGCTCCCCATGGGCGTCATAGATGGTAAAGGTCTTAGGAATTTTGAAAAAAGATCCCTCCACCTGATAGTTTATTACTCCTCTATCATCTTTGATATCGAAGCGTTCGCCTCCAAAACGAAACTTTTGTTTCACAAGAAATGTCTTCATAAACACCACCAAAAATCAAAAGACAAGTCCATATCACGAAGGGCGAAAAACCGCGGTACCACCTTCATTCAATGAACTTGTCATTCTCATTTCATATTCAATTTTGCAGGATGAGTAGCATGATTTTTCGTCTCAGATGGCTTGCAGCACCGCCAATTCTCTGAACTAAGAACTTGAAAAATCAATTCTCACCATTTCATTATACTTGCTTATGCTTTCTTCGTCAACTTATTTTGATGAAGAAGATGAAGTATTTGTTTGGGTGTATTGAGAAAAGAGATTTTGGAAAGCAGCATCTTTAACTTTGATGTTTGCATCTTTCAATTCTTTTGCTACAACACTTTGGATGAAGCTTGTATTGTTTTGCTTAGCAGTTAAGATAACTTGCTTCAATTTGTCTTTATAATCTTCCCACTTAGAAGACTTCTCTGTCTTGCTGACCAACTTAACGATATAATAGCTTGCTTGTCCTTGATTGCTACGAACAGTTACAAGATCTGAAACTGCATTAGCTTCTAATCCAAAAGCTGCTTTTTTCACAGCATCTGGCACATTAGTAGCTGCAGAGTCAAACTTGATTTCGCCACCTTTATCTTTGGTATCGCCATCGGTTGAATTGTCTTTAGCCAACTGTGCGAAATCAGCTCCTTCAGCTTTAGCAGCTGCTAACACTTCCTTAGCCTTATCTTCACTGTCCACCTTGATAATTTGCGCAGTTACCTCTGGTGTATAAGATTCATAGGCAGCTTTATAATTTTCATCAGTAAGTTCTTTTTCTGCAGCTTTTTTAACGGCGTACTCTACAAGCTTATTGGTTCTAATTTGTTCACGATAAGCATCTTCTGTCAAACCTGCTTGAGCCAAGACACGAGCAAAATTATCTCCATAAGCCTTTGAACTCTTTTCATAAGCTTCTTCGACTTCTTTATCAGTCACTTTCTTGCCGTATTGTTTTTCAAATACTTCTTTAATCGTTAAATTCAACAAAACTTGCTGAGCAGAAGGGTTGCTTTTCACTTTATCATAAAACTCAGATACTGTAATAGTATCACCCTTCATAGTAATGATGTCCTTGTCAGAACCTGATGTTTTTCCACAAGCAGCTAAGACAGCTACTGACAAAAGGGTTACTGCCCCAGCGACAATTTTTTTCTTCATTTTAATGAAAACTCCTTTGTAAAATTGTTAGACTTGAAACAATTCATTCCATTGTCTCTATTCTTGATTGAGTTACTGCGTTCTTTATTCTCTAAAAATGAAGTACACAGCTTGGTTTACTCACTTTTCCTATTGTACCACAAATTAAATTTGATGGCTTAAATTTTTCTAAAAATTAGATAAAATCCTATAAATCTACAGCTTATTTTGATTTTCTAAGCATCAGAAGGCCATCTCCTAACGGTAACAGACTCGCAGTCAGATCAGGACTGTCCAAAGTTGCATCAAAAAGACTATGTAAACCTCGGTAAATAGCCCGTTGGCCGCGTTTAATTTCTTCAAAAGGCTTAGCAACGTCTCCTCCTTGGAAGACATCATCAATGAGGACCAGACCGCCAGGATTGAGGCGCTTGAGGACCTGAGGCAAAAAGACCACATACTTGGACTTGGCAGAGTCCATAAAGACAAGGTCGTAGGAATCCTCTAGTGTCTCAAGCAGATCCATCGCATCACCTTCCAGCAGAGTGATTTGCTGGCGGCTGTCATACTTAGCAAAATTAGCCTTAGCCAACTCAATCATCTCTGGATTGCGATCAATAGTCGTAATCTGAGCTTGAGGTGCATGCTCCGCCATCAAAAGGGCAGAAAATCCAATAGCCGTCCCGATTTCTAAAATCTTCTCTGGCTGGAGACTTTCGAGAAGCAGGCGAAAGTAAGCCACTGTTTCATGGGGAATCACGGGTACATTTTCGGCTTTAGCAAAATCCTCCAGCTCCTTGAGTCCACCAGCGACCGGCTGGAGACGCTGTCTCATAAAGTCTACAATTTCTTCTTTAACCACTGGCCGACGCATATTGGGATTAGAGTTTTGGTTATAAGTCTCGACCATCTTATGCTAATCCCAACTTTTCTACCAAAGCTTCAAATTCATTCAAGCGGCGTTCGAAGACTGCAAAGGCTGCATTTAGATAGTCTTCTTTTTCCATATCCACACCTGCTTTTTTGATGACATTGAGCGGATAGTCAGAGTTCCCAGCTTTGAGATAGTCCAGATATTTGTCCTTGTCTTCTTGGCTACCATGGACAATCTTTTCGGCCAAGGCCGAGGCAGCTGCAAATCCTGTAGAGTATTGGAAAACATAATAATTATAGTAGAAGTGAGGAATGCGTGCCCATTCATACTGAATCTGCGGATTGTCTTCTTTTTTCAAGCCGTAGTATTTCTCGTTTAAGTCTGCATATAGCTCATTGAGAAACTCGCTAGTCAACACTTGTCCTTCTTGATCAGCCTTGTGGATAGCATGCTCAAACTCCGCAAACTGGGTTTGACGGAAGACCGTACCTCTAAAGCCATCCAAGAAGTGATTGAGAATCGCAAAGCGAGTTGCGTCGTCTTCTACTTCTTCTAAGAGTTTCTCTGTCAAGATATTTTCATTGGTCGTTGAAGCAATCTCAGCTAGGAAGATAGAGTAGTCTCCATAGACATAAGGCTGGGTTTCGCGAGTATAGCTGGAGTGCATACTGTGACCTGTCTCGTGCACCAAGGTAAAAAGATTATCTAGTGTATCCTGCCAGTTGAGCAACATAAAGGCATTGGTATCATAAGATCCTCCTGAGTATGCTCCTGAGCGCTTACCTTGATTTTCATAAACATCAATCCAGCGCTCTGAGAAGGCTGTCTTCACTCGACTCAAATAGTCCTCACCCAAAATTGCCAAGACTTCCTCAGACTTAGCCAAGGCTTCCTCATAAGTGAATTTGTAATCTGTTTCTGACAAAGGCGTGTACAAATCGTACATCTTCAAATCAGAAATACCCAAAATCTTTGCTCGCAAGGCAATATAACGCTGTAAAAGCGGAAGGTGTTTGTCTACAGCAGAAACCAAGCTATCATAGACACTTTCCGGGATAAAGTTAGCCGATAAGGCCGCCTCACGGGCAGATGAGAACTTGCGGACTTTCGCATTGTAATTTTGAACCTTAACATTTGTCTGCAAGGTCTTGGCATAAGTATGCTGATACTGTTCATAAACGCTATAAAGAGCTTCATAAGCTTCCTTACGAACTTCCCGATTTTTAGACTCTACTAAAGAAATATAGTTTCCATGTGTCAACTGGACTTCTTCGCCCTTTTCATTGTGAACCACCGGAAAGACGATATCCGCATTGTCCAAAATAGCAAAGGTTTCACTGGCAGCACCAAAGATTTCTCCAGCACCAGCCAACAACTCCTCTTCACGCTGGGTCAGGATGTGTTCCTTCTTCTGCAAAAGCTTATCAAAATAATGTTGATAGGTTTGTAGTTCAGGTTTTTCAGCCAAAAAAGCTTGGTATTGATCTTCTGTAATTTCCATGAATTCTGGCTCATAGAAAGCAAAAGTTTGGCCAAACTCACTGTAAATAGTCATTCCTTTAGCTTGGTATTCCTGATATTTTGCCACACGAGTATCCTGGTCATTCTTCATGTGAGCATAGGAATAAAGTTTCTCAATACGTCGCATCAAATCTAATTGAATTTCCGTTGTTGTCAAAAGGCTTTCTGCCGAATCCAGCAGATGTCCTGCTAGATTACTTGCATTTTTTAATTCTTCAGAAACCTGAGCAAATTCAGTCTCAAAGGCTTCATCTGTAGGGAAAATCGTACTTAAATCCCATGTATATTTTTCTTCAATTTCATTTCTTTGTTTAGCCATAAAAAATCCTCCATTCCTTTTATTTTATCACAAATTCCTTGTTTATATAAAACTCAAGTTTGAAAATGGCTGTATATTTCAATTGATAAAGCATATTAAAAAATCTTTGGATCCGTTTCCCTACGATGTAGGACTCGGATCCAAAGAGGTCGTTTTTCTTATCACTAAATTATTTATCATACGCCATATTATTCTCCTCTCAATTTCTTTGCGAGTTCACCAGAGATTACATAACCTGAATGCTCTAGCTTTCCATCAGACTCTTCCATCAATGTTGTGGTAATTGTTAATTCCGGGTCATCGTTTATTATAATCTCAACTATTAAGCCACCCATAGGATTATATTTAAGATTTTTTCATTTATTGTATATTTTTTTATTATCCCCTTTTCTGTTAACGCTTCAGGATCTTTCTTCCTTAACATTTCCTCAACTAACTTTTTAGCTTTTCGACTTTGCGCAATCTGAAGCATTTCTTCTTTTTCTGAACGACTGTTTACCACACTACAAACTCCTAAAATCATGCCTGAACTGACAGTTAGAATACTCAGAATGATGACAATCATTTTCTTCATGACGACCCCTTTCGTTTCCCTCTTCCCCAATTACCACATCCTTAGTTTTTGAATCAATACGATATTCTCTTAATGCAATATCCACATATTGCTTATCATTTAATTATTCATCATCTATTAATACCTTGCCAAACTCCTATCTTTCCAATGCTTGGGATAACTTATCAGAATAAGTGGCACTAGTGCTTTCTATCTCTCCGTCACTATTTTTATTTATATTGCAACTGATAATAAAATCAGAATTTCCATTTATTATAATATTGAAGTCTATCCCACTCATTGGATTTTTTGAAACTGAGCTTCTATCTATTTCATAACTTTGTATAAAGCCCTCTTTTTTAAATGCTCGAGGATCAACATAAGTAAACCAATGATAAAATGCTTTTTCAGCCTCTTTACTTTCTACTAGTTTAATCATTTGCATATTTTCATTCTTTTTTTCTGACTGACTGTTTACCACACTACAAGCTCCTAAAATCATGCCTGAACTGATCGTTAGAATACTCAAAAAGATGACAAAAATTTTCTTCATGATGGCTCCTTTTACTTCTGATACCTTTTGGGACGGAGACTTAATATAAAGTCTAACGTCTTAATCCATTTGGTAGTAAGTTTATTTTATTATACACGATTTTGATAGATTCTAGAATGCCCCAAAAATAGACAACTGGGCTACACCAATTTTCAGCAAGACTGATCTAAACTTGCGTAAAAGGCTGGTGGGTAGACAATCTGGTACTTTTTATCTGGAGAATTTTGATAATAACTCTGAAAGTTTTCATAATAAGTAGATAGGTCTTGGGAAATCTGACACAAGGGCTGGTCTGAACGAATCGGGCGCACTTGCGGATAAAATTCTTCTCTGGACATGGTTAAAAGATTTTTTTCTTTTTGATAATAGCTGGCCTGTATTTTCATCCACTTGGGATTTCGATAATAGAGTTGCTGACGGATATAGTGACAAATATCAGGATCTGACTTCACTAAGAAACTACTCATTTCCTGCTTGCTAAAAGGCAGGCGTAAGATATCTAATAATTCTCCTTTTTCAAAAGGAAATTCTTTTTCTTTATACTGGATTCTCCCATGAAAGTCTTCATGAATCAAATACTTCAGCCTTAGTGTCTTTCTTTCCTCGTCCAATTCCCAGATATGAAAACCCATGTTTTGACTGAAATATAGGAATTGCTTCTGCAAGGGGGTTAGTGTTTGCCTGAGCCAGAGTTTCTTTCCCAAAAGCCAGAGAACTTGATAGCCAGCTTGGCGATATCTTTGACTCCGCTCCCAAAGTCTATCTTGAGAAAGACTGCTACACTGAACCTCTAAAGCAAGGCGCTCATCAACTAAGACATCCGCTACCTGTTGCAAGTCTGGTAAAAACACTTCTACATCTACCCCAGTCGTTTGATTGGCCCAGCGAAAAAGGGCCGCCTTAAGGTTTAGATGTTCTCTACTTTCATTTTCGACACTATAATGGCAGTCGGATAAACGAATATGTGCAAAATGAGGCTGCATGATCTTCCCCTTTTTCAAACGGACAGGCCCTCCACACCCTGGGCAAAAATAATCTCCTTTTGAAACGGATGACTCCTTTAGTAAATGAAGGATCTTCCCATCCTTATCACGCGCTGAAAACATGAACACCTCCTCAAACATTTACCTCCTTTATTCGTAAAAGAAAAGAGAAACTCGTTATCAAGTTTCTCTTTTTCTATATCTAACTGCGCTTATTAAAGACTTGCTCCTTGTTCTTCTTTAAGAAGCTTTTTGTCATAAGCACGGATGAATGGATAGTAGACTAAGAAGGCTGCTAGAGCACAGACAAGGGCTACAATTATCGCTTTTAGGTCACCTGTTCCCAAGAAGGCTCCTATTCCGACAGGAGTTGGCCAAGGAACTTGGCCAAAGACTGCCTTGATCAAGTTTAGCTCCATCGCTAAATAGTAGATGGTAGCTGAGGTCATTGGTGCCAAAATAAATGGTACAGCTAGGGTAGGGTTGTAAATAATAGGAATACCAAAAATAAGAGGTTCGTTGATGTTAAAGATACCGGGAACGATTGAAGCCTTACCAATAGCGCTTAATTGCTCAGATTTGGCACGAGTTGCAAGCCAGATACATAGACCTAGAGTCGCACCAGAACCACCTGCAATAACAAACATATTAGAAAACTCGCCGGCTACAATGAAACGGGTTCCCTCTGATGCATTACTTGCCATATTTGCAAGGGCAATTGGATTAACAAAGGCAAAGATAATGTTTGCACCGTGAATCCCAACAATCCATAGCAATTGGGTCAAGAAATAGATGATCATCAAACCAATCCATGAATTGGTTAAGTGAGTTACAAAGCTAAAAGGAATCGCAATCACTTTGAAGATGTCTGTCCCCATCATCACAAGAGCACCATTGATGAAGAGAACTGTAAAGGCAACTACAAAACCAGGAATCAAAGCAGAAAAACCACGAGACACACCTTCTGGAACAGCTTCAGGCATCTTGATGACCCAGTTTTTCTTGAGACAGAGACGGTAGATCTGAACGGTTACCACCGCCATGATAATGGCTGTGAAAATACCTGTTGTGCCAAAACGAGTCACTCCATTACTAATTGCCCAACCATCAGCAATAACAGCACCTTTTTTGAGACTAGTCACCGCTGTCATAGCACCTTTTTCAAAAACAATTTGAGGGATGGTCATGATGAAGGCAAAAAGAGACAACATAGCTCCGTTGAGCGGATTCATGTTTAGACCTTCTTCTTCGGCATAAATCTTTGTCAATTCATAGCCCATAGCTAGAACGAAATAAAGTGATAAGACACCCATAGTTGCATAATAGGCAATCATGTAGAGCGATTGGAACTTATCAAATGAAGCTGCAAAAATATCTGCAACGATTGGCCAGAATGAGAAGGATTGTGGCAGCACACTAAATACTAAAAACATTGAGCCAACAATGGTAAATGGTACTGCCCCCATACCTGCAGCTGTGATCGCCCGCACTATTTTGTACTGAGCAATTTTCCCCATTGGTCCCATGAGATATTTCTCTAAGAAACCAAATAGTCCTCCTTGTTGTTCCATAACGAAACCTCCTTATATTTTTACATTATTTTTTCTAATTGCTGAAGTCTTAACAAAGCTCGATCTCGACCTTCCAAAATTAATCTTATTCTATGAAGGCTAAAAAGACTAATCAACAGGCCTACCCCCAGTATGAAAGCAATAAACAACTTGCTATTTAGCTTAGCAGTGAAGATAGGAAAAATGATCGAGATTTGATCAGTGCATAATACAAGAGCGATCAATAGAATTTGAACGATTAATTGTAAATTGAAAAACAATCTTGTTTTAGTCAAATAAACTTCTTTTGTGCCATACATTTTAAACTGCTCAGCTATTGCTAGTATAGATGAAATCAGTAAAACGATAGGAATGACTGCATATAAAGTCCAGTTAAAGAGCTGGACAAGCAACCAGTACAAATTTCCAAAAAACATGGCTGCTAAAGAATATCTCAGCATCAAATAACGGTTGAAATAAGTCGATTTCAGGCTATTTTCTTTCCGTTTTTGCTCTTGTGTTTGCATGTTCCACTCCCCTTCATCCAGTTTGTCTTATTGTTCAATCTTACGATATAGACTCAGCATCTCAAGAGCTACTTCCCGAAGCGTCATAGTTGTCATAAGGTGGTCTTGAGCATGAACCATAATGATTTCCATCTTCATCTCAATTCCACTTGCATAATCCTGCAATAACTTTGTCTGAGCTCGATGGGCTTCTACTAATTCTGTATTAGCTAGCTCTAATTTTTCCTCTGCTTCAGCATAATGACCCTCACGCATTTCCGAAAATGCTTCATGGACGGTCGCTCTAGCATTGCCACTATTCAAAATAATTTCAAAAGCGACCACTTGTAGCTCTTCTTGATTCATAAAAAGCCTCCTTACGTTATCGAATTCTGAGAAATAGTTTTTTAAAGTCTGTGAAAGTTTGACAGTTGATCATCTGTTCTTGTAGCTCTTCTTGCTCAAGCAAGAGGATAATTTTGGAAGTCAGGTTAGATAAGTCTTCGTTCCCAAAAACGGAAGGCGAAGGGAGGAATACCAGTTTTATCTTTGGATACTCTGGAGACCACACTACTCCTTCAGGTACGAGTGCAACTCCAATCTTATGACCTTTCGCATAAGCTTTGATTGGATGGGGAACAGCAACAGTATCAGAAAAAACAATCGAACTCATCTCTTCCCTTTGCTCAATCAGGTCCTTCATTTTAGGTACAAATTGTTCATCTTCTCCCTGGGACATTCTTTGTAAAAGACTGTCTATTACTTGATCTTTATTAACTTCATTAAGTACAGCAAAACATTCAGGTGAGAAATAAGCATCAAATATTCTCTCTTGATCCGACTCAACTACATTAGTTTCTTGGTCTAACTTGTAGTTTTTTATCGGTTTTAACAAAGAAATTTTATGTCTGATTTCCCTAATTTCATCCGAATTAAGAAAGATACTGACAGTAAAAACCGGAATATTAAAGACCAGGTTTGATAAATCTATAGAAGATATGATAAAATCAATATTTTTTAGACGTTCATCATTTATTTCGTAGTAACCAATCACATCAACAATACGAACCAGGTTCCCCAATTCATTATCAATTCGATGTTTAATCATTTGGGCTGAGCCATAGCCAGTTGCACAGATGACTAGTATATTAAACTTTTGTTTTTCTTTCAGGCGCTCCAAAGAAGTCATAAAATGTAGAGCTACATAAGCCACTTCATCGGCAGACAATTTTTCGTTAGCAAATATCGGCATGGCCGATAAAATATTGCCTGTCATTTCTAAGACTCCTGCATAATGATTTTGGATTTCTGCCAAAAGAGGATTGTCCATTTTGACATGATTTTTCAGCCGTACAAAGAGGGTAGACAAATGAGCAACCAAACCTTCTATTAATTGAAAATCATTCTTGAAGGGGTATTCATGTGTAAAATTACTTTGCTCTAAAACAAATAATAATTGCTTTCTGATTTGCTGAGCAACATCTTCTTTTTCACACTTATTCGTTTGTAAATTTCCCTTTGAAACCAGGTGCAGAGTTATATAATCCACTTCTTCTTTTGGAAATTTGAGTCCCGTTGAATGATAGACGCGTTTTAAGATCTTCTCTGCAATTTTGCCTTCTTCCCTATATTCATCCATTGACCAACTATCTAATTGCTTAATCTGAAAGCCTTCTCCAATTCTTTTGAGAGAAAGAGCTATGTGAATGACTAAGTTTTGAATGACAAAATCAGAGAGTTTTAATTGACCTTCCCGGCATTCATCAAGGACGATAATTGTTAATTCTTCAAGGCTAATCGGTCTACCAGAAACCTCTAGCTTAATATAATTATGAAGAATTTGGAAAAATTTGTCATGAAAGAAAAATTCAATAATAAACCGTCTAATATTACGCTCATCTCCTGTGACATAGACACCACGTTTAGGCTTACTTTCGATTTCTAAGTCGTACTTGGATAAATCCTGTCGAATCTTTTTAAAATCAGAAGACAAGGTAGATCGACTAACATATAATTCGTCAGCCAAATCATCAAAATAAATGGATTCCTGCTCAAAGAGGAGCTTATTTAGGATATAATTATATCGATCATCGATTCCTTCAATAGCTTCTGTTGACGCTTCTCCCAATACTTCTTTTTGAAGAAATTTTTGGTATACATCTTTATTATCAATAATGAATCGATAGCCATGCCCCTGTTTAGCAATAATTTTCCAGCCAGTTTGGCTAGTAGGCATCCCGACTAAACTTTTGAGGTAGTTTCTAACAGTTCTATCCGAACAGGTTAAGTGTGTAGCCAATTCCATACTAGTGATGTATTGGTCGGCATTATCCATCAAATACTGAAGAATTATTTTTTCTTTTTGATGCAAAACACTTATCCTCCTTCTTTACAAAATCAGTTGTCACTACCTCTAGTTTACCACTTAAATATTTTCTTTAATCAAATTAGCCATTTTTTCAATACCCATTGGAATTGGAATATAGGCTTGAGGAGGAATTTGAACGATTGGTTTTCCTACTTTAGCGGCAGCATCTTCAAACTGTTTATAGTACATTTTAGTTTGAGGACTAATTAAATAAAGATCAAATTTTGCATCTGCAATAGCCTTACCACCTTCAGTCGCGCTAATGGCATCTACTTCAACATCTTCTCCTTTCGCTTTCAAAAACTCTGTTGTTTTCTTTGCCATCAGTGATGAAGACATTCCTGCCGCGCAGATAATTAATGCTTTTGACATGATCATTCTCCTTTTAAAACTTATTTTTGATAACTCAATTATATATGAAAACGTTATCAATCTCCATTTAAGCTTTTTCCGTATCGAAACGGAAATGGTTTCTAAACAGCTACTTATATCTTATTTTATAGACTAAAATTATTCCTGAAAGAATAAAAGAAACACTATTAGCTAAAATGAGCGGTAAATCCTGAATGACTAGGCCATGTGCTAACCATAAGGCGATTCCTAGAACCTGCATCAGATACATACCAAGCGCTATAGATTCGGTATCTTTCGTTTTGATGACCTTAATGACCTGTGGCAAAAAGGCGAAGGTTGTTAAAACTGCTGCAATACTTCCAATCATGTTTTTCTCCTAATTTTTCCAAAAAAAGAGGCGGAAAACAGCACACTTACCATCTCCTCCTCTATATTTTGTGGTAATTTTATAGCTTACTAAAGATTAGCTCCATTTGATGCAATGACTTCCTTATACCAGTTAAAGGACTTCTTCGGTGAGCGTTCATAGGTTCCCTTGCCATCATCATACTTGTCAACATAGATAAAGCCGTAGCGTTTGCGCATTTCACCCGTACCTGCTGACACTAGGTCAATACAGCCCCAAGGCGTGTAGCCCATGAGATCCACACCGTCTTCTACTACGGCCTTTTTCATCTCGCGGATATGGGCGCCCAGATAGTCAATCCGGTAATCATCGTGAACCATACCGTCCTCTTCCACCTGGTCAATGGCACCAAAGCCATTTTCCACAATGAAAAGCGGTAGATGATAATGATCGGTAAACCAGTTGAGAGCATAGCGTAAACCTTCTGGGTCAATCTGCCATTCCCATTCAGAAGCCTCAACGAAGTTATTTTTAACCAAGTCTTCAGTCTCTATATAGTCGAAGTAAGGGTTATTCTCCCGATGGGAGTCAATAGCAAAGGACATGTAGTAGCTAAAGCCAATATAGTCAACAGTGCCCGCCAGCAAGTCTTCCTGATCCTGCTCGCTAAAGTCCACCTTGATACCCTTTCTTTCCCAGTATTTGAGAATATGCTTAGGATATTGACCAAAGACATGCACATCTGTAAAGTAATAACGCTTCTGCATAGCTTTCATAGCCATGAGAATATCCTTCGGATTGCAAGTAGCCGGATAAATAGGACACATGGCAATCATACAACCAATTTGGAAGTCAGGATTGATTTCGTGACCAACCTTAACTGCACGCGCTGAAGCCACTAGCTCATAATGAGCAGCCTGATACATGATTGCTTCACGATCATCGCCTTCCTTGTAGACAATCCCAGAGTTGGTGAAGGGAGCAAAATCCTCCTGATAATTAGCTTGGTTATTGATTTCATTGAAAGTCATCCAGTATTTGACTTTGTCCTTATAACGCTTAAAAACAACTTCTGCAAAACGAACAAAGAAGTCAATCACCTGACGATTTTTCCAACCACCGTACTCGGTTACTAGATGATAAGGCATTTCAAAGTGAGACAAAGTGATAACAGGCTCAATACCATATTTGAGACATTCATCAAAAAGGTCGTCATAAAATTGGAGACCAGCTTCATTAGGCTCCTTTTCATCTCCCTTAGGAAAAATCCGCGTCCAGGCAATAGAAGTCCGAAAACACTTAAAGCCCATTTCCGCAAAAAGAGCGATATCTCCCTTATAACGATGATAAAAATCAATGGCCTCGTGATTAGGGTAGTACTTGCCTTCTAGGACGCCCGGCGTGATTTCTCGAGGCACTCCATGGCGAGCTGCAGTCATAACATCAGCTACACTAATACCTTTCCCACCTTCCTGCCAGCCACCTTCCAATTGGTGGGCTGCAACAGCTCCACCCCAGAGAAATCCATCTTTAAATGTTGACATTTTGCATTTCCTCCTAGTTTTTACTACTTCCATTATAGGAAAAGAAAGCGCTATTTTGAATAGCAAGATTTTCCATATCAAAACGGAAAAAAGCTTTTATTTTATCCTTTAAAAAATAGAACAAAAATTTGACAGCGTTTTCAGGAAGTGTTATAATGCTCTCAACATAAATAGACTAAAGGAAAGGTGGTTTAAATTTATGTCTTTCTTAACATTTTTATTTAGTTTTTTAGGCATGGTCATTCTGATACCTGCTATTTGTTATGGCTTTTTTAAGCTATCCATTCTCTTAAAAAGCAATATACTATCGCGGGGAAATACCTACTATACTCTGATTCGATTTGAGCATTTGGACAGCATTCCTCCCTTACTAGACAATCCAAACTTCCTTAAAACAGGTAAATGGGAATACTTTCCTGAAGCTAATTACTTCAAAGGATTCTCAAAACTCTCAGACAGAGAGCTTCAAAACTGGATAGAAAAGGAATATCATCTGAATCCTGGCCAAGTGCTTGTTACTGTACCAGAAACAATGAAAGTTGCTTCTGCAGCAATCAGATTCTAAATCATAAGAATAGAAAAAGGAGACTAGGATAAACCCTAGCTCCTTTTTTATGAAAACAACTTCTGGTCTTCTTTTTCGGGTACCTTTAAAAACCAAGCTAAAGCTATCACCAAGACCATTAAACCTGCTAGAAAGAAGCTCATCATCTCATATCCCGCTGCATCAATAACAGCTCCAGCAAAATGTTGAATAAAAATGGAGCCAAGACTTCTAACCGTCTGTACTAGGGCAATAGCAGTCACTAAGTACTTGGAGTCTACAATTGCCGAGACAATCTTTAAAGTGACCATAATGAGAAGCATACCTGAAACATGCTTAGAAGCCAGGGTCAAAATGATTTTAGAGGCTAGCCCTAGATTGAGGCCATAAATTATGTATTGGACTAACATAATCAGTAACGGACACAATAAGAGCTTTTTAGCAGACAGCTTATCCATAAAAAGATAAGAATAAAAGATCAGTGGTGACTCACAGATAACAGAAATTGATACAACTGTTGAGGCCATTCCAACACTCAGACCGCTATGCTGCAACATGGCAGGAATATAAGTATGACCTGCATTTCCAACTCCTGAATAAAGAGCAACAATCAGTAAATAGTAGAGATAGGTTTTATTGGTCAAAATCTGACTGATATAAGAGTCTTTCTTGGTTTTGGGGACTTCATCTGATTTGGGGGATTCAGAGCGGATTTTAATGGAAAGGACACCGACAATTGTAATGATCATTGCTCCGATGAAAGCAATAAAAATAGCCATAGGAGAAACATACTGGTACAGTACACCAGCCAGTTGAGAACCTAAAGCATAGCCAATCGTTCCCCAGATTCGAATTTTTCCATAAGTATAGGGACTTCGTGCAGCAAGTACATCCATAACTGGATTGACACCATTAATCAGCATAACCACCAAACTGTATCCAATAGTTAAGCCTAACAAATCTCTAACTTGCATAAAATAGATTGCAATAAAGATAATGGCTCCAAAGCTAAACAGGGTCACCTTCTTGATACTCAAGCGGTCATTCAAAATTCCCATAACCGGTTGAGCCAGCATCGAAGCAAAAAAAGCGACCGATACGACCACAGATGTCTGACCAGCTGAAAAGCCCAACCCCAACATATAAACTGAAATCAAGCTTGAAAACAAGGCAAAGGATAAAAAATAAAAAGTATAAACCAGGATATAAGCTAGATAGCTATTATAAAACTTTTTAAACATCGTTCTCTCATTCTTTATAATATTAAATCTTATTAAAAAACATTGGAGTGTATTTCTAACATTACAAAAGGGCTGGGAAATCCCAGCCACTATACATTATCGCCCATTTCGACGCGAATAATTCTGAGAATCATCTTCCAGGTTATCGCGTCCAGCAAGAGGTCGATTCCGTTTTTTTCTTCGACCAGATTCAAGAAAAACAATCGCAAAAAGTACCAAGACTGGAACTAATAAAAGCAATTTGGGATCTAATAAAAGTCCAGATTTTGCCTTATTTGAAGAATTTGCTCCTTGATCATTTTTAGAATCCATAACTGGTGAGTCTCCATCGTCAGCCATTTCGACTTTCATTCCATCGCTAATTAATGTAGACAGGGTTAAAAGTCCATTATCGACTTCCAAAACGCCATCCTTCACAACTAGCTTTGGATTCGTTCCTTTTTTGACAGTCCCATAAAAATCTTTTTCAAGCTTATAGGTTTTTCCATCAATTTTGTGCTCTCCTGCAGTCAAGAGTTTCTTATATTCGTAATCTGCGTAGGCTTTTTCAATCAAAGCATTTCCAAATGGATGACGATAGTACTCACCATCCTGATCAGACCAATCTCCGACCCCCATAATCACACTGATAATACGTTGTTCACCACGTTTGACAGTTGCAATATAGTTGAAGGCTCCTCTAGGACTGGAACCTGTTTTTAAGCCATCCACTCCTTCCAGTCCATACTTGGCTCCTGGGACTGAGTAATTGTATGTCTCAAAGGTTTCTTCATAAGGTGTTCCTTTTTTGACAGTAACTACTGGCTTGTTTGTGTATTTTAAAATACCAGGATATTTCTTAACAAAATTATAAGCAAGGATTGCTAGATCGCGAGCTGTTGTCTGGTTGGCCGCATTATTATCATATCGTTGAGGAGTGTAGAAGCCTTTAAAGGATGAAGCCGCCGCTCCACTCGCATTGTACCAATGTGTATTGGTCATGCCAAGTTCTTTAGCCTTACTATTCATTTGGTCCAAAAAAGCGTCTGGATCATTATTAGATAAGTAATTCGCAATCATAACCGTCGTTGCATTAGAAGAAGGAACGACTGTCATAGTTATCAGCTCAGATATTGTATAATCTACACCCGCCACAATTTTGTTATTGGAAATTTCATAAATTCCAGCAATATTCTGGTCTGTCTGGCTAGCTTTGATGATGGTATCTTCTGAAAGCTTTCCTTGCCCCATAGCCTCAAACAAAAGATAAAGTGTCATCAATTTACTCATACTCGCTGGATCTCGAACTTCATCAATGTTATCCTGCCAAAGGACATCTCCCGTGTTCCCATCTATAATCAGTGAAGATCTGGGACGGTTGATATCTTTTACGTCTGGATAAGCTTTCCGAGTAATATCCATGAGCTCATCTGCACTAACTGTAGCTGCCCCAAATAATAATGTTACCAAGCAAACAAGTGCTAACCATTTCTTCTTCACCAGAAGCCTCCTAATTTTTCATCGTTACTAATTAGTATATCATATTTCCCAAACAAAATAGAAAATATTTTAGAAAATACATCTGAAAAGTAGATATATTTTTTCAAAAAAATCCCACCTGATAAACAGGCAGGAATTTTTAGTTATCTAATAGGCTAAGTGCTTCAGCATCTGCAATAATCGTAACATCCTCATGTCTCTGGAGTACGCTGGCTGGCAACTCCTCAGTAACAGGTCCTGCTACTGTTCCAGCAATTGCCTGAGCTTTTCCTTTCCCATAAGCAAACAAGACAATTGACTTGGCAGCCATAATATTTGCAATCCCCATCGAAATTGCCTGGGTCGGAACTTGGTCAATCGTTTCGAAGAAACGAGCATTTGCTTCGATTGTGGAAGGAGTCAAATCAACCAGGTGGGTTTGACTATCAAAACTTGTTCCTGGCTCATTAAAACCGATATGACCATTGGTTCCAATCCCTAAAATTTGGAAATCGACTGGATTCTCCGATAAAATTCTGTTGTAAGCTGCTGTCTCTTCTTCAGCATCCTCAGCTTTGCCATTTGGTAAAAAACTCTTTTTAAAAGGTTTATGAGAAAAAAGGTTTTCATTCATAAAGTAATGGTAAGATTGGGGATCATCAGCCTCTAAGCCAACATACTCATCTAGATTTACACTGACTAAATCAGAGAGATCAATATCGCTTTCAATTAATTCCTTATAGAAACTAAGCGGACTACTACCAGTAGCTAAACCAAGTGTTTTAGCGCCTTCTGCTAGCTTGCTTCTTAAGATTTCTACTGCTACTTTCCCGCCTTCATTTTGGTCAGCTACTTGAATAATTTTCATCAGAATCCTCCTGAACTTTTCTCTAATATTATTATATGGTATAGACCAATTTTTGTCAAGATAGAAATTTCCATATTTTAAATTTTGCCAGCAAAGAAAGATAAAATCGTGATATAATATAAGAATGTTACTGTATTTATTACTTTTATTTTTACTGGGTGTTGTCTTTCTCGTACTCAGCCTATTTTTTAGAGCCATCAAAACATTAAGAATGATAGCTCTTTGTATTGGGATTTTACTAACGAGCCTTCCAATTTTATGTTGTGCTTACTTTTTATGGATTATATGGACTGTTTAAGGAGAAATAATGAACACTTCCGATTTTGACTTTCACTTACCAGAGGAGCTTATTGCCCAAACTCCTCTTGAAAAACGCGATGCCTCCCGTTTATTGGTTGTAGACCGATCAAGCGGAGAATTTTCTGACCAGCATTTTGACTCAATTATTGATCAACTCCAGCCTGGCGACGCCCTTGTCATGAATAACACTCGGGTCCTGCCTGCTCGTCTCTACGGTGAGAAACCTGGAACTGGTGGTCACGTTGAACTCTTACTTTTAAAAAACACCGAGGGAGATCATTGGGAGGTCTTAGCAAAACCAGCTAAACGTTTGAAAGTTGGTGCTCAAGTTTCCTTTGGTGATGGTCGACTGACAGCTACGGTTGTGGATGAACTAGAACACGGGGGACGGATTGTCCGCTTTGACTATCAAGGGATTTTCTTAGAAGTGCTAGAGAGCTTGGGTGAAATGCCTCTGCCTCCTTATATTCATGAAAAATTAGCAGATCGCGAACGCTACCAAACTGTCTACGCTAAAGAGAATGGCTCCGCTGCTGCTCCAACAGCCGGACTTCATTTTACTAAAGAACTGCTTGCACAAATTGAAGCCAAGGGAGTTAAGTTGGTTTATCTGACCCTTCACGTCGGACTTGGCACCTTCCGACCCGTTTCTGTTGACAATCTAGATGACCACGAAATGCATTCTGAATTTTACACTTTGTCTGAAGAAGCTGCCGCTACCCTCCGTGAGGTTAAGGCAAATGGTCACCGTGTTATCGCTGTCGGAACAACTTCAATCCGAACTCTAGAAACCATCGGAAATAAGTTCCAAGGCGATATTCAAGCTGATTCTGGGTGGACCAATATTTTTATCAAACCAGGCTACCAGTGGCAAATTGTCGACGCCTTTTCAACCAATTTCCACTTACCAAAGTCGACTTTAGTTATGCTAGTCTCAGCCTTTGCCGGACGAGACCTAACCTTAAAGGCTTACGAACACGCTATTGCTGAGCGCTACCGCTTCTTCAGCTTTGGAGACGCTATGTTTATCAAATAGTAGGTAATTTTATGAACAAAATAGAAAGTAGACATCGTTTAATTCGTTCCCTGATTATGGAGAAAAAAGTCCATACTCAACAAGAACTTCAGGAACTCCTCGAAGCCAATGGTGTTATTGTTACCCAATCGACCTTATCACGTGATATGAAGGCCCTCAACCTGGTCAAGGTCACTGAGAACAATATTTCTTACTATGTTATAAATAGTATTGCTCCTTCTCGCTGGGAGAAGCGTCTGCGTTTTTATATGGAAGACGCCCTCATCATGCTACGGCCCGTTCAGAATCAAGTGGTCATGAAAACTCTACCCGGCCTAGCCCAGTCATTTGGAGCGATTCTGGATGCACTGGAATTACCTCAAATCGTTGCAACTGTCTGTGGAGATGATGTCTGTTTGATCATCTGCGAAGACAATTCATCTGCCATTGAATGTTTTGATAAGCTTAAAGAATTTGCCCCACCATTTTTCTTTAGTAAATAAGCAAAAGGAGTTGAAATTTTCAACTCCTTTTTATTTTTATTCTCCAGCCAAACGGAAGATCGTTTCCGCATAGATATCCATCGCTCGGTAAAGATCATCTAGTTTAGCTCGTTCATTAGCCTGATGTTCCGTCTGCTCAGCACCAGGGAAAAGAGCACCAAAGGCAACACAGTTTGGCATAGTACGAGCAAAGGTTGCTCCACCCGATGACATAGCTGGACTATCATCACCAGTTTTTTCTTGATAAATACTCATCAAAGTACTGACCAACTCGCTATCTTTTGGTACATATAAAGGCGCTAGATAATCAAACTCCTCATAAACCAAGCGATAATCAGATGCCTTGTCGGTCAATGTTTGAACTAATTTTTCTTTATCTGCTAAAACAGGAATTCGAATATCAATTCGGATTTCTGATTTTTCGGAACTGACTGTCAATCCGGCAATATTAAAAGATAAACTTCCGGATGGTTCATCTGAAACGGGACCAAATAAGTGGGCTCCTGTTGCATCTTCTCCTACAGCTTCAGCAATAAAAGCTAAAGCAGGATGTGGAGCAAGAACTTGGAGTACTTTAGCCAATCGAACAATTGCATTGACTCCCTCAACAGCATCTTTAGCATGTTTTGGAACACCAAGAACCGTCACCTGATTAGCTGATACTTCGTAATCAAAGCCTGTTGCTCTTAGGCCCGCAATTACTTTCTCTAAGAAAGGACCCTGGTAACTAGCTTTAGCTGGTACAACATTAAAAGCATCCCCAGCTTCAAGTTTGATAAAATCGGACCCCGGTCCATGTAACTTGACCTGTAAAAGCCCCTTTTCAGCATAGGTCAATGGGAAGGATGAATCAGGAGCGAAACCAAGAGTCGCCCTTTCTTCCAATTCATTGTATCTACCCATGCAACGCCAGAGCGTTTCCTCATCTGTTCCGAAAATGAAACGCACCCGTTTTTTGAAGCGAACTCCACTATCCAGCAATGCTTTAACTGCATACAAAGCCGCCATTGATGGTCCTTTATCATCTTGAACACCACGTCCAAAGAGATAGCCATCTTTTTCAGTTGCCTCAAACGGTGGTGTTTGCCAATCTGCTTCTTCACCTGATGGAACAACATCCAAATGACAGAGAACGGCCAGGAGTTCTTCTCCCTGACCGATTTCTGCATATCCATAATAACCTTTAGGATCGAGATAGGTTGTAAAGCCTATTCCTCGACATATTTCTAAAGTTTTTTCTAGGACATCTTGAATAGCTTGTCCAAAAGGTGTTCCATTTTCATTTTCATTAAGAACAGATGGGTAGGAAATAAGAGTTTTCAAAGATTCGAGAAATTCTTTTTTTACTTGTTCTGTTAGATAATTTTTCATGGAAGCACCTCACATCACTTAACCAATAGCTGGAATGAAGGTACCCAAGAGAAGCAACAAAATGCTGACAACGATAATGGCTACAATCAATTTACCAATGAATTTCCACCAAGTACCAAGGCTGATACGGCCAAGAGCAAGAGCTCCCATAACGATACCTGAAGTTGGTGCTACCAAGTTAAGAACACCTGAAGCTGATTGGTAAGCAGTGATAATCAAGCTTCCTTTCACATTGACAAACTCTCCTAGAGGTGCCATGATACCCATTGTTGCGCTGGCAAGACCAGATGAAGATGGGATTAAGAATGACATTGGCAAGTAGAAAATGTAAGTCAAGATAATGAATAGTTGAGATGACAGACCTTTAAGTCCTTGTTCACCCCAGTGAAGGATAGTCGCAGTAATCATACCATCGTTCATGATAACTTGGATACCACGCGCAATCGCAACGATAAGGGCAACACTGAGCAAGTCTGCAGCACCATTCATGAAGGCTGAGATAATCTTGTCTTCTTTAAGACCATAAACGATACCAATCAAGATACCCATAAAGGCAAAGAGCATTGCGCCTTCTGGGAAGTACCAAGTACCTAAAGCCCCAGTTGAAGAACCAATAATTTTACCAATTACAGGAAGACCTGTTAACCAAGAATTAAAGTTTTCAAAAAGATTGATATGAAGGTCTGTCCAAGGGATAAAGCTGGCAACCATGATAACAAATGTTGCAATGAAGAGATATAAAACATGTTTTTGTTTCTTACTCAAGACAGAAGGTGCATCATCGTTATCTGTTACATTGAAGTGTTTCAAATCTTCTTCTCTTTGGCTATATACCAAAGATTTGGTAGGATCTTTTTGAATCTTATCCGCATAACGATAAACAAAGTAAGTGCTCATTGCAACCATTACAAACCAGAAGATAAGACGTAGCACAATACCATCTGCTGTCGGCACGCCTGCTGTATCCGAAGCGATAACTGTTGCAAATGGATTTAGAGTGGATGCCAAACATCCAATTTGAGATCCAAGTAAGATAATGGCTACGGCCGTAATACTATCAAAACCAACCGCCATCATAACAGGAACAAGAAGTGGGTAGAAAGCCATAGTTTCTTCACCCATACCATAAGTTGTACCACCAAGGGCAAACAGAGGCATAAGGATGACAATCAACATTTTTTCACGGCCTTTGTACTTCTTCACGATAGAAGCAATCCCTACATCTAAGGTTCCAGTTTCATTAACAACACCAAGGAAACCACCTACCATCAGGATAAAGAAGGAAACGTCAATCGCTGCCTTTGTAGGTTCGTGTCCAAGCATCGCACGAATCGGTGCCATGAGAACATCCCAAATCCCTTGAGGGTTAGAAGCAACCTCTTTATATGTTCCAGCAATCAGGTTTCCTTCTTTGTTGACATCATACTGACCAGCCGGAATAATCCAAGTTAGTGCTGCCATAACAGCAATGATAATAATCAACACGGTATAGGAAGAAGGCATCCTAAACCCTTTTTTTGTTTCTTCACTCATTGTTTTCTCCTCCTAAAATCTAACAAAGTGCAAAAAACCAAGCTCTCTTCTCGAATAAATATCCAAGAAAATGTTTATTTATCACCAATATTTTATCATATTGACATGAAAAATACCAGTGTTTTTTAGAGCAAATCTTTTAAACTAGTCTATAGTTCAAAATTTATTTCAGTCTTTTTGAATAATTGTTCCGCTTTCAGATTCAATCAAAGCACCCAGATTTTCTAGTGAAGTAATAACCGCTTTACCCTCTGGACGACCGTTAACGAAGGCAATAGCTGCTTCAACTTTTGGAAGCATACTTCCTGGAGCAAATTGATCTTGTTTGATATATTCTTCCAACTGAGCAACATTCACATGTTCTAATTTTTCTTGATCAGGTTTATTGTAATTTACAAAGACATAGTCTACTCCTGTCAACACGATGAAGAGGTCAGCTTCAACTAACTCAGCCAAACGTTGAGATGCAAAGTCTTTATCGATAACAGCTTCAACTCCTGAAAGATGACCGTTGTCTTCCTTAATGACAGGAATACCGCCACCACCAGCAGCTACCACCACTTGGCCATCATTTAAAAGAGTACGAATTGTGTCAATTTCCTTAATGTCAACCGGTTTTGGTGAAGCAACGACCTTACGCCAACCACGTCCAGCGTCTTCTTTGAAAGTTGCTCCGCTCTTTTCAGCTTCTGCTTTTGCTTCTTCTTCTGAATAGAAAGGTCCAATTGGTTTGCTAAGGTTAACAAAAGCTGGGTCTTTCTTATCTACAACCACTTGTGTCACTACTGAAGCAACGTTTTTGTCAATTCCTTCATCCAAGAGAGCATTTTGCAAAGCATTTTGCAACCAGAAGCCGATGCTTCCTTCTGTCATGGCTACGAGAGAGTCTAGTGGGAAGGCAGGGTTCTTTTCAGAGTCTGCTGCCAAATGTTGCAACAAGAGATTTCCTACTTGAGGACCATTCCCGTGAGTAATGATGAGGTCATCTCCATTTTTAATCAGTTTCACCAAATGCTTAGCAGTTTCAACCAGAGCTTCCTGCTGTGCTTTTGCTGATGGATCAGATGAAAGGATGGCATTTCCTCCCAAGGCTACAACGATCTTACGATTTGCCATATAATTCTCCTTCAACGCAAGGTAAATGCGTTTTAATTTTGATTACAATAATGTCCTCCAGTTTATTTTTCAATTTAGAAAGACAAACTGTTTGACTATTAAAAATGAGGGCGGACTAAAGCTATTAGTCGCAGCCCTCATAGCTGTTGGTATTACAGTTTAATTGTTTCTAAGGTTATACTTTTGGAATGTAAAGATTACCTAAGGTTGCAGCCATAACTGCTTTAATTGTATGCATACGGTTTTCTGCTTGGTCGAAATGACGAGCATATTTACTGCGGAATACTTCGTCAGTCACTTCCATTTCTTCTACGCCAAATTTTTCAGCAACATCCTTACCATAAACAGTATTTGTGTCGTGGAAAGCAGGCAAGCAGTGCAAGAAGATCAAGTCTTCGTTATCGGCTTTCTTAACCAAATCCATGTTTACTTGGTATGGTTTCAAAAGAGCAACACGTTCTGCAAATTTGTCTTCTTCACCCATTGATACCCAAACGTCAGTGTAAAGTACATCAGCACCTTTCACAGCTTCGTCTGCATCTTCAGTGATTAAGATGTGAGCGCCACTTTCTTTCGCAAATCCTTCTGCCAATTCAACAATTTCTTGTTCTGGGAAGAGTTCTTTTGGAGAGAAGATATGAACATTAACACCAAGAATGGCACCAGTCACTAGTAAGCTATTAGCAACGTTGTTACGTCCGTCACCACAGTATACCAATGTCAAGCCTTCTAGGCGACCAAAGTTTTCTTGAACTGTCAAGTAGTCAGCCAACATTTGAGTTGGGTGCCATTCGTCAGTCAGACCATTCCAAACTGGAACACCTGAGAATTCTGCCAATTCTTCTACCATACGTTGGCTGAAACCGCGGAATTCAATACCATCAAACATCCGGCCCAAAACTTTAGCTGTATCTTCAGTTGATTCTTTTTTACCAAGCTGAATATCATTAGCACCAAGATATTCTGGGTGTGCGCCAAGGTCGATAGCTGCTGTAGTAAAGGCTGCACGCGTACGAGTAGATGTTTTTTCAAACAAGAGAGCAATATTTTTACCAGCAAGGTAACGGTGCTCAATGTTACGTTTTTTCAAATCTTTCAAGTGAGCTGAAAGACCAATAAGGTATTCTAACTCTGCACGGGTAAAGTCTTTTTCTGCAAGGAAGCTACGTCCTTGGAATACTGAATTTGTCATTCTTTTATTTCCTCTTTCTATCTATTAGAATTTCTTAAGATATTGAACGTTTAGATTTCTTCACGTTCGAATGGCATTGACATACAACGAGGTCCACCACGACCGCGAACCAATTCACTTCCGCGGATCTTAATCAAACGTAAGCCGTATTCTTCTAATTTCTTATTAGTAACTGTATTGCGGTCATACACAACAACAACACCTGGAGCGATTGTAAGAGTGTTTGAACCATCGTTCCATTGTTCGCGTGCTGCAGCAACAGCGTTGCCATCTCCACATGGAATCAATGTTACTTTTTCAACACCAAGGTTTTCAGCAAGAAGTTCTGCCAAATCTCCTTTTTCTTCAACGATCTTCAATTGTTCGTTTTCATAAGTTACTGTGAAGACGCGAAGATTGCCTTGGATTTCTGGGTGAATAGTAAATTTATCGTAGTCTACCATTGTGAAGACTGTATCCAAGTGCATGAATTTACGGTTGTTAGCAAATTCGAAAGCCAATACTTTCTTGAAGCCAACGTTTTTCTTGAAGATGTTTACCAACAATTTTTCAATTGATGCAGCATCAGTACGTTGTGAGATACCAACTGCCAATACATCTTTAGAAAGAACCAACTCATCTCCACCTTCGATACGAGTATCTTCTTCACGATTGTATACAAGCTCAACATTTCCACCATAAACTGGGTGGTATTTGAAGATATATTTACCATACAAAGTTTCGCGGTTACGTGTATCTGCGTACATGTGGTTGAGTGATACTGCATTACCGATTGTAGCAAATGGGTCACGTGTGAAGTAAAGGTTTGGCATTGGATCGATAGCGAATGGATAATCTGATTCCACCAAGTCAGTCAAGCCTTTTGCTTCTTCTGGAATTTCTGGCAATTCAGCTTTTTGAACACCAGCCATTGTTTTTTCAACCAATTCTTGGTTATCTTTAATGCCTTGAAGCAACTCACGAATAGCCACTTTAGTTTGGCGTCCGCGGATATTTGCTTCATCAAGATATTCTTCGATGAATTGGTCGCGAATTTCTGGTGAAGTCAAAGACTCAGCAGCTAGTTTTTCTAGATATAGCACTTCAATACCTTCATTGCGAAGTGCTTGAGCAAAGTTGTCGTGTTCTTTTTGTGCATCTTCCAAAAATGGAATATCATCAAAGAGAAGACGTTCGAGATAGTCTGGCATCAAGTTTTCCAACTCTTTACCAGGTCTATGTAACATAACTTTTTTCAGTTTTCCGATTTCTGAGAAAACATGAATTGGATGTGTAGACATCTACTTTCCTCCTTATTCTTTGCGGTTTAGGTTTTCCTAAGCCCGTTTACATATATTATTCTAGCATTTTTTGAAAACACTTACACAAAAAAACTGACACTCTAAATGCCAAATTTTTATCACTTTTAGGATTTTTTTAAATATTTTTATGTTTTGAAGCGTTTTCTTTGCATATTTTGTATCTTTTATGATTTTTGCGAATATTTATTTTTTTATAAAATCTTTGTTTATACAAAAAAAGAAAGTCGGTCCAGTAGACTAACTTTCTTTGAAATATTTCATAAAATATTCTCTATCAGTAAAAACCAACTGTTTGTGCTCATAGCTGATACGTCCTTCTTCTCTCAACCTTTTGAGAACCTGGTTAACTGTTTCACGGGTTGTAGCTCCTAGTTTAGCCAACTCCTTCATACTAATTGGAAATGGCAAAACATCCCCTGTTTTGCATAAATCCATACATAAGATCGAAAGAGACTGAACAACTCTGTCTGTTGCACTGACCGCAACAACATTTCGCAAGCGTAATTCTTGAAACTCCAAGATTCTGGATAGTTTTTGCGTGATAAACAACAGCTGATTCACATTTTTCTTAGAGAAATCTTCAAACAATTTCATAGGAATACTAAAGTATTCCACCTGAGTCACAGCACTTGCAGTATAATGATAGCGCTCATCAAAGAAGATGCCACCATAAGGGAAAACATTTCCCTTTTTTATATAATCAGTATAAGAAAAAGTATCGGTAGCATCATACTGTTCTATTCGAGCATATCCTTGATAGAGAAGGAAAAGGCGATCTCGCCGATCTCCAGAAAAAAAGATAATTTGACCTTTAGAAACCTTATGAAATTGAATTTCAATGGCTAATTTATCAAAAGACTCTACTGGAAAATTCTCAAAAGCAGGATGCTGGCGGATAAACTGATAATGTTCCTTATTAATCATAATAACCCTTTTATATTTGATAATGACAGTATATCATAAATACGCTTACAAATAAAGATATATCTATGTATTCAGCTTACAAACAGAAAATAGCAATTACAAACAATAAAAATCCGATTCCTACAAAAAGATAAGCCAGTTTTCTATTCAGGGGTTGTCTGTTTTCTTGTACTTTTTTGGGCAAGTAATTACCTACAATTATGAATACCAAAGCAACCACCATGGCTGCTATTTTACGGATGTCAAATTCCTCATTTAACCCCCGATAAATGGTAGCTAGATATAGCGAAACAAAGGAAAAAGGGATTATCCAGCGAATAAGGTGCTTAAAGGTTCTATTCAAGATATCTTTGGCAATGGTTGTCCAGTAAATCATAACTTCTAGCAGCATCATGACAATTGGAAAAGCCGAAACTACTAAAAACTTAGGTAAAAAAGCATTTCCTTTTCCAGATAAGTCAAAATGAATAGCCAGGTTTTCTGGTAATGTTTGATAGATCCATACGGCATATAAAACTGGCAAGAGCATGACGCCAAGTGCCCAACCTAATTCTTGTAAACTATTTTTTTTCATTTCCATTTCCTCCTCCGAGAGATTGGAACCAAACTAAAATTTCCTCAAAAACTGTGATATCTAAACTATAATAAATAAAGTTTTTCTTTTTTTCTTCTAATAATAAGCCTGCCTTTTTCAGCTGCGATAAATGGTAGGACACTGTGGCGGGAGTTAGCTCAAAAGCTTGAGCTATTTCTCCCGCCGACTTAGGGCCCTGTTTTAGCATTTCTAAAATATTTCTCCGAACTGGATCTGCTAAAGCTTTAAGTGTTTGATTGATTCCCATGATAAGAACCTTCTTTCAGATAACTCTTCATTATTTTCTTGGTCAGATAAGCTAGACCAACTACTTCAATAAAGAATATGGCCTCAACAACCAGGGGTGAAAGCAACTGAATCTGTCCCAGTGCAGGAGCTAGATCAATCAAAGCATGGAATCCTAGAGCAGCTAGAAAATAAATCGGGGCCTTTTCTTTGACTGACTTCCAAGCCCAAAAGCTTAGTAAGACTTGACAGATCACTGCCACGATGCGTTCAAAAACCAAAAGATAGATGCTTCCAGCACTCAGAGACTTAATATAGTCAATCGTTGCTTGAGGAACTTTAGTCACTAACTGCGCATTTCCCTGAGTCACTGCTTGAGTTATAATCCAAAAGTTTAAGAGACTCACAATTCCAACAAACAGAGCCTCAATACCGCCATGCCCCAAGCCATAAGCCAAACCATCGCTAACTGTCATTGGGCGCTTCTTTTGTAACAAGTAAAAGACGATCCATCGGGCTGTTTCTTCAAAAATAGCTGCCACAGCAACACCATAAAGGACATATAGCCAAGGATTTTCCGTCTGCAAAGCTATGCTTCCATCAGCCTGAGGCTGTAAAACAATCCAGTGCAAGATTTTTTCAAGAATTTGGCTTGATAAATAAAAACCAACTCCTCCTAAAAAAAAGACTACTAGAGAAATGTGCTTGCTCTTTTTGAAATAAATAACAGGAACTAAGACTGCCGCTAAAATAAGCAACATGGAAATGATAATATGTGTTGTAATCATAGTCATCCTCCCAAAGTATTTCGATTATTTTCTAAATAGAATTATACTCCTCTATCTTTTAAGCGTCAAGGATATTTCGATATTTTTCTAAATAGGTTCCTTTATCAGTTTTACTTATACTATTTAAAGTATCATTCATTATAAGAAAAAATATGCTCAGATCTGTATCTAAGCATACTTTTAAAATTTTATAATTCATTGTCAATCAATTCTTATTAACCCGATGCCATTCATTGATAACATAGGCTAGTTGTCCCACCTGCTCAATTCCAAGTCCGCTGATTTCATCACTAGATTCAGTACTGCCCCCTAAGTAAGCCGTATAGAGAGCTACAATATAGGGCTTCTCCTCCATAACTAGAGCATCAACATTTAGCGCTTCACGAACATATCCTGGCTTTTGATAAATAGTAATATCGCGTAGATAGCGCTTATAATATTCACCAGGGAAAGATTCGCCAATATAGTAAAGAATATCCTTATATTTCTCTTGATTTTTAGAAAGATATTCTAGTACTTGGATATAATAATCCGTTGTGGTCTTATTATTTTCACGACTAATGGTTTTTAGATCACCCTTGGACTGACCATAACGACTGAACATCTCATAAGCCTTGTCCATCCCACCTAGACGCTCGGCTAAAGCGTAGGCTGGTGTATTTTCAGAATAAACCAAGGAATACTCTTGCATATCGGGAATCGACATGGCACCATTAAAAGCTGCAACATAATTATCATGTTCTCCTTGATACTCAAAGTGAGTTTGGGTAATATCAAAGCGCTCTTCCATTGATAATTTCCCCTCTGCCACCTCATCTACTACCAACATATTGAGTGGTAGTTTGTAAGTTGAGCCGGCTGTCATAGGCTGAGTATCATTCATGGCAAATGTTTGACCTGTCGTCAGGTCCTTATAAGAAAAGGCAATCTGCGATTGTTCAATTCCCGCTTCAGCTAAATAAGCCTGAACTACCTGAGTCAAATCCAAATTGGCATAGTCATAACGTAAACCTAAAGCATCCATAGTCGGCCCATCCGCCTCCATGACTTTTTGCTTTTCTTCAGGACTTTTTTGAACAGGCTTGGTTTCTTCTGGTTTTTCTATAGCCGCTTCTTTTTCTTTTTGACCCTGATGACTAGCAGAGCTTGTAGATTCAGCATTAATCCGACTTTGTTTCTCATAGGCCATCTTCCACTCAATAGCAAAGAAGATAAATAAACCGATCAGGCAGAGGCTGGAAATGACAGCAACAGCAATTGTTATATATTTTTTAGTCAAATTTTTTCTCCTAATTTTTAGTATTATAAAAAAATATGAGAAAAATAACAAGTCTAAAGGGCAAAATAGTAACTAAAAAAGCGAATCTACACGATTCGCTCCTAATTTATATTATTTAGCTGCTGCATAAAGTTCGTTAACTTTATTCCAGTTGATCACTGAGAAGAATGCCTTGATGTAATCAGGACGAACATTACGGTATTTTACATAATAAGCATGTTCCCAAACATCCAAGCCCAAGATTGGAGTTTTACCTTCTGAGATTGGAGTATCTTGGTTTGCAGTTGAAACCACTTCTAATTTGCCTTCTTTATTGACAACCAACCAAGCCCAGCCTGATCCAAAACGAGTTGTTGCTGCAGTTGTGAAAGCTGCTTTGAAATCTTCAAAGGAACCAAAAGTAGCATCAATGTCAGCCGCTAATTCTGCAGAAGGTGCTGTCTCTTCTGCTGTCATCAATTCCCAGAAAAGAGCGTGGTTAAGGTGTCCACCACCATTGTTGATAACTGCTTGACGGATATCAGCTGGAATAGACTCGACATCAGCCAATAATTTTTCTAAATCTTCGCCAATTTCAGGGTGTTTTGCAAGTGCTGCATTGACATTTGTTACATAAGTATTATGGTGTTTGTCATGGTGCAAGTGCATAGTTTCTTCATCAATATATGGCTCCAATGCATCATAAGCGTAAGGAAGATCAGGTAAAATAATTGCCATTTGCAAAACCTCTTTTTCTTTATTTATTATGAAAATGATAACACAATCATGTTTTTTTTTTCAACTATTTTGCTTACAGATTTCCAGTTGCAATCCTAAGCAATGCAAGATCAAATAGATAATCCTTTTCGTAAAGTCCAGATTTAATCTGATAATCTGTTTCAATTAAACAAGCCATAGTCTTTTTTAAAAAAGACAAACTCAAAGAACGTGCATCCTTAAAAGCAAACTTAACTTGATAAGGGTTAACCTTTCGTCCCAGATAATCAGATAAGTCCGATACAATCTGGCTTTCTACCCTGCCATTTCCCGACAAAATCTTGACCTGAGTAAAAATACGGAACTGCCCCAACATGATAGCAATCAGTTTGATTTCATCCTCTCCTTGTAGCCTTAGATCACTAACAAGACTTCGAGCTTCATCAACCCTTTGCTTTAGGATTAACTGAGTCAAGTCAAAAATATTGTCCTGCAGGGTCTTTGGAATAGCTTCTGTAACATCTTCAAGCTCAATCTGACCATCTGGCTTATATCCCTTTAAAAAAGATAAATTCTTACTAATTTCGCTAAATTGAAATCCCGATTTAATCAAAAGTTGATCAAACACAGTCGGAGTAAACTGAAGATTCTCTGCTTGAGCTACTTTACTAAAATAAGACCTTAAATCCTGTTCTTTCGGCTCTGATGCCTCAAAAATCTCTGCATCTCGTTTTAAAAGCTTAACAATTCTACGTTTGCTGTCTAACTTTCCTTCTGCAAAGATAATTAGCTTGGTTGTCTCCACTGGATGTTCCAAATACGTCTCAAAAGACTTCAATTCATCATCTGATAAATTTCGCTTTTTGGCAGTTGTGATATCTATAAAATGATCTAGAATAATAATTTTTTCATCTGAGAAAAAGGGAAGACTCACCAAGTCTAATTCCACTTGCTGATAATCTACTTCCTTCATATCAAATAGCGCATAATTCAAGTCAGCTGCATTAAATTCAATTTGCTTCAACAACTGTTCTTTCAGCAATTCGAACTGTCCCAAATCATCTCCTGTTAACACAGTAAGGGGAGGTAGATTGGATAGATTTATTTTTTTGATGGCTTCAATTGCTAACAAGAAATCCTTCTCCTTGTTTGTCTTATTTTGGTTCTCTATATTATACCACACAGCTTAAGATAATGCCTGTCCAATCTCATTCCTAAGTGGCTAGCGAACTGTTTCTATCTTCCAAGAACTCCATCCTTTAAATCGAATAGCACCCTGCTCATCTGTCCGTAAAATCTTGGTCTGGATTTTTTCAAATCTTTCTAAAGTTTCCTGATGCGGATGCTGGTAGCGATTGTTTTTACCAGCTGAAATCAAGGCCAACTTAGGCTTAATATGCTCTAGAAATTCTGGACTAGAAGATCCTTTAGAACCATGATGCCCAGCTTTGAGCACATCTACTCTTAAATCTGGATAGGCTGTCACCATCTGACCTTCACCTGGAGCTTCTAAATCTCCTGTGAAAAGAAACTTGGTCCGGAAAAATTCACCATACAAGACAATTGAATCATCATTACCTCCATCTCCTTGAGTAAGCGGGTAGAGCACTTCAAGAGCCGAATCAAAAATAGGAAGCCGATCTCCCACCTCGACTACATGAACTTTAGCTTTCATCTTCTTTAACTTGCCTACAAAATCAGACTGAGTCATACTTCCTTTGGAAACATAAATTTCTCGGATAGAAAAATGCTTGGCTAAGTCCAACATATCTCCCATATGGTCTGTATCTGTGTGAGTCAGGACTAATTGATCCAAGTGATCCACTCCTCGACTTTTTAAATAAGGGATTAAGGTCGTTTCCGCATTGCTTTTTCTCACGCGCTCTTGCCAAGCCTCTTTTTTACCAATCTCCACCCGTCCTCCTGTATCAATTACAATGGTTCGGCCTCTGATATCTCTCAGAAATATACTATCTCCTTGTCCAATATCAACCACTGTGATTTCATTTTGCAAGGGATATTTACTTAGGAAAAATAGCAAGATTGCTAACAGACTCAGACCAGCCTTAATCTTTTTTTGTTTTCTAAAATCATAGAGTAAGGCTAAAGCTAGTAGAAGAAGAATAAGCAAAGTCAGATTGGGCTGACCTAAAACTATTGGCCTTGTTGACAGACCAGCTACCCAACGTATAACTATTTCCAGCCATTGGAAAAAGATATTAACTTGAGTGATGGCAAACAAAGGCGAAAGGACAAAAATTAGACTCAAGAGAGGCAACATAAATACATCAAAAACGATTGAAAAAAGGAAGGTCAAGAGGATAGACCAAGGCTGGAATTCTGCAAAATAATAGATAAGAATTGGTAAAATACCTAGCGAGATGCTTAAACTCTCTAGCACTGCTTTGTGAAAACCACTAGAATCTTTAAAGTCCAACATCGTGATGATAAAGGCATAAGCGCAAGATAGGACTCCGCCTGTTGTCAGGAGAAAGCTTGGCATAAGAAGCATTAAGACCAGCATGGTCATCGCAAAATTATCCAAGCGCCTCACTCCAAATTGAGACAACAATTTTTGCACTAAACTCCTCACTACTGACACAGAAAATCCGGTCAAACCAGCATAAATAAAGGACAAAGGGAATTGCAACCAATCTACTGTTTCCATTCTTAAGCCAATGCGTAGAAGAATTTTTCGAAAGACATCCATAAAAAAGCCAACTTGCATTCCTGATAAAGCAAAAAGATGGATAATTCCTAAACTTGAGTACAAGTCATTCATCTCTGCAAAATCAATATCTAAATCACCAAACAAGAGTCCTGTCATGTAGTGACTCATCGGGCTTGGAAAAGTAGACTTAATGAAAACCAAGGCCTTCCTACGCCAAACAGACAGCCAATCAAATGGATTAGCAGACTGACTAGAACGACTAGAGATAATCCCACTGACCTTAACCGTCCGATAGATTCCCTGACTTTTTAAATAAGCCTGATAGTCAAAGCCAGAGAAATTGCGCTGTCCTTCTGCTAGATTGAACTCCGCTTCTATCTCTAAAGTGACCAAGTCAGTTAGTTTTTGAAAAGTTTTTTTCTCTCTTGGACTTGCTAATTTGTAGTAGAGCTGATAGAGTCTGCCAGCTATTCTACCACGGAATGACAGGGAATCTCCATTTACTTTAATTGTATCTGGTAAAACTAAGACTTGTCTTGCTGGAGCTGGTTGAGACTGAAAGGTTCGCTCCGTCAACTCGCGTCTAGCATAAAAAAAGATAGCAAAACAGGCTAGGATAGCCAAAGTTGGCAACCATTTCTTTCTTGGATAATGCCAGATTAGGCGAGCTATAAGCAGAAAAACTCCCAGATAAGCGAGCTTTTCCCCACTATAAATAGCGAAGTAAAGCCAAACCAAAAGAAAGCACAAATAGATTGGTGAAAGGGGAAGTTTTTTAATCCACTGTGACATATTCTTTTAATTTTTCCAGAGTTTTGGCCCCAATACCTGATACATTTTTTAGATCATCTACAGACTTAAATCTACCATTGGCTTCTCGGTAAGCAATAATATCCTGAGCTCGTTTTTGTCCGATGCCTGAAATAGTTTGAAAGTCTGCTTCTGTTGCTGTATTTAGATTGACCAGCGCGGATTTCGCCTGGCCCGTTCCTGATGTTGCACTTGCAGGGGCACTCGTCGTAACATCTACAGCATTTTCTCCGACCTTGGCTACATATACTACCGCCTCGTCGCTCAGTTTCTGAGCCTGATTGACGGATTTTAAGTCAGCTTCGTCAGTTAAACCACCTGCCTTTTCTAAAGCATCATGAACCCGACTATTAGACTGCAACTGATAGACACCAGGCTTTTTTACCGCACCCTTGACATCAACTGTAACCAACTGATCTTCTGTCTCGGCTTGACTGATCTCATTACTCTTGTTACTTTTTTCATTCATATATGAACTAGAGGAAGAAGTTTGCTCTGTCAATTGCTGAACATCTGTCCCCCCTTGGTCTCTTCCCTGTAGTAAAATAAAGCCTGCTGCAATCACCCCCAATAGACCAAGACCTAGAGCAATTTTATATTGCTTTGCTTTTTCTATCAAATCTTCTATCATCATTTCTCCTTTAGTAAAATTAAGTATTACCTATTTATTCGTAAAAGAAGAAAAAAAGCCAAGTAAACTTGACTTTTGATAATTTTAGGATATTTCTTAATTTCTTTTACTGATTCTATAAATCCAAGCATGAATGGTTGGAGCCTGTTTATGTAGAAAAAGCAGATTACCTAAGAGAGCTAGCATGACTAGAATGCTGAGCAGAATCAGTAAAACCCAAGAAACTGAATTCTGAGATAAATAGACCGCTAAAATCACTAACAAGATTGGAAAGGTTAGAACTGCAGTCAGTCCACCTGGAAGCAAAGAGCGAAATTTTATAACCTGACTAATGTGGCCCAATAAATGCAAGGTATGACAGATAGTAATTGCTAAGGCTAACTCAGAAAATCGGCAGAGAATTGCTACTAAGAGCAGGAGGAAAGCTAAAATAAATTCCTCAGCAATCATCAAGGCTAAGCTCTCGGCCGAAGGATAACTTGACTTTCCTGCAATGAACATTTCCTTCTGATAAGCAGGGTGGTCTTGATTCTGTTTGATCCAAGGTTTGACAAGTATAATTTCATCAAACTCATGAATCATAAAAAGCGATAGGACGATAAAAGACAATAAGGCTAGTGACATAGCTTCTCCTTTCTCCTAAAAGAAAATGACAACTAATCCTATTTTTTATGTTTATCCGGATCCCAGACGAAGCTAGCTAGGAAGCTAAAAAGAATAGTTAAGAGACCAATGATAGCTGCTGGAACAAAGGCCAACAAGCGCAATACACGCCATAAGATGTTTGGCGCTTTAGCTTTTTGATAAGGAGCAACCTCTGCATCTAGTCGATCAAACTCTGCTTGAATCCGTCTTGCCACTTCTTCAATCCCTGCGTCATCCATCCGCTTAATATCAGAAATATCAATTGGATTACCAAAATTCATATCCACCCGTTGACCAGAAGCTAATCCCTTAAGAGACATAGGACCAGCGTAAATGGCTGGCATAATCCGAACCTTGGCCATCTTGGCAATAACAGCAACACCACCCTTAACATCCGTTGAATGACGACTGCCACTTGGAAACATGATCAAGGAACGATTGCTCTTTTTCAGCATGTTGACAGGGTATTTGATAGCTGAAGGTCCTGGATTTTCACGATCAATAGGGAAGGCACCACACATCCGAATCCACCAGCCGAAAATACGATTTTTAAACAACTCTTTTTTAGCCATAAAGATAAATTGCTTAGGCTTGGTAGCAAAAGCCATATAAACAGGATCCCACCAGGTCCTGTGTGGTGCGACTAAAATATAATTTTCATCCTTAGAAGGAATTTTATCCAAATTGTGATAATGGGCATTTCCATTTAAAGCCCATAGAATAAACATTACTAATCCTCTTAAATAGGTATAAAACATAATCACAAACCTTTCTATGCATTCACTTTTCCATTATACCTCAACCTTCTATCAACTGCAATGTTTTTCATTTTTGCTTGGAGGCAGATTCCATTAGAAATTTTCCCTAAAAAATGATATGATAGCGACATGGAAAATATGAAAAACGTTACTGGTTTAACATCTGACCAGGTGTCTGAAAAAATCCAACAAGGCCTAACTAACGATTTTACGGCTAAGACCAGCTCCAGCACTTGGGATATTATTAAACGCAATGTGTTTACACTATTTAACGCTCTAAACTTTGTTATTGCTCTTGCGCTGGCTTTTGTTCAAGCCTGGAGCAATATGGTATTCTTTGCAGTCATATCATTCAATGCCTTAACTGGTATTATGACTGAACTTCGGGCAAAACGAATGATTGACAAGCTGAATCTTATGACTAGAGAAAAGATTAGCGTGATTCGAAATGGCCAGCAAGAAAAGATAGATCCTGAAGAAATCGTTTTAGAGGACGTGATTCAGTTGTCAGCTGGAGAACAGGTTCCCAGTGATGCTATTGTACTAGATGGCTTTGCAGAAGCTAATGAAGCCATGCTTACTGGTGAAAGTGATCTCGTACTCAAAGAAATTGGCGATCAATTGCTGTCTGGTAGTTTTTTAGCCAGCGGACAGGTCTTAGCCCAAGTATCTCAAGTAGGGGCTAATAACTACGCTGCTAAACTGATGCTAGAAGCCAAAACTCTTAAGCCACTTAACTCTCGCATCTTGGATTCATTGAATAAAATCGCTGCTTTTACTGGAAAAATCATCATTCCCTGTGGTTTAGCGCTCTTCTTTGAAGCCTTACTTATCAAACAGCTTCCTGTCAAAGACTCTGTTATCAATTCATCAACAGCCCTGTTGGGTATGCTTCCAAAAGGAATTGCCCTGTTGACTATCACTTCGCTCTTAACAGCTGTTATTAAACTGGGGATGCGCAAGGTCCTGGTCCAAGAAATGTACTCTGTCGAAACTCTAGCGCACGTAGATACTTTATGCTTGGATAAAACAGGAACTATTACTGAAGGTAAGATGAAGGTTGAGCAAGTTTATCCCTTGTCAGAATCTATTTCAGCAGAGACCATCTCAGATATTTTAGCAAGCTATATGGCCAACAGCGAGGATAAAAATCCTACTGCGCAAGCTATTCGTAAACGATTCCCTTCAGCCCTAACAAAATACCAAACATCAAATATCATCCCCTTCTCCAGTGATCGAAAATGGGGAGCCATGGAAATGGAACCCTTTGGGACTATCTTCCTGGGGGCGCCAGAAATCTTGCTTCATCAGCAAAACCTAAAACCAGTTCAAGAAGCCCAAGAACGTGGTTCTCGTGTTCTGGCTCTGGCTTCTAGTACTGATAAACTTAACCACCAGCACATGACGCTTCCCCAACAGATTGAAGTTCTGGCTGTCTTAGAAATTACAGATCCTATCCGGCAAGGGGCTGCTGATACACTCGAATACTTGCGATCCCAAGACGTTAATCTGAAAATCATCTCTGGTGATAATCCAATTACTGTTTCAAATATTGCCGCCAAGGCAGGCTTTGAGAACTATCAAAACTATCTTGACTGTTCGACTGTCTCAGATACTGACTTGATTGCTACAGCTGAAGAAACGGCTATCTTTGGCCGTGTGTCTCCTCACCAGAAAAAACTCATTATTCAGACTTTGAAAAAAGCAGGCCATACAACAGCCATGACTGGTGACGGGGTAAACGACATTCTAGCCCTGCGCGAAGCAGACTGCTCAATTGTTATGGCTGAAGGAGATCCTGCGACACGGCAGATTGCTAATCTCGTTCTTCTCAACTCAGACTTTAATGATGTCCCCGAAATTCTCTTTGAAGGTCGGCGCGTGGTAAATAACATTGCCCGTATCGCTCCTATTTTCTTGGTGAAGACCATCTACTCCTTTATCTTGACCATGATTTGTATCGCCAGCATTTTGTTAGGAAATAAAGAATGGCTTCTAGTCTTTCCTTTCATTCCAGTGCAAATCACCCTCTTTGACCAATTTGTTGAAGGATTTCCTCCTTTCGTACTTACCTTTGAGCGCAATATCCGTCCGGTAGAGCCTAAGTTTCTAAAAAAGGCAATTTTCAAAGCCCTACCAAGCGGACTCATGGTTGTCTTCAGTGTACTCTTTGTCCGAATTTTTGGTACTTATAATGGCTGGAGTTCTCTTGATATGTCTACAGTATCTTACTACTTACTAGGAACCATTGGTTTTCTTTCTGTTGCTCGTGCCTGCATTCCACTCAATCTTTGGAGAATTCTTCTCATCATCTGGTCTATTGGAGGATTTTTCGGAACAGCCTACCTCCTTCGTTCCTTTATCGAAATTGGAACCTTGACCAGTCAAACTACCCCTATCTTCCTTATCCTGGCCTTGGTCTTCAGCCTTATTTTTATCTTGGTCAATTACCTCCAAGAAAAAAATGAACGGCCTTCTAATGGCCAATTCAGCAATTGAAGATAGAATTACAAAATATTCATTAAAGTTCTAACATTTTTCTAGTTAGAACTTTTTTCTATTCAAGATTGAATTCGTCCTTTGACTCGTGCTATAATAACACTATGGAAAAAGCAGTATTAAAAGAAGGAGAACGGCTGGATCAGCTCTTTTCTACTGACGTTAAAATCATTCAAAACCGAGAGGTCTTCAGCTATTCTGTTGATAGTGTTCTGCTCTCTCGCTTTCCAAAATTACCCAAGAGTGGCTTGATTGTAGACCTCTGTGCCGGCAATGGTGCTGTCGGCTTATTTGCCAGTGCCCACACTCAGGCTAAGATTATTGCAGTTGAGATTCAGGAACGGCTGGCAGATATGGCGCAACGCTCCATCCAGCTCAATCAACTTGACCAGCAAATGCAAGTCATTCACGATGATTTAAAAAATCTCCCTCACTATATTCCTTGTAGTAAGGTGGATATGATCTTTTGTAACCCCCCCTATTTCAAGGTTGACAAACATTCCAATCTCAATGAAAGCGAGCACTATCTTCTGGCCCGACATGAGATTTCAACTAATCTTGAAGAAATCTGTACTGTCGCCCAGCGTGTCCTCAAATCAAACGGTCGCCTTGCTATGGTTCATAGACCCGACCGCTTCTTAGATATTTTGGATACTATGAAAGCTCATAACCTGGCACCAAAAAGAATCCAATTTGTCTATCCCAAGATGGGTAAAGGAGCCAATATGCTTTTGATTGAGGCTATTAAAGATGGCTCAAGGGACGGCTTAAAGATACTACCACCTCTGATTCTTCACGAGGAAGACGGTAGCTATACTCCAGAAATATATGAGATCTACCATGGAAACTAAAGCCTATATGTATGTCTTAGAGTGCACTGATGGTACTCTCTACACCGGTTATAGCACGGACGTGCAAAAGCGTTTGGCTGTCCACAATGCAGGAAAAGGTGCAAAGTATACTCGTGCCAGACTTCCTGTTAAACTGCTTTATCAGGAAGAATACCCTGACAAATCTTCTGCCATGTCAGCAGAAGCTCTCTTCAAACAGAAAACTCGCCAAGAAAAATTGGCTTATATTGAAGCACAAAAAAATGCCCAACACTAGTTTGGCATTTTTGTTTTTTATAAAACTTTTGTATAAGATTGATACTTATCTTTCATTCTCTGCGAAATATTGTCATCCGTTACAATAGCATTCACGTCATCTAAGCGATAAAAAGTGTAGAAAGAATAACTATCAAATTTACTATTATCAGCAACAATGTATTTTTCAATCGCATTGTTAAGGATAATAGCATCCGCATTTCCCTCTTCTTCATTAGCTGTTGTAACATTGTGACCATCAATTCCATTAGCCCCAATAAAAGCCTTAGAAACCTTGATTTCTTTGAGTAAATTAACGGCAAATTGTCCTACAAAAGTTTGCGTTTTAACCCGATAACGACCACCAATCAAAAGGATATCATAGTGAGGATTATCCTTTAGTTTTTCAAAAATTGGCAAGGAATTGGTAACAATATTAACAGTCTTATCATCAAGGAAATCTCCAATCAAAGCTGTTGTAGTACCTGAACCGATAAAAATTGTATCTCCTGAAGAAATGAGATCTGCACATTTTTTAGCAATCACTTCTTTTTCTTCCGTGTTGATCATGATTTTTTCAGTATGAGGAACTTCCACTAAGCCATCTCTAACTTTTTTATGTGCCCCTCCATGAACCCGAACTAAAAAGCCTTGCTTCTCAAGATCAATTAAATCGCGACGAATGGTCATATCCGTTACATCCAAAAGATCCTTTAATTTCCTAACTGATACCAAACCCGCCCGGTCAAGCTCCTGCAGAATAATTCTATGTCTACCTTCCTTCATTTACCTGCTCCTTTTGTTTATTGTTAAAATGAGATGGCAGCGCCTAATCTTCAACATTATTGGTTAACCCGTATTCAATGTAATGCCTATCTTAATATGAGTAGGTCTTCTACTCCTATTATACTACACCTTTTGAAAAAGATACACATAAAAATATGAAATTTAGTTATTTTTGTTAAAAAATGTTTTACTTTGTTAAACTTGAGCTTGTCTTTTACTACAAAAAACAAAAACTCTTTACAAGGGTATCTCACAATTCTAGAACAGAAAAAGACCACTAGTTTTAACTAGCAGTCTTTCAATTGTTTATTTATCACCCTTATTACGGATAACAAAGCCTGTTTTCTTTTCACTAGAAGTATTGCGTGGCTTCTTGTGGTCCTTGCGGTAGCGATTTTCTTTGTCAAAACCCTCTTCTTTACGACCTTTCTTAAATTGGTCGTGACGGCCACCTCGGTCACGGCGATTGTCATTGTTGCGACGGTTGCCTTTTCCGCCACGACTTCCTTTGCCCTTTCCGCCAAAGCCACCGCCAGACGGTTTAAATGGCAATGGTTTTTCACGTGCAATTTCTACTTCAGGAAGGGTATCTGGATCCTGCACCGTCAAGCTGAGGATATACATAGCTAGCTCTTCTGGGCTGAATTCTGCTGCTAGCTTGCGAGCATCTTTACCAAATTTCTCAAAGTTAGAACGGATGCTTTCGTCAGCAAAATCGCGTTCAATCTTCTTAAGAGCAACTTTTTTCTTAGCTTGGAAAGCTTCCTCTGCAGTCGCTGGCTTGAGGCCTTTCATGCGCTTCTTGGTCAGATTTTCGATAATCTGCAAATAGCCCATTTCATTTGGCGCAACAAAAGTGATAGACTGACCTGACTTACCAGCACGACCAGTCCGACCAATCCGGTGAACATAGCTTTCTGGATCCTGAGGAATATCGTAGTTGTAGACATGGGTCACACCAGAAATGTCCAATCCACGCGCTGCCACATCTGTCGCCACCAAGACATCCAAATTGCCGTTTTTAAAGTCGCGCAGGACGCGAAGGCGCTTGCCTTGGTCCAAATCACCATGGATACCCTCTGCTCGGAAACCACGGATTTTCAGACCGCGAGTCAGCTCATCCACCCGGCGCTTGGTCCGACCAAAGACGATTGACAGCTCAGGCTGCTCCACATCCATCAGGCGAGTCATGGTATCAAATTTTTCATTTTCTTTGACACGGATATAATACTGATCCACCAGCTCCGTTGTCAGCTCTTTAGCAGCAATCTTAACATGCTCAGGCTCTTTCATAAACTTGACACCGATACGCTTGATAGCATCCGGCATGGTCGCTGAAAAGAGCAAGGTCTGACGTTCTTCTGGCACACGGGAAATGATCGACTCAATATCTTCCAAAAAGCCCATGTTAAGCATTTCATCCGCTTCGTCCAAGATCAAAGTTTCAATCTGGTTCAACTTAAGCGCCTTGCGTTTGATCAAGTCCAAGAGACGGCCAGGTGTTCCTACGACGATATGAGCACCAGATTTGAGGGCCTTGATTTGCTTTTCGATGCTGGAGCCACCGTAGACAGAACGCACCTTGACGCCCTTGCTGCGGCCAAAACGGAAAAGCTCTTCCTGACTCTGCACGGCCAATTCGCGGGTTGGAGCGATAACCAAGGCCTGCACTGCAGGATTATCTGTATCAATCTTCTCCAGAGTTGGGAAGCCAAAGGCCGCTGTCTTTCCTGTCCCTGTCTGGGCCTGACCAATAACATCCTTACCTGCCATAGCAAGTGGAATCGTCTGCTCTTGAATAGGGCTCGCTTCTACAAAGCCAGCTTTTTCAATCTCTGCTAATAATTCAGCAGATAAATGTAATTCATTAAATTTCAATGTTCTTCTTCTTTCTAAAGGCGGTGCGAAGCCACCTTATAAGGCTTTTGATACTCATCTATCGAAACATGACAAGTGCTTTCGCTTGATAAATCTCGATTCTCTGAGAGTATTCGCTCTTCTCTTCATAAATATGGTCTCTCAAGTCCAGGCACTAAAAAAGCGCCGACTCGGTCGCTAGTTCCCACTGAATAGAAAAACTGTAAGTTTTGCAACCTATCTAGTATACCATAAATAAGGTTAAAAAGATAGGACTTGACTGTAAAATATTTTATTAGAGATTTCTTTTGTAAAAAATGAAAACTTGAAAATCATTTTCAAAAGCATTATAATCTACAAAGAAGAAAGGAGACAGGTATGAACAAATTTTTACGAGTGATTTTCATTTTACTTATCTTAGCTATGCTGGGCGCGGCTATGATCCAGATATTCCAGCCCCAGCTCTTGGGCAATGAGTCCATCTATGGTCTAGCTCCCTACTGGCAGCGGGAAATTGGTTTCTGGAATCTGGCTATTCTGCCTTTAGCCATTGCCGCCAACATAAAGTATGATTGGTTCTATCTGCGTATGACCTTGCTAGCACTGATTCTGGGCGGGCTGGGCTTTGGTACCAACCATCTGCTAGGCTATCTGGCAAAGGCGAATCAAGCGAATCTACTGGGCTGGATTGAAAATTATCTGCTAGTCTTTTGCTGGATCATCGGCTGGGGACTGGAATATCGAAAAAGACAAAAAAGTGATGAAGAGACTGTCTAGATAGGCAGATTCTTCATCATTTTTTTCATTATGGACACTTTTCTATATTAGCTACCAGCTCCTCAGCAAATTGACTAGTGGTCAAGTGTGCTACTCCTTCCAGCTGACTGGCAAAATCGCCTGTCACTTTTTGCTCAAAGAGAGCCTTCTCAATAGCCTTAGTCAGGAGCTGAGAGACCTCTGACCAACCAATGTAATCAAAGAGCATGGCCCCCGATAAGAGAAGAGAAGAAGGATTAGCCTTGTTTTGACCCGCTATATCTGGCGCCGTCCCATGAGTAGCTTCAAAAATAGCATAACCAGTCTCGAAATTAATATTGGCTCCTGGCGCAATACCAATCCCGCCCACCTGAGCAGCCAAGGCATCGCTGGCATAGTCACCATTTAAATTGGTCAAGGCAACAACATCAAATTTCTCGGGATAGAGCAAAATCTGCTGCAAAAAATTATCTGCAATGACATCCTGAATAACTAGTTTTCCAGAAGCCAACTCATCCGAATACTCTCTTTGAGCTAGTTCATAGCCCCATTTCCGAAAACCACCCTCTGTAAATTTCTGGATATTGCCCTTGTGAACCAGAGTGACACGCCTTAGGCCTTTTGCTAACGCGTAGTCAATGGCTGCCCGTATCAGCCGCTCGCTTCCCTGCTTAGAAATAGGCTTGATCCCAATAGCAGAGCTTTCTGGGAAACGAATCTTGTCAACCTGCATATCCTTCTGCAGGAAATCGATAACTTTTTGTACTGCAGTCGTTCCACTCTCCCACTCAATCCCTGCATAGATGTCTTCTGTATTTTCCCGAAAAATCGTGATATCTGTCTTCTCTGGGTGCTTGAGCGGACTGGGAACTCCCTTGAAATAACGAACTGGCCGCAGGCAGGCGTAAAGGTCCAATTCCTGTCTCAAGGCCACATTCAAGGAACGAAGTCCTTCTCCGATTGGGGTTTCTAGCGGCCCCTTAACAGCCACCAGACAATCCTTAATCGTTGCCAACGTTTCGTCCGGTAGCCAGTCACCTGTCTGGTCTGCTGCTTTTTTCCCAGCCAAAACTTCCTTCCAAACAACCTTTTTCTGGCCACCATAAGCCTTTTCTAAAGCCTTATCAAAGACCAGCTGGGCATTTTTCCAGATATCAACCCCAATCCCATCACCCTGGATGTATGGAATAATAGGAGAAGCTGGTACCTGCAACCGCCTTTTCTCAAACAAAATCTTATCTGCCATTTTATCTCCTTCCAATGGGAAGATACTCCAAACCTTGAGCACCAATATAGTTAGAACGTGGACGAATCAGTTTATTGTTCTTGCGCTGTTCCTGAATATGAGCAATCCAGCCAGCCACCCGGCTCATGGCAAAAATCAGGGTGTAGATACTGCTGTCAATGCCCAACACATGGTAAACCGTAGCCGAATAAAAATCGACATTCGGTATCAGGTGCTTGGTATGCTTCATATAGGCTTCAATTTCCACTGAAAGCTGATACCAAACCTCATCCTTGGTCCCCTGTGTCAAGTCCTTAGCCATTTGACGCAGGTATTTTTCACGCGGATCCTGAGTCTTATAAACTCGATGACCAAAACCCATAATCTTCTCATGAGAGGCCAGTTTGCGGTCTAGATAGGCCTGGCAATTCCCTTCCTCTCTGATCTCTTTCAGCATATCAAAGACACATTCATTAGCACCGCCATGAAGCGAGCCCTTGAGCGCTCCAACAGCTGCTGTCACGCAGGAATAAATATCGGTCAAGGTTGAGGCGCAGACACGAGCCGCAAAGGTTGATGCATTGAGTTCATGATCAGCATGGAGCACCAAGGCACAGTTAAAGGCTTTGACTTCAAGCTCACTAGCCTCTTGTCCTTTGAGCATATAGAGGAAATTAGCCGCAAAGCCCAAATCCTCCCGCGGCTCTACCGGAGTCTGACCTGACCTCAGTCTGGCAAAAGCCGCAATAATAGTCGGCATCTTTGCCATAAGCTGGATGCTCTGCTCATAGGTCGCTTCTAGAGAAGTTTCCTCAGCATGGACATTATAAACACCCAAAAGACTGACCGTTGAGCGCAAGACGCTCATGGGATGAAGGTGCTTACGTGACTGGATAAGGATGCACTGCTCCACCGCATCGCTAATGGCATAATTATCTCGCAGATCTTCTTCAAAATGCTTGAGCTCAATCTGAGTTGGCAAATGCAAATGCCACAGCAGATAAATCACCTCTTCAAAGCTTGCATGGTGCTCTACCAATTCAGAGATATTGTAGCCTGCATAAGACAAAGAATCATCCACAATCTGGCTAATCCTGGTATCACAGGCAATGGTATCTTTCAAACCGTCCGTCTGACTCATGCTCACACCTCCTCTAATTTCTTTCTAACGACCATGGGCAAAATTCCTCCGTTTTCGTAGTAACGGATATCCGCCTCTGCATCAAAACGCAGCCGAGCTTGAAAAGCTATTTCTTCAGCACCTTTTCGAGCTACCACATCAACCAGCTGGCCAACTTGCGGGTTCTGTGGCAGATTAATGTCGAAAGTCTCCTTGCCTGTTAAGCCTAGACTAGCCGCATTTTCACCCTCTAGATACTGCAGAGGAAGAATCCCCATCATGACCAGATTGGACCGGTGGATACGCTCAAAACTCTCTGCCAGCACCACCTTGACACCCAAAAGATTAGCTCCCTTAGCTGCCCAATCACGACTGGACCCCATACCATAGTCTTTACCAGCTAGGACAATGGTGTCAATTTGCTCTTCCTTGTAGCGCATGGCCGCCTCATAAATGGATAACAACTCTCCTTTATAATCTGTGTAACCACCAATCTTTCCATCTGCCAGTTCATTTTTAATCCGAATATTGGCAAAAGTCCCCCGCATCATGACCTCGTGATTACCCCGACGGCTACCATAGGAATTAAACTCTTGGTAATCCACTCCGTGTTCTAGCAAATAGGAAGCTGCTGGGCTGTTTCTGGCAATATTTCCTGCTGGGGAGATATGGTCTGTCGTGACCGTATCCCCAAATTTTGCCAGCACTGCAAGATTTTTCAGTGGCTGAATAGCTAAATCATCCGCTAAACCATCAAAGTAAGGTGGATTTTGAATATAGGTAGAAGCCTGATTCCACTGATAATTTTGAGAAGAGGCTGTCGGAATCTGATTCCATTTTTCATTGTCATCAAACACATGGGCATATTCTTTTTCAAAAAGCTGGCGTGTCACATATTTTTGAACATAGTCTGCAACCAAGTCGTGCTCTGGCATCAAATCCATCAAATAAACAGGCTGCCCTTTTTGATCATAACCTAGTGGCTCGCTGGTCAGATCGACATTGGTATTTCCAGCCAGAGCATAGGCAACTACCAAGGGCGGACTAGCTAGGAAATTGGCCTTGACCAGTGGATTGATCCGTCCTTCAAAATTCCGATTCCCTGAAAGAACAGCACTAGCCAGCAAGTCAGTATCCGTAATCGCTTGAGCCACTTCCGGTCGAAGATTTCCTGAATTTCCAATACAAGTAGTGCAGCCATAGCCGACCACATTGAAACCAAGCTGATCCAGATAGGTCTGAAGACCACTCTTCTTGAGATAGCCTGTGACCACCTTGCTGCCCGGAGCTAATGAAGTCTTGACAGTCTTTGAAACGCGTAAGCCTTTTTCTACTGCTTTCTTGGCTAAAAGCCCTGCCGCCATCAGGACATAGGGATTAGATGTATTGGTACAGCTAGTAATGGCAGCGATAGCCACATGGCCCGTCTTAATCTTCTCCTCATGATCAGAAAATTGAACCACTGCTGACTTTTCTAGCTCGCTCTCATCTAGACCAAAGCCTCGGACCCCCGCTTCTCTGACTAGACTAGCTTGAAACTCCTCTTTAGCAGCTGTTAATTCAATCAAATCTTGGGGCCGCTTGGGCCCTGAGATGCTCGGCACAATGCTGGACAAATCAATTTCGACTACCTTGGTATAAATTGGCTCAACCTTTTCATCATAGAAAAGGTAATTTTTTTGAGCATAGAGACGGGTCAGCTCAATATGATCTTCTGACCGATTGGTCAGACGCATGTAATTGAGCGTTTCCTCATCTATCGGAAAATAACCACAGGTAGCTCCGTATTCTGGCGCCATATTGGCCACTGTAGCCCGGTCAGCCAGACTTAGATTAGACAAGCCAGGCCCAAAGAACTCGACAAATTTACCAACAACATTTTCCTGCCGCAAAATTTGCGTGACCTTTAAAGCCAAATCTGTCGCTGTCGCAATCTTAGGCAGCTTTCCCAAGAGACGAACACCAATCACCTCAGGAACTGGGAAATAAGAAGCCTCACCTAACATGGCAGCCTCAGCCTCAATCCCACCAACACCCCAGCCCAGAACACCAATACCATTGATCATAGTCGTATGACTGTCCGTCCCAAACATACTATCTGGATAGAGTTGCCCATCCTTTTCAATGATGACATCACTGAGAAATTCGATATTGACCTGATGGATTATCCCAGTAGCAGGGGGAACTGCTCGATAATTATCAAACGATTTTTCTGCCCACTTGAGAAATTCGTAACGCTCATTATTGCGGAGAAACTCTTGGTTCATATTGGCCTCCAGAGCTGTGTCACAGCCATAAAAGTCCACCTGAACACTGTGGTCAATGACTAAATCAACCGGAATCTCTGGATTAATTTGATCGGCCTGACCTCCCTGGCCAACAATAGCATCACGCATACTGGCCAAATCCACCACGACAGGGACACCTGTAAAATCCTGGAGAATGACTCGACTAGGCTTAAAAGGAACTTCTCCGCTTGGTGATTTAGCTTGATAATGCACCAAAGAATTAATGTTATCTTTTTTAACGTCTATACCATCTTCCTTACGAAGGACACTTTCGAATAATATGCGTATAGAATAAGGAAGTTTTTTTATATCTCCTCCTAGCAAAGCCGAGGCTTTCTTCAAATCTATATATCGGTATACATTACCTTTGTAATTTAAATCGCTTAGGTATTCTGCCATATTTCTACCCCTCACTTATTTTAAATTGTTTTATATTATACTTTATTATGTAATTTTATGCAATAAGATTTCTTGACAATACGTTATATTTTCTAACATAGAAATACAGTTTTTTAAACAAAGACAAACTGTACTAATTATTTTCTTTAGCAATCAAGAAAAAAACAAGCACCATCCCGGTGCTTGTTATAGAAAAATAATTTGATTTCAGAAATTTACTTCTTATTAGCCAACCATTTTAGCAGCTTGGTCAAAAGTCCCCAAATGACTAGACTAATGATAACAATATAAATCCAGGCATTCTTATCATTAGACAATGGCAAAGGAACATTCATACCAAAGAAACCAGTGATAACTGCAAGTACTGCCAAAAGAACTGAAATAATAGTCAGGACAGTCAAATTGTCATTCAGATTGTTGTTCAGGATATTATTGTAGGAGCCAGAGAGCTGACTGAGAACTTGAGCAATCAGATCAGTCATCGAAACGAGCTGACGAGCCTCAATCATTGCATCCTCAAACTGTTCAGTTTCTAAATCGTCAAAACGGCGGTAAATACCATGGCTTTTGATATGCTCTAGAAGCATGCGGTTCTGCTTAGCCGCAGCAACTAAATAGACCATTGAGGTTTCCAAGTCTGACAGGGCAAACAAATGCTTTTTAGTAGTTGTCTGGCGCAGAAGAGTATTAATTTCATCCTTACGCTTGTCCATCCGCTCAACGACTGGATAGTAAGAATTGGAGATCAACTCCAGACTCGCAAAGAGAAATTTATAGACCGATACTGGCTCATGGCGCTCAGTATAGGCCTTCATCATATCAACAACATAGGCATTGTCCTGATTACTGATAGTAATGAGCCTCCCCTCCTGAGCCACAAAGGTCATCGGAATCGTCTCATAATGTTCCTTATCTGTCGCTAGATTAAGGACATTGTAGATAAAGACAACTGTACCATTCTCGCGATTATAGTCCATGTGAGCCCGTTCATTTTTATCCAGAGCATACTCAATGGTTTCTTTGTCAATTTCATAATCTTGATAGATCTGCGCAGTCTGCTTAACATCATCAGAATCAATATTAATCCAGACATCCTGACCTTTTAGTTTTCTTTCCAGAAACATGAAACTCCTTTCTTAACATCTAGAATGATTTTTAAGAACAAGTGCCTAACTCCCTAAACTGTTCTTGCATTCAAATATGCTATGTCAAAACAACTTCCTTGCTCAGTACGATTGATAAAGTGGCTAGTTTGCCTATCTTATCTATTACGATATAAATTGTTATGAATTAAAATTACCCTAAAAAGTTGATTAGTGAAGCGGCTAGTCAGAGCCCAGTAGAATTTAGTGCTAGTCATTTTTATTTTGCTCTCTAATCGAAAGAACAGTTGCCATTACTATAATAATTATTCTACAAGCATAAGATATATTTTGATTACCACCTACCGCTAATTGTGAGAAAACATTTATTACCGAATGTGTCATCACACATATCCACAAACTGTTTGTCTTTATAAATAATGCGGATAAAATAAAGCAATTAGTCAACAATCCAAGCAAAAATCCCAATGCCTGTACCTGCGGCAATGTGCCTTCAATGTAGAAATAAGAAAAATGCCATATTCCCCATGGAACAAAAGTAAATATAGTTGAACTAATATAACTATGGCGTTCCATCATAATTGGTTGAAAAACATATCTCCACCCTACTTCTTCAATTCCACCAAAAAGGATTGCTTTAAGAAATAAGATAATAGGAATATACCACGTATTAAACGCTAATTCCCCATCAAATGCAACATAGCAAAAATCCAAAAACAAGAACACAATAGCAAATAAATAACTGCCCCTGTTTTGCTTTATAGCGAAAAAATCCTTTAATATTTTCTTCGTACTGTACTTTTTGTATCTAACTGCAATAATAGTTCCCCATAGAGCAGTGGAAAGGCCACCTATGCCAATAGCAAGCATTCCCATTGGCGTCCTATAATCTACAACCATTCCCAAATGACGCAATACAAAAACTATAATAGATATAAGCCATATTTGACCTAGGGTCCCTAATAAATAAAGGAAGATCGCTTTTTTTCGACTCATAAATTTCCCCTAAATTTTAATTTACCCATTTCTATCTTTTAACTGATTTAATTGCAATATAGGTTTTAATATTCAGTTCATGAAGCCTACCAGAGCCATTCGTATCTTCATATATATCAAGTAAAGTGAACCCTGCCTTCAACTGTCCACCTATCTGCTCTGTTATATTGTAAGATAATTGCATTTCTGCATTTTCTTTAATCATATATTCTTTAGCTGCCTTGTCTTTTAATGGATTAAAAGGCATTTTCCATATAATTTCTTTTCCCTCATTATCCACAATATAGTTGACTTTATTAATTATATTCCTTCTATTAATTACAACATGAAATCAAACAAATAGAGTCAAATTACTCGACAAAATTAGTAAGATAGCTAGACAATCACCATAGCGATTGCCATCAACTGACTAGCAACTTTTGATTCAGATTCAGTCAATGAATCAGTCTAAATCAGGCAAACAATGCGTTACGACACGGAGTTTGGCAAATCGATTTTATTTGCCAAACGCAGTTAGTAAGGTACTTAGCCATGGTCCCATAGGACATGGCGTAGATTGCTTAGATTACTATATAGCCAAGCAATCTTAGTACGCTACATCTTCTCTTCCAATTTGACATCCGGATACTTGTCCGCAAACCAGCGCAGGGCAAAGTCGTTTTCAAAGAGGAAGACTGGCTGGTCAAAGCGGTCTTTGGCTAGGATGTTTCGACTAGATGACATACGCTCGTCCAGGTCATCTGGAGAAATCCAGCGAACAGTCTTTTTGCCCATTGGTGTCATGACAACCTCAGCATTGTACTCGCCTTCCATCCGGTGCTTAAAGACTTCAAACTGGAGTTGACCAACAGCACCCAGCATGTACTCGCCCGTCTGGTAATTGGTATAAAGCTGAATTGCTCCTTCTTGCACCAATTGCTCAATCCCCTTGTGGAAGGATTTTTGCTTCATGACGTTCTTAGCAGAAACTTTCATAAAAATCTCTGGTGTAAAGGTTGGCAGTGGTTCAAATTCAAACTTGTTTTTTCCAACCGTCAAGGTGTCTCCAACCTGATAAGTACCGGTATCGTAAACCCCGATAATATCACCTGCCACGGCATTAGTGACATTTTCACGGCTTTCAGCCATAAACTGGGTGACATTTGAAAGTTTGGCTCCCTTACCAGTGCGAGGCAGATTGACACTCATACCGCGCTCAAATTCACCCGATACGATCCGAACAAAGGCGATACGGTCACGGTGGCGGGGGTCCATGTTGGCTTGGATTTTAAAGACAAAACCTGAGAAATCCTTGTCATAAGGATCGACAATTTCGCCATCTGTTTTCTTGTGACCATGTGGTTCTGGAGCAAACTTAAGGAAAGTCTCAAGGAAGGTTTGCACCCCAAAGTTGGTCAAAGCTGAGCCGAAGAAGACCGGTGTCAGCTCACCTGAAAGGATAGCTTCCTCAGAAAACTCATTACCTGCTTCATTTAGAAGTTCAATATCCTCTTTCACTTGCTCGTAGAAAGGATTGCTACCAAAAAGCTCATCCCCATCTTCTAGACTAGCAAAACGCTCATCACCTTTATAAAGTTCCAAGCGTTGGTTATAGAGGTCATACAAGCCTTCAAAGGCTTTCCCCATCCCGATTGGCCAGTTCATAGGGTAGCTCGCAATGCCCAAGACTTCTTCCAGTTCTTGCAAGAGGTCCAGTGGCTCACGTCCATCACGATCCAGCTTGTTCATAAAGGTAAAGACTGGAATGCCACGGTGTTTAACAACCTCGAACAATTTCTTGGTTTGGGCCTCGATACCCTTGGCAGAGTCCACGACCATGACCGCAGCATCCACCGCCATCAAGGTACGATAGGTATCTTCTGAGAAGTCCTCGTGCCCTGGTGTATCTAGGATGTTGACGCGTTTTCCGTCGTAGTCAAACTGCATAACAGATGAAGTAACCGAAATCCCACGTTGTTTCTCGATATCCATCCAGTCAGACTTGGCAAAAGTCCCTGTTTTCTTCCCTTTTACAGTACCAGCCTCACGAATCTCTCCCCCAAAATAGAGCAACTGCTCAGTGATGGTTGTCTTACCTGCGTCCGGGTGGGAGATGATGGCAAAGGTACGGCGTTTCTTGATTTCTTCTTGTAAATTCATTTTCTTCTCTTTCTCTCATTTTAGGATAATGGTGAATGTTCATTTTTCTTCTATTTTACATCGGAATGGCCCAATCCTTTCAACCTACCTATTATAGCGGATTTAAGCCTTTTTTTCAATTATCTAGAAAAGATAAAAAATCGCCCTTTCGAGCGATTCTATCCATTTTGTCAATAAAATTTCCTTTAAAACCTGACAATGAAACTACTAAAGAGGAAAATTGCAAAGAGTAAGATTAAACCCAGTAAATAGAGCAGGCGTTTTTTCTGGTTTCCAGTTCTTCTTTTTCTTCGATTGTCATGATAAAACAGCTTTGTTCCGTTTTAAGAGATAGAGGATAAAATCTTCTATCTTCATTTCACTCTTTTCCTGCCTAAAATCTATTTTTTTGACATTGACTTACATCATGGACAAATCATGTAAAAAAATTTTCTCATTCCGTGATTTTATCTCAAAGTATATTACAACCAAATACAATGTAAAGAGAGGGAACCTTTCCGATTCCCCCTCAATGATATTTATTATTAAAGCAAGTTTTAAATCGCGTTTTTATCTAATCCCATTTTACGTTGAACAAACTTAACAATTTCTACAATGATAATCATAGAGAAGCTACCCAAGAGAACAAACGCCCATTGTGATAAGTCAAGCTTGGTTACATGGAAGATGCTTTCTAATGGATCGATAACAATCGTTGCTGCTAGTAAAATGAAGGATACCAAGATTGACCAGTTAAAGGTTTTAGATTTGAATGGACCAACTGTCAAAATAGACTGGTAAACAGATTTCACATTATAAGCATGGAAGAGCTGAATCAATCCAAGAGTTGCAAAGGCCATTGTAAGCGCATCTGCGTGAATAGCTGTATGATCTCCCGCATGAACTGGATTCGCAATGGCATAACCATAAACAGACAGAACCAATGCTCCTTGTAAGACACCTTGATAAATGATAGAACTCAAGACACCACCTGAGAAGAAACTTGACTTACGTCCACGCGGTTTATGGGTCATAACACCTGGTTCAGCTGGCTCAACACCAAGAGCGATAGCTGGGAAGGTATCTGTTACCAAGTTAATCCAAAGCAAGTGAACTGGCTGCAAGACATCCCATCCAAAGAGGGTTGCCAAGAAAATTGTCAGGACTTCAGCTGTATTGGCAGAAAGAAGGTATTGAATAGTCTTTTGAATATTAGAGAAGACCTTACGTCCTTCCTCTACGGCAACGATAATAGTAGCAAAGTTATCGTCAGCTAGGATCATGTCAGAAGCACCCTTAGATACCTCTGTACCGGTAATCCCCATACCGATACCAATATCCGCTGTCTTCAGAGCAGGAGCGTCGTTGACACCATCACCTGTCATAGCAACAACCTTACCTTGATTTTGCCAAGCTTTGACGATACGAACCTTGTGTTCTGGAGATACACGCGCATAAACAGAGTATTGGCCAACTACTTTTTCGAATTCTTCATCTGAAAGTTCGTTGAGCTCAGCACCTGTCAATACATGGTCTTCCGAGTCATTTTCATCAATGATTCCCAAACGTTTGGCAATCGCTTCAGCTGTATCTTGGTGGTCACCAGTGATCATAATTGGGCGAATACCAGCTTCCTTGGCTACTCGAACAGCTTCTGCTGCCTCTGGACGCTCAGGGTCAATCATCCCAATCAAACCAGTAAAGATCAAGTTGTTTTCAAGCTCTTCAGAAGTGAGGTTTTCTGGAATGCTATCAATAATCTTGTAGGCACCTGCAAGGACACGCAGGGCTTGGTGAGCCATTTCTGAGTTATTTGATTTAATCAGATGCGATGTAGCATCATCAATTTCTGCAATATCTCCAGACTTATCACGAGAAACACAACGTTTCAAGAGTTGATCAGGAGCTCCCTTAACTGCCACGAGGAATTTGCCATCTGGCAATGGATGGACAGTAGACATGAGCTTACGATCAGAGTCAAATGGCAACTCAGCCACACGAGGATATTTCTCTAAGAAGGCCTTCACATCATAGCCCTTGTCCAGAGCATATTGGATAAAAGCTGTTTCTGTTGGGTCACCAATTAGCTTCCCTTCCTGGTCAATCTTGGTATCATTGGCCAAAACAACTGAACGAAGAAGAGGCATATCCAAGCCCAGTTCAATCTCATCAGCTGAGTCATGTAGAACTGCATCGTAGAAGACTTTTTCAACCGTCATCTTATTCATAGTAAGAGTACCAGTCTTATCAGAAGCAATAATTTCTGTTGAACCAAGTGTTTCTACTGCTGGTAGCTTACGTACAATCGAATTTCGCTTAGCTAGAACTTGAGTACCGAGGGCAAGAACGATGGTTACGATAGCAGGAAGCCCTTCAGGAATGGCTGCAACAGCAAGCGCAACAGACGTCATCAATTCACCCAGTGGATTTTTCCCTTGAATGAAGACACCGACTACAAAAGTCACCGCAGCGATCACCAAGATAGCGTAGGTCAAAACTTTAGAAAGATTATTTAGATTTTGTTTGAGTGGAGTATCAGTCTCATCGGCGTTTTGTAGCATACCTGCGATATGACCGACTTCAGTATACATACCAGTGTTTACGACCACACCAATCCCGCGTCCATAAGTGACATTAGAGTTTTGGAAGGCCATATTGACACGATCACCGATACCAGCATCTTCAGCAAGCTCTACAGACAAGTCTTTTTCAACAGGAACAGATTCACCTGTCAGAGCAGCTTCCTCGATTTTAAGAGAGTTGGCTTCAAAGAGTCGTAAATCCGCAGGAACAACATCTCCAGCTTCTAAAATGACAATATCTCCAGGAACCAGTTCTTTTGAATCCACTTCAGCTACATGTCCATCACGCAGAACACGCGCTGCCGGACTAGACATTGACTTGAGAGCCTCAATAGCTTCCTCAGCCTTACCTTCTTGGTAGACACCAAAGGCAGCGTTGATGATAACAACGGCTAAGATAATGATGGCATCTGCAATATCTTCTCCACCAGATGTAACAACTGAAAGGACAGCCGCTACTAGCAAGATAATAATCATTAAATCCTTGAACTGCTCAATAAATTTTACGAGGAGAGATTTCTTTTCACCCTCATCCAATTCATTGCGACCATATTCAGATAAGCGTTTTGCAGCCTCACTGCTGGTCAATCCCTCTTTTGAAGTTTCCATCTCTTGCAAGACTAAGTCTTGGTCCTGAGTATAGAAAGCTTGACGTTTCTGTTCTTTAGACAAATTGTCTCCTCCTTTTTATGGGGTCTCTTTAAAATAGAAAAAGAGACCTGTTTATTAAACAAGTCTCGCTATTTCATACAAGGCCGGAAATTGCTTTCGTATTGACGACCATGTAACGGTTATTCCGTTAGCTACTCCCTTGAGTTGTTTATCATTGTATCAAAATTTATCTTTTTTCGCAAGAAAATTTTCTAGCTTCTTTGAAAAAATTTCACATTTTTTACAACCAAGAAATTTCCATCTGGTACTCAGCAAATAATCGTTCTCCATCAGGTGTTTTAAGCTGGTAATCCAGAAAAATGATTTGCTTATCTAAATCCAGATGATATCGTTGGGTATCCGTCATCAAGGTCTGCATCCCCATAGGAGTAGGCACCCCAACCAAGGCTCTGTCATCTTTGATGAACCGCATCAGAGTTTTAGGATTAGAAAAGCGGGTCATGGTCAATTCCGTATCATGAAATTTAAGGACTACTTTCTCGTCTTCCTCATTTTTAAATAGTAAGTAATGATGGTTACCTTTTTGACTCCATTTAGCATCGTAAATTTGATCAATTAATTCTGTCTGACCATCTAATTGAATCTGGTTTTTCATCCGAATCTTCATAAGTTTTATCTCTCAATCTAGTCTTTTTCCTCTCTATTTTAACAAATTTTATCGGTTTTTTCTTCTTCTACTCTCTACAAAGCCATTTGTGTTATAATAGAAGCATGATTGAAAAAGTATTTCGTGATCCAGTTCACACCTATATCCATGTGGACCACCAAGTTATCTACGACCTAATTAATACTAAAGAATTTCAACGACTACGCCGCATCAAGCAACTGGGAACATCTGGTTACACTTTCCATGGTGGTGAGCATAGCCGTTTTTCGCATTGTCTGGGGGCCTATGAAATCGCCCGACGGATTACCAAAATCTTCGATGAGAAATATCTTCAAACCTGGGACAATCATGAGTCCCTTTTGGTAATGGTCACTGCTCTTCTACACGATGTAGGACACGGAGCCTACTCTCATAGCTTTGAGCGTTTATTTGATACCGATCATGAAGAAATCACACGCCAGATTATCACAAGTCCTGAAACCGAAATTAATCGTGTATTGACTCAGGTTTCACCAGATTTTCCTGAAAAAGTGGCCAGTGTCATCAACCATACCTATCCTAACAAGCAAGTGGTTCAGCTGATTTCCAGTCAGATTGATGTGGACCGGATGGACTATCTCTTACGAGACTCCTTTTATACTGGTGCTTCCTATGGTCAATTTGACTTGACCAGAATTCTACGGGTCATACGACCAGTTGAAAACGGGATTGCCTTTCAACGTAATGGTATGCATGCCGTAGAGGATTATGTAGTCAGTCGTTATCAGATGTACATGCAGGTTTATTTCCATCCAGCTAGTCGAGCCATGGAAGTTTTGTTGCAAAATCTATTAAAAAGAGCTAAATTCCTTTACGAAGATCAGAAGGATTTCTTCAAATTGACTTCGCCAAATTTACTACCTTTCTTTGAAAAAAGATTTAGTTTGCAAGACTATTTAGCTTTGGACGATGGAGTCATGAACACCTACTTCCAAAGCTGGATGACCAGTCCTGACACCATCTTATCTGACCTTGCTCAGCGATATGTCAACCGAAAAGTTTTCAAGTCTATGATTTTCTCTGAGGAAAATGAAAAACATTTGGATGTCCTACGCCAGCTTGTCAAACAAGTTGGTTTTGAACCAGATTACTACACTGCTATTCACCGTAATTTTGACCTTCCATATGATTTTTATCGTCCAGACGTTGAAAAGCCACGTACTCAGATTGAAATCATTCAAAAAGACGGTAGTTTAGCTGAACTGTCTAGCCTTTCCCCAATTGTCCAGTCTCTTACGGGTACACGTCAAGGGGACAACCGTTTCTATTTTCCTAAAGAAATGTTGACAGATGCTGGTTTGTTCAATGAAAATAGCCAAGCTTTTCTAAGCTATATGAAAAACGATACTTTTATTTACGGAGAATAAGATGTCCATTAAACTAGTCGCCATCGATATTGATGGCACCTTGTTAAACAGCAAAAAAGAAATCACACCAGAAGTCTTTTCTGCTATCCAGGATGCCAAAGCTGCTGGAGTCAAAATTGTCATTGCAACCGGTCGTCCTATTGCTGGCGTTCAAAAACTCCTCGAGGAACTAGAGCTTAATCAGCCAGATAACTATGTCGTTACCTTCAACGGCGGACTGGTGCAGGATACTGTTACAGGTCAAGAATTAATCAAAGAAACACTGACCTATGACGACTATCTGGATATCGAACTGCTTGGACGAAAATTAGGTGTCCACATGCATGCCATCACCAAGGACGGCATTTATACAGCCAATCGCAACATCGGCAAGTACACTGTTTACGAGTCCAATCTGGTCAGCATGCCTATCTTCTACCGTACACCTGAAGAAATGGCCAATAAAGAAATCGTTAAGTGCATGTATATTGATGAACCGGAAATTCTAGATGCGGCCATTGCCAAGTTGCCACCGGAATTAGCCAAAAAATATACACTGGTTAAATCAGCTCCTTTCTATCTGGAAATTGTCAAAAAGACTGTCAATAAAGGGGCTGCTGTTCTCCATCTGGCTGAAAAACTTGGCTTAAGCAAGGAGCAGACTATGGCTATCGGTGATGAAGAAAACGACCGCGCCATGCTAGAAGCGGTTGGCTCTCCTGTTGTCATGGAAAACGGCAAGGAAGAACTCAAGAAAATCGCCAAATATATCACCAAATCAAACGACGAATCCGGCGTAGCATACGCCATTAGAGAGTGGGTTTTAAAATAATGTTTAGTTACAAAATTGGAATTTCAGCTCAGGAACACGACGATTTTGTCACGGCTCATCCCCAGGCCAATCTCCTGCAGAGTTCAGCCTGGGCTCAGATCAAGGATAACTGGGCAAATGCACGCTTGGGCTTCTATAAAGACGACCACTTGGTTGCTGCAGCCAGTGTCCTGATTAAACCACTGCCCTTGGGGATGACCATGCTTTATATCCCGCGCGGCCCCATCATGGACTATGGTGACAAGGAGCTGCTGACCTTTGTTTTGGCGTCGCTCAAGAAATTTGCCAAGGAGAAAAAAGCGCTCTTTGTCAAGTTTGACCCCAGTCTCTTTCTGGCAGAAAGCAAGATGGGCGGCGAATTGCAAGACAAAGCCGAGACAGTTAAGCGGATTCAAGAGCTTCAACAAGCTGGAGCTGTCTGGGTCGGACGGACTGAGTCTCTGGACGAAACCATCCAGCCTCGCTTGCAGGCCAATATCCATAAAGAAGATTTCAGCGAGGAGCTGCTTTCTAAAAGTACTCGCCAGGCTATTCGTACAGCCCGAAACAAAGGCATCCAAATCCAATTTGGTGGAGCTGAATTACTGGATGACTTTTCAGGCCTGATGAAGAAAACGGAAAATAGAAAAAATATCCACCTGCGTGGCAAAGACTATTATCAAAAACTCTTGGATACTTATCCTGACAACTCCTACATCACCTTGTCCAGTATTGATCTAAAGGCACGATTGGAAGACTTGCAGGCTCAGCTAACCAAGATACTTAAAGAAGCAGAGAAATTTACCGAGAAAACCAAGCCTGGCAAGTTTGAGAATAACCAGCAAGAACAGAAACGCCTCCAAGAAGAGATTGACTTTCTGCAGGGCAAAATCAGCCAAGGTGCTACTGTCGTTCCCCTGTCTGGCACCCTGGTCTTGGAATACGGTAAAACATCTGAAAATATCTATGCTGGAATGGACGAGGAATACCGTCGTTACCAGCCAGCCATCATCACTTGGTATGAAACAGCCAAACATGCTTTTGAGCGTGGAGCTGATTGGCAAAATATGGGCGGCATCGAAAACGACCTCAAGGGCGGTCTCTACAGCTTTAAATCCAAGTTCAATCCGACCATTGAGGAATTCGCTGGTGAGTTCAACCTGCCAACTAATCCTCTTTACCACCTCTCCAATCTGGCCTACACTATCAGAAAGAAACTGCGCAGCAAGCATTAACAGAAAGGAAGCCTATGACCTTTAAACTTCTCAGCCAAGAAGAATTCATCCAGCATACCTCAGCTAGCTCCCAACGCTCTTTTATGCAGACCGTGGAAATGGCAGAGCTGCTGAGCAAGCGGGGCTTCAGTACCCAATATGTCGGCTACACTAACCCGCAGGGACAGGTCGTGGTGTCAGCTGTCCTCTACAGTATGCCGATGACTGGCGGCCTTCATATGGAAATCAACTGCGGTCCTGTCTCTACCAACGCTCAATACCTGACCCCCTTCTATCAAGCTTTGCAAGCCTATGCTAAAAAAGAAGGTGCCCTAGAGCTCATCATCAAACCCTATGAGACTTACCAGACTTTTGACAGCAATGGCCAACCCACATCTGAAGAAAAAGCCGAGCTTATCCAGCAACTGACTGACTTAGGCTTTGCCTTTGATGGCTTACAGACAGGCTATCCAGGCGGGGAGCCTGATTGGCATTATGTCAAAGACCTAGCTGGTCTGACGGAGAAAGACTTGCTCAAGTCCTTCAGTAAAAACGGCAAGGCGACCGTCAAAAAGGCTAACACCTTTGGTATCAAGCTAACAAGGCTGGAACGTGGCCAACTCAGCATTTTTAAAGACATCACATCTGCTACTTCTGACCGACGGGAATATGATGACAAGCCACTAGACTACTATCAAGATTTTTATGATAGCTTTGGTCAGCAGGCGGACTTTATGGTAGCCAGCCTTAACTTCAAGGACTATCTTCAGAACTTACAAAAAGATCAAGAGAAACTGGGCCAGAAAATCCAGAAATTACAGGCTGATTTGGAAAAAAATCCTCAATCTGAAAAGAAGCAAAACCAGCTACGAGAGCTTTCCAGCCAGTTTGATAGCTTTGAAACCCGCAAAGCAGAGGCTCAAGATCTGATTGATAAGTACGGCGACCAAGGCCAAGTTCTGGCTGCAAGCCTCTTTATCTATACTCCTCAGGAAGCAACCTATCTCTTCAGCGGCTCCTATCCTGAGTTTAACAAATTCTACGCCCCTGCCCTGCTGCAGGAATACGTTATGACTGAGAGCATCAAGAGAGGCATTCCATTTTATAATTTCCTCGGCATTATGGGAATTTTCGATGGTTCTGACGGTGTTCTGCGCTTCAAACAAAACTTCAACGGCTTCATAGTTCGAAAAATGGGAACTTTCCGTTATTATCCTAACCCTCTTAAATTTAAAATCATTCAGCTCATAAAGAAAATTTTAAGACGTTAAGATGCGTAAATCTAAAATATACAAAAGGACCGGGAACATGATTCCCAGTCCTTTTGTATATTTTATAAGGCTTTCGCTTCTGTATGAACGATGCTATCCACATGAATCTGATTGTCTTCAAATTTTTTCTTGAGCGCTTCTAAATCCACCTTGCCATCAATTTGAACTTCAATGACAACTTTACCATCTTTTCTCGGTATATTAACTGTATTTGAAATGTTCAGGTTTTCTTCCACCAATAAGCGAACAATATGTTCCAAAACACCGACTTCATCTTCAGTAACAAAGCGCGCTCGAACTCCTTCTTCTCCGTAACCAGATACTTCTAAAAAGGCTTTAAAGATATCTCGATCCGTTATCACACCATAAACTTGCTCATTGTCCACGACTGGAAGAATGCCGACTTTATTTTTCAACATCAGGTAAATCGCATCTTCTAGACTGGCATATTGGGATACCGTGATGACCTTTCGAATCATGACATCCTTAATCTTTGTTTTGTTGAGGAGGTAGTTCATCTCATAAATGGATAGACTAGTTGCTTTAGATGGGCTAGCTTCAGCAATTGTCCCTTCTGTCACAAGACCAACCAATTTATCATTTTCAATAACTGGCAATCTGTGCAAACCTTGCTCTCGCATAATATCTGCTGCGTGAGCAACCGTCGTATCAGGACTAATATAAACGACTTTGCGTGTCATAAAATCTTTTACTGCCATAAGAGTCTCTCCTCTATTTTTTCTTTCTTTTATTATACTGTTTTTTTTTCGCAATTTCAAACGCTTTCATCATTTTTCTTACTTTTTCAAAATTAAGAAAAATCCAGCTATTGGCAAAATTGGAAGAACCTCAATGAAAAACTACTGGAGAATTACTCAAGTTTCTAAAAATTATCTGGCTTAAGCTTAAGACTCATTCTATTCAAAATCACATTTTTAAATATAAATAATCTTATAATCAATCTATCCGCCCTAATATATAAGAGTATTCTTCAAAACTTTGTGATTTCTCCTGCTTATTCAAATTAAATTAATAAAAAGCAGAATAGGAAAGATCTACTGTCATTTCTATCCTAACAACCAAAATCTTCAACCTGAAACAATTCGCCGAATAATCTGACGAAAACTTGGTTTTCTTTATCTGCAACTTAAAAAGGTCCAATGGACCTTTTTAAAATGTTAAGTTACTTCCGTAACTTTCTAGCAACAACCTAAAAATGTCTCCCAGACTGTTTGAAGAAAACTCGCTGTTGCGAGTTCCCATCTGCAACCTAAAAATGTCTCCCAGACATTTTTAGCCACCTAGATATGCTTTGCGGACTTCGTCTGAAGCGAGGAGTTCTTGTCCTGTTCCGGAAAGAACAATTTTACCAGTCTCAAGAACGTAGCCACGATTTGCAATCGAAAGTGCTTTATTGGCATTTTGCTCAATAAGGAGAACCGTTGTCCCTTGTTTTTGGATATCTTGAATGATGTCAAAAATTTCTTGAATGAAAATAGGTGCCAATCCCATAGAAGGCTCATCCAAAAGAAGTAGTTTAGGAGTAGACATCAAGGCTCGTCCCATCGCTAACATCTGCTGCTCACCACCCGAAAGGGTTGCAGCATCTTGGTTTTTACGCTCTTCTAAGCGCGGGAAACGAGAAAAGACCTTCTTCAAGTTGGCTTGATTTTCTTCTCGGTTTGTTTTTAGGAAGGCTCCCATTTCTAGATTCTCCATAACTGTCAAACCTGGAAAGACATGACGGCCTTCTGGAACCTGAGAAAGACCAGCTGCTACGATTTTCTGAGCTGGGACTTTCTGGATTTCGTTTCCTAAAAATTCAATTTTACCAGCACTTGGACGAACCAAACCAGAAATCGTCCGAAGGATAGTCGTTTTACCAGCACCATTAGCACCAATCAAAGAAACAACTTCTCCTTCATTGACCTCAAAGCTGACATCACGGACAGCCTGAATCATGCCATAGTGGACTGATAAATTCTCAACTTTTAACATAGTCATCAGGCTTCACCTCCTAGATATGCTTCAATAACTCGTTCGTTGCTCTTGATTTCATCAGGTGTACCATGAGCAATCAAACGACCATATTCCAATACATAGATTCGTTCAGTAACTTCCATAACCAAGCTCATATCATGCTCAATCAACATAATGGTAATGTTGAATTCATTTTTTATACGACGGATCAACTCAGTCAATTCTGCTGTTTCTTGTGGGTTCATACCAGCAGCCGGCTCATCCAAAAAGAGAATCTTTGGCTCCGTTGCCAAAGCCCGAACGATTTCCAAGCGACGTTGTTGACCATAAGCTAAGTTCTTGGCCAAAGTCTCAGCTTCCTTATCCAAGTCAAAAATCTTCAGCAAATCCAAAGCCTTATTTTTCAAGTCTTCTTCATTTTTATAGAAAGCTGGTAGGCGGAAGAAGGATGCAAAAGTATGCGGCTTGTGGTGATTCCCAAAAGCAATCAAGACATTATCTAAAACAGTTAAATCTTTAAAGAGACGGATGTTTTGGAATGTACGTCCAAGTCCGAGCGATGCAATTTTATATGGAGCTTTACCGTTTAGCAAGTGACCATCTAAGGTTACTGTTCCTTCACTTGGCTCGTATACCCCCGTCAATAAATTAAAGAGGGTTGTTTTACCAGCACCATTCGGACCGATAAGTCCAACTAATTCACCTTCATTAAGCTCTAAAGTCACATCACCAACAGCTGTCAGACCACCAAAATGTTTCGTTAAATTTTTTACATCAAGAAGTGCCATTATTCTTTGACCTCCTTATCTTTTTTTAAAAAGCGCGACAATTGCAGCTCCCAAGTACCTAGAAGTCCACCTGGACGGAAGATCATAACTAAGATAAGAGCGAGTGAATAGATAATCATTCGAATGCTTGAGAACTCTTGCAAGAGCATGTTCAAGACACCTAACACAATTGCTGCGATAATTGTTCCAGTCATAGATCCTAAACCACCAAATACTACAATGATTAGGACATTAATTGTATTGGTAAAAGAGTAATCCTTAGGCACAACTGCTCCAATAAAACCAGCCTTCAAAGCACCTGCAATTGATGCTGTTACCGCCCCAAAGACAAAGGCAACAACTTTGGCCTTAGTTGTGTTAACACCCACAGACTCTGCCGCAATCTCATCTTCACGGACAGACAAGGTTTTACGACCTAGAGGACTCCGTAAGAAGTTCAATGTGAACAAAGTCGTAATAACAGCAAAGAAATAAACCATCTGCCAGCTAGTAAAGCCAGGAATACTTAGAATACCAGCAGCACCATTAGTAACTTCTCCACCATTCACAATCAAGATACGAATAATTTCAGATACCCCAAGAGTTGCAATGGCCAAGTAATCTCCTTTTAGTCGAAGCGTAGGAATCCCAACTCCCAAGGCAACAAGACCTGCAATGAATGCCCCTAGTATCATAGCAGCAAAAAAGGCAGGATAGGTTGGAGATTTTGTTCCAATGATTGCAACCGCATAGGCACCAATAGCCATGAAACCAGCATGACCTAGAGAAAATTGCCCTGAGAATCCAACAATTAGGTTGAGACCAACAGCTAGAATAATGTTAATACCGATTTCTTCTAAGATTTGCAAATGGAAGGCGTTCAGTATTCCTCCACCAGCTAAAACCGTAATTAAGAGGTAGCCAGCAAGAATCAAAGCAAGCCAGAGAACATTTACTTTTAGATTTTGCTTCATATCTTACACCTTCTCTTTCACGTTTTTCCCAAGGATTCCCGCAGGACGAATTAACAAAATAATAATCAAAATACCATAGACAATCGCATCACGGAAATCTGACATACCAAAGGCTGTTGCAAAGGTTTCTAAAAGACCAATAACAAAACCACCCAAGGCAGCCCCTGGAATAATTCCGATACCACCCAAAACAGCAGCAACAAAGGACTTAATACCTGGAGTCATCCCCATTAAAGGTTCTAATGAGTTATAGTAAAGAGCGATAAGGACACCTGCTGCTCCTGCTAGTGCAGAACCCAATGCAAAGGTGAAACTAATGGTCCTGTTGACATTAATCCCCATTAATTGAGCAGCATCACTATCTACCGAAACTGCCCTCATGGCTTTCCCCATCTTGGTCTTTTGTACAATAAATTGCAAAGCCAACATCAAGAAAATAGAAATCCCTAAAATCATCAACTGAATATTTGAGACTGTAATAGGTCCTAAGTTAAAACGAACAGTTGGAATTACCTGAGGGAATGGTAAGGTACTTGCACCAACAAAATAAACCATGAGATATTCCAAAAGGAAGGAAACCCCAATTGCTGTAATTAAGGCAGCAATACGAGTCGAATTTCGTAATGGGCGATAAGCCAGAAATTCAATGACAACCCCTAAAATAGCTGTTCCAATCATAGCCACAATTAGAGCTAAAAAGAAATTTAATTTCAATGAATTGATGAGGAAATACCCCATAAAAGCACCCATCATATAAATATCACCATGGGCAAAATTGATGAGCTTAATAATACCATAGACCATGGTGTAACCTAAGGCTAGCAGTGCATAGACACTTCCTAGAATTAAACCATTGACAAGCTGTTGGAGCATAAGACACCACACTTTCTAATATAATAAAATCGGGCAAGAGACAAACTCAATCCTAGAAATTGAATTCATCACCTCACCCGCAGAAAGGAACTGTATTCTGATTTAAATACAATTCCTTTTCCTTCTTTTGTAAGATTCTAGAAATTCAGTTGAATTGCTTAGTTTGGTTTTACTGTTTCCACAGTATCAACTTTACCATCTTTCAAGCCAATCATCAAGGCTGACTTAACTGGGTTATGATTTTTATCCATCGTGATAGAACCAGTCACCCCTTCGAAGTCTTTCAACTTAGCAAGGTTTTCTTTGATATCAACTGAGTTTTTCGCACCCTTAGAAGCTTCTGCTACCATATAAACAGAGTCATAAGCAAGAGCAGAGAACATTGATGGTTCTTCATTATACTTCGCTTTATATGCTTCCAAGAATTTCTTGGCTTTAGCTGTCATATCTCCGCTAGTTGAGTAGCCAGATACGTAGTAAACATTAGTTGCAGCTGCTGGAGTTGCTTGTGAGATAAATTCTTCACTGTTAAATCCATCTCCACCAACAATTGGTTTGTCAATTCCGATACCACGAGCTTGGTTTACGATTTTACCAGCTTCAGTGTAGTAACCTGGAACAACTAGGGCATCAAAGTCTTTACCTTTGAATTTAGTTAAAGCTGCTTGGAAGTCAGTATCTTTTGACGCAAATGTTTCAGTTGCAACGATTTCTCCCTTGTACTCTTCTTGGAAAGCCTTGGCAATTCCTTTTGCATAGTCACTTGAGTTATCGTAGTAAAGAACAACTTTTTTAGCTTTCAAATTGTCTGTGACATATTTGCTAAGAATTTTTCCTTGGAAACTATCGATGAAAGTTGCACGGAACAAGTAGTCTTGACCTTTTGTCAAATCATCCTGAGTACCACTTGGAGTAACCAAAGGAACAGAAGCTTTGGCAGCATTTGTAATCGCTGCACCAGTACCACCTGAAGTCGCAGGGCCAATGATGGCATTTACCTTAGCCTGGGTCACCAAGTTTGTAGAAACTGTAGAAGCTTCACTCAACTCAGATTTATTATCCTTATCTGTAACTTCAATTTGTTTGCCGTCTACTCCACCAGCTTTATTGATTTCATCAACAGCTAACTTAGCAGCTTTTTGTTCAGCAGTTCCATAGGAAGCAACGTCACCAGTTTCTTCGAAGTTGAAACCAATTTTAAGTGTCTTGCCAATCTCAGTTCCTGAAGCAGAGCCAGAATTTCCTGTTGTAGAAACCTCTCCACAGGCTGCTAGCAATGCAACACTTGCAAGACTAACCAAAGTTAATGCAAATTTTTTCTTCATCAAAATGTTCTCCTTTATGAGTATTCAAAACTATATAGTAAGAATATACCGAATTATCAGAAAATTGTCAATATAAAAACAAACGCTTTTTAAATGATAACGTTTTCCTCTTGACGATATAGACTACCAACGAAGTTTTTGTCCAATTCCTGAATATGACAGGCACAAACTTTTTTTACAAATTTTTCCTGTCCCAGCTTCTTCTGCAAGTCTTCCGCCTGCGTTTTTGGTACATAAAGCTGAAGATACCGACGTTTTTTAGAATGGTAAACTATATCTCCAAAAGCAGCAACTTTTTTTACGTCACGATTATAATAAAGATAAACAATTATTCCAACTCGTTCTTCTTTTTGATACATAAACGATCCTTCCCAAACTAGAACTACTTACTGATTATATCAAAAAAGCCCCTTAGGGGCAATTTGATTTTATAGGATTAACTCAAATTATTGTTAGCCATGATCTCATCAATGAATCCATATGCAAGAGTTTCTTCAGCACTCATCCAATAATCACGTTCTGCATCAGCATGAATTTGCTCAACTGTTTTACCGGAATTATCAGCAAGAATTTGCTCTAAAGTTTTCCGAGTCTTCAGCAAATGTTCTGCAGCAATAGCCATATCCGTTTGCTGAGTACCACCACCAGTACCTCCCATTGGCTGGTGAATCATGTATTCAGCATTTGGAAGCATAAAACGTTTGCCTTTGGCACCGCTTGATGCGATGATTGTTCCCATGCTCGCCGCCATACCCATAACGATTGTTTGGACATCAGATTTAATAAAGTTCATGGTGTCAACAATCGCTAAACCAGCTGAGACTGAACCACCTGGTGTATTAACATAAAGGTAGATATCCTTGGTGCTATCTTGTGCATCCAAGAAAAGAAGCTGAGCAATGACTGAATTAGCCATGTTGTCCTCGACCGGTCCAGTCAACATAATAATACGATCTTTTAATAGACGTGAGTAAATATCATAAGAACGTTCCCCACGGCTTGTTTGTTCAATAACTACAGGAATCATAGTTTTCTCACTTTCTGTTAGTTGGATTTTCTATCAAATAGGAAATAGAATATTCAAAGGATGAATCCATTATAACTCTTTGGTCAATAAAGGTCAAATTTTTGAATCGATTAGGAAGTATATTGACCTTGAGAATCCTATTCTTCAAAACAACTCTACTTTCCTATTCTTAGATTTCGGATCCGCCTTCAGCAAAACCTTATTTGGTTCCGAACAAGCGGTCTCCAGCATCTCCCAATCCTGGTACGATATAACCATGGTCATTTAGATGGTCATCCAAGGCAGCCGTGAAAATATCGACATCTGGGTGTGCTTCCTGCAAGGCTTTCACTCCTTCTGGTGCAGAAACTAAACATACAAATGTAATGTGGCTAGCACCACGTTTTTTGAGAGAATCCACAGCCAAGATCGCAGAACCACCTGTAGCTAGCATTGGATCGACAACGAAAATCTGGCGTTGGTCGATATCTTCTGGTAGCTTAACTAAGTATTCAACTGGTTTCAAAGTCTCTTCATCACGGTACATTCCAATGTGGCCGACCTTCGCTGCTGGAACCAAGCTTAGAAGTCCATCGACCATGCCAATACCCGCACGAAGAATAGGAACAATTGCTAATTTTTTCCCTGCAATCTGCTTTTGAATGGTTTTCGTAATCGGTGTTTCAATTTCTACATCTTCAAGTGGTAAATCGCGCAAGACCTCATATCCCATGAGCATTGCGATTTCATCAACTAATTCACGAAAAGCCTTAGTAGACGTATCAGTACGACGCAAGATAGACAATTTATGCTGAATTAGTGGATGAGCGATAACTTCAAGTTTTCCCATGATTGGATTTCCTTCTTTCAATTTATTCTTCTTATTATATCAAAAAAAGATTGAAAAGGCTTGCCATAAGCAAACCTTTTCAGAGATTTTCTTGGTCCTAAAGCCATTCCTTATAACGCTTGATATACAAGTGTTTAACAAGGGTTACACTAACCATGTAAAGCACAATAATCAATAGGAGGAAAAGGAAATATGCTCCATTGAGCGGAGCTGTTTTGAGAACAGACGCAAAAAGGCTGTATGGCAAGGAAGTAACAAAGAGAACAGCCGCCATGGTGGTAACAATGACAGACAAAGCTGGACGACTTTGCACAAAAGGCAGCTTAGGGGAGCGTAACATATAAATAACCATAGTCTGGGTCCACATAGACTCAATAAACCACCCAGTTTGAAAAAGAGTGATAAAGGTCGCCGCCTGTTCAGTGCCAGCTTGATAACTGCTTCCTGTTATCATAGGAACAATGATAAAGTAGAGGGCTAAGTATGTCAAAACATCAAAAATGGATGAGATAGGCCCAATCCAAGCCATAAAGCGGGTAATAGAGTTAGCAGACCAAATCCGTGGTTTCTTGAGAAATTCACTGTCAACGTTATCGAAAGGCAAAGCTATACAGGACAGATCATAAACCAGATTAAGAACAATCAGATGAACTGGTGCCATAGGCAGAAAAGGTAAAAAGATGCTGGCAAAGAGGAGAGAAAAGATATTCCCAAAATTGGAACTGACCGTCATCTTAATGTACTTAGTCATGTTGGCATAGACCTTGCGCCCCTCTACCAACCCTTTCTCCAGAACCATGAGGTCCTTATCCAGCAGAATGACATCTGCCGTTTCCTTGGCTATATCGACAGCTGTATCAACAGAAATCCCAACATCTGCTACTTTCATTGAAGGAGCATCATTGATGCCATCACCCATGTAGCCAACCTTATGTCCATTGGCTTTGAGTTGAAGGATGATCCGGGCTTTTTGGTCAGGAGAGAGCTTGGCAAAGACCGTTGTATTCTCCACCGCTTTGCTCAATTCCTCATCTGATAAAGCATCTACCTCTACGCCTAGCAAGATATTTTCTACATCAAGGCCAACCTTTTCACAGACTGCCTGAGTAACCTTTTCATTATCGCCGGTCAAAATCTTAGTAGCAACACCGTACTCAGCCAAGGTTTCAATAGCTGGAGCCGCAGATGACTTAGGCGGATCTAGAAAGGCCAGGTAGCCCGTCAAAATCATATCAGACTCATCTTTCACTTCGTAGTCGTAATCTTCTTCTAAGTCTGACTTATAGCTAACACCAAGCACGCGCAATCCTTGCTCATTGAGTTGAGCCACTTCCGCAAGGATTTCCTGACGAATTTCCTCAGTCAGTTCCGTAATGCGATTCTTGTATTCTACATGGCTAGAGATCGCCAACATTTCCTCCAAGGCGCCCTTGGTCACCATGCTAATAACATCTTCATCATCCTTGACAATGACACTCATACGACGGCGTTCAAAGTCAAAGGGGAGTTCATCAATTTTCTTAAAGGTTTGGTCTAAGTCACGAACAAGCTCATGCTTTTCTGCTTCTTTCTCTGTCCGATTGATAATGGCCCGATCCATGAGATTTTTAAGGCCAGTTTGGTAATAGGAATTGAGAAAAGCGCGACGAAGCACTGCCAAATCTAAATCACCATGAATATCCAGAGGGTATTCCAAGACAATCTCGTCTTGGGTCAATGTGCCCGTCTTATCCGTACAAAGGATATCAATAGCTCCTAGATCCTGAATAGCATTCAGTTTTTTGATCACGACCTTTTCCTGAGCCATGATAATAGAACCTTTGGCCAGGCTGGCTGTGATAATCATAGGTAGCATTTCTGGAGTCAAGCCAACCCCAACGCTGAGGGCAAAGACTCCTGCTTCCAACCAGTCTCCATCTGTCAGTCCATTGATGAAGAAAACAACAGGTACCATAACGAGCATCAGACGAATCAAGAGCCAAGAAATGCTATTCATATCACGCTCAAAAGAAGTCGGCTCATCGTAGGTATTCAGCGTCTGCTCAATGGCCCCCATCATGGTATCGTCACCAACCACCAGTACCAGAGCTGTTGCTCTACCGGAAATAACGTTGGTTCCCATAAAGGCCAGTGACTCTGTTTCTAAAAGGCTATCAAGATTTTGCCCATCCGCCTTAGACAAACATATCTTTTCTACTGCATCGCTCTCCCCTGTTAGGCCAGACTGCTGAACGAAGAAATCACGTGATTCTAATAGCAAGACATCTGCAGGTATCATGTCTCCGGCGCTAAGCTTGATGATATCTCCTACAACCAGCTCATCAATGGGAAGTTCTTGTTCTACTCCTTCTCTGATGACTGTAGCCGTGTTGACAATCAGCCGAGACAGATTGCTAGCAGCTCGGTCACTACGCAATTCCTGAATAAAACGAATGCCTCCAGAAATCAAAACTAGAACAACAATAATGATGGAAGTTGTCGGATCTTCCTCTCCGGGCTTAGCCAGCCAGACATTGGTCACTAAAGACACCAGAGCAATTACTAGTAATATAACCGTAAAGGGGTTGATAATAGATTCGTAAATTTTTTTTAGAATAGAGTCTTCCTGACCCTTTGTGATGATATTTTCCCCATAGAGGTCACGATTTTCTTCGACCTGCTCTTCTGTCAGGCCACGAAAGGCGGTCTTGTAGAAGGCCAAGGTTTCTTTCATAGGAAGCTGCAAAGCAGCAACTAATCTTTCTTTTACTGTTTTCATTGGTTTCTCCTTTATGTATGAATAATCAAGTTCATACACAGAGACCAATCACTTTATAAGGACCGAACGACACAAATCAGCGATTGGCTGTGTATGTGCGGTTCCGGATGATCGTCAATTTGCATCGCGTGTCTCCTTTCTTTTGCTTAAAAGACAGGTAATCAACTATTTGCCTACTTGAAATATTTTCAACAAAAAAGAATACCCTGCCAATTTCTCGGCAGGGTTGTTTGCATGTCAGGTCTTTCACTTTATTTTACAACAGATAAAGTAAACATCTACCGTTCAAGCTTTAACTCCATAAGGCGATGAAATGAGCTTAGTCTTGACCTTGGCGATCAGGACTGTTAACCAACGAGTAGTGTCTCCACTGCTTTGCGGTAGTCATCCGTATCCTTATGGTAGCCTCACCTACCGATTTTCCATTATTACTATACTCCTCTTTGCAAGGATTGTCAATAAAGAAATTACTAATTTAAAAATTTTTTGCAAACCTGTGCTAAAACCGACTACTTAGGCAAAACAGCTCCAATACGTTTACAAATTTCTACAACCATATCCTTTGGTGCAGCCACATTTAGTCGAGCATGGTACTTGCCTTCTTGACCAAAGTCGCTTCCTCGATTCAGGACGACCTTTGCCTCTTCCCTCAGTAACTGGAAGAGTTGGTCATCTGTCAGATCATAATCTGAAAAGTCCAGCCAAATTAGATAGGTTCCTTGGGGCTTCATAACCTTCAGGCGTGGGGCTTCTTTGGCAAAATAATCAACCACAAAATCGATATTCTCCTCTAAGACTGTCTTAAGTTCTGTCAACCATGATTTCCCATAACGATAAGCAGCTTCAGTCGCTACAAAACCAAGTCCTGAAATTTCATGCTGGTTGTTAGCCAGCTGACGCTTTTTAAACTGATGGCGAAGGCTGGGATTCTCAATCACAGCATAGGAATTTTTAGTTCCAGCAATATTAAAGGTCTTAGTTGCACTGGATAAAATCAGGCTAAAGTCCTTAAAGTCAGGAGAAACAGTATTGAAAGACTGATGTTCATGGCCAAACAGCGTCAAGTCTTGGTGGATTTCATCTGATACCACAAGGACGCCGTACTTTTGACAGAGGCGACCAATTTTCTCTAACACTTCCCGTTCCCAAACTCGACCTCCGGGATTGTGAGGATTGCAGAGAACATAAATCTTGACTTCATTGTCTACAATATCTCGCTCTAGCTGCTCAAAGTCAATCTGAAAGAGACTATCTTGCTCTATCAGAGAATTGGCAATAAGTCGTCGATTATTGAGCTTGACAGAGCGAGCAAAAGGCGGGTAAACAGGAGTGTTAATGAGAACGGCATCACCTTCATTGGTAAAGGCCTGGATTGCTGTTGAAATAGCAGGGACAACCCCCTCAATAAAGACCAAGGCTTCCCTATCAAAAGTATAGTCATGCTCATCCCGCTCCCAATCCAGCACGGCATTGATTAGCTCTTCACTGGCATAGGTATAGCCATAGACTAAATAATCCGCATAATCATGAACGGCCTGCTGAATTTCAGGAAGGACCTCAAAATCCATGTCCGCGATCCAGGCAGGAAGAACATCCCTATCCTCTTCAGCTTCTTTCCATTTATAAGTATGATGGCCAAAACGATTAGGAGCTGTTTTAAAATTATATTTTCCCATACTAGTCCTCCAAGGCAGCTCGTAAATCAGCCACTAAATCTCGGCTGTCCTCAATCCCAATTGACAGGCGTAGCAAATCATCTGTCAATCCATAGGAATGACGTACTTCAGCTGGAATGTCAGCGTGAGTTTGGGTAGTCGGGTAAGTAATCAAACTCTCCACTCCTCCCAAACTTTCTGCAAAAGTGAAGACTTTCAGGCTATTTAGTAGATGAGGGATCTTTTCTTCATCTACAATCTTAAAGGAAATCATACCACCCTTGCCTGGATAGAGAACCTCTTTTACTGCAGGAGATTGCTTCAGAAAAGCAACCACTTCCTGGGCATTCTGAGTAGAGCGCTCCATACGGAGAGCCAGTGTCTTAAGACCGCGTAAAAGTAAATAACTGTCGAATGGAGAAAGAACCGCTCCAGTTGTATTCAAATTATAGAAAAGCTTATCATAGATATCCGTGTTATTAGTCATAACGGCTCCAGCCAAGACATCATTATGCCCGCCTAGATACTTGGTCGCAGAGTGCAGGACAATATCAGCACCATCCTCCAGCGGTCTTTGGTAAATGGGACTGTAAAAAGTATTGTCTACTATTACCCTTGCACCACTCTCATGAGCCACTTGGGAAATACGTGCAATATCAAACTCTACCATAAGAGGATTGGTTGGTGTCTCGATATAGACAATATCTATATCTTCTGTCAACTTGTTCAGAAGTTCTTCTTCTGTATTAGCATAGGTGAAGGCGAATCGTCCTTCTGCTTCAACCTGAGCAAACCAGCGGAAAGAACCACCATAGAGATCCCGAACAGCCAAAACTTTACTTCCGACTGGAAAAGCACTAAAGGCCAGCACAATAGCCGACATACCAGAACTAGTTGCAAGAGCATAATCTGCACTTTCGATAGCAGCCAGAGTCTCCTCCAGGCTAACACGTGTTGGATTCTTGGTACGAGTGTAGTCATAACCTGTTGACTGGCCAAACTCAGGGTGCTGGTAGGTCGTTGAAAAATGCAAGGGTGTTGTTAAGGCGCCAGTTACTTCGTCTGTTTTTACCCCTGCTTGGGCCAGTATGGTATTCAAGTTTAATGCTTGACTCATTTCTTATTCCTCACAATCTCGTAAATCTTATTCTATTGTAACATCTTGTGAAAGTTCTGCGCTTTGTTCTTTTCAAGAGCTAGATATAGTCTGAAACTATATAAAAACCCCAGCCTTCAAGTGGCCGAGGTAAATAGCTATGAATTAATCTTTAAGAAATATGGAATTTCCTTCTCAAACTGCTTGCTTTTGCCTCTCCTACGAAGCGATCAAGCAAACGAACACGCAAGGCTAGGCCACCATAAACTGCAATACCAACTCCACCAATTAGAATCAAATAAACCATACTTGAGACACGTCCAGCTGGATGGAAAAAGAAACCGAGTAACAAATCAGCTAATGCAATGACAACTATCATTAAGAGCGTTAAAATACAAGTCAGCAAACTACGTTTGATCAGGTTTTGAGGATTGAGTCCTGTGATATCGCGAATTTCACGATACATAAAGACGATTGGAACAATCAGACCAATTGTCGTGGAGAGCAGAGGCCCGTAAGCTCTGAACAGCCAAATCAGAGGAATTTGTAGAAGCAACTTCACCACAACACCGTATAAGAAATAAACAATGGCCTTACGGTTTTGGAAGAGGGCTTGGATCATGGGAGCTAGCACTGTATAAAAGCTCAAAATAATTGTCTGTATAAGGGCAAATACAAAAAGTCCCAAAGCAAGTTTATCTGGCTGACCGTAAAAGACCGTATAGAGAGGCCGAGCAACCAGAACGGCACCAATCGTTGCAGGTAAGATAAACAAGAGCAACATGGTTAGGTTGTCCTGAATCAAACGAGCAGCAGCCTTAAAATCTCCCTTGACATAATTCTCTGTCAGAAGCGGAATCCCAACCCCCCCAATAGAAGTCGCTACAGCAATCAAAATCATAGTTATTTTATTGGGATTAGCTGAGAAGTAACTAAACATGACTAAAAGCTGGGTATTAGTGTAATCCGTAAACCAACTCATTACATGGATGAAGGTCATCTGGTCGATAATCTGGAAGAGCTGGATAGCCGATCCAGTGATAATAAAAGGAATGGCTTCACGAATTGTATCCCAAAGCAATGCTCTGGTATCAATACTGCTTCCGCTTGGTGATTTTTTGAAGATTGCTTGGAGCATATTTTCCTTAGAAAGGAAATACGCCAAAACTCCTACACTGGCAATCATCCCAATAAAAGCTGCAAAGGTTGACTGGGTGACAGCAGAAACATAATTTTTTGATCCGAAATTCATGATAAAGAAGGTCGCAAGAAGCATCCAAATAATCCGAATCAACTGCTCTGCCACTTGACTGATCGCATAAGGTTTTAAATTGTTAAAGCCTTGGAAAAATCCTCGGATAACACTCATAGAAGGGAAAATCAGCACCGCCCAAGAGAGGCTTTGCATGATTGGAATCAAATCTTTCCCCCCGCCGGATAAACTAGCAAAGAGAGGAGATAGAAGATACATGATTACTCCAAAAACAGCACCAAGCAACAACATGAACTTGAGGAATTCTCTGATTAGGGTAAAACTATGTTCCCTTTGATCAATCGTATTGTATTTAGCCACCTGCTTGGCTACAGCCACCGGAATTCCAGCTGTTGAAATCAGCAAAAACCAAGCATAAATGTTGTAGCCCATGGTGAAAAGACCATTAGCCTCCGCACCATGCTTACCCATCCAAATATACCAAGGAATAATATAAATAGCCCCCAAAAGACGGCTAATAAAGTTTCCAGCAGTCAGCCAGGCAGTTCCTCGCAGCATCTGCTGCTGCTGACTTGTCGTTTCTTGACTCATACGATCAAACCTCATCTTATCATTTAATAGCTTTTATCTTATTATAAACTTTTCCTTTCCTCTTGTAAAACCCAGCCATTAAGTTTACAATAAGATTATGATAAAAATTGAAACAATAATAGATATTTTAAAAAAAGATCATAATTTTCGTGAAATCATCAAAGACGGCCACTACTTCTTTCATGATAGTGGACTGACTTTTGACAAAATCAGCTATGATAGCCGTAATGTGACAAATACGACCCTCTTCTTTGTTAAGGGTGAAAACTTCAAAAAAGAATTCCTAGAAGGTGCCGTAGAGTCTGGTCTGAAATTTTATATCAGTGAGAGCGATTTTGAAGTAGGAATCCCTGTACTTGTTGTTAATGATATCAAGCAGGCTATGAGCTTGATTGCCATGGAGTTTTATGGTAATCCGCAAGACAAGCTTAAAATTTTAGCCTTTACAGGAACCAAGGGAAAAACAACGTCTGCTTACTTTGCCTACCAAATCCTATCGCAAAGTCACCAACCAGCCCTCCTATCCACCATGAATACCACCTTAGATGGCAAGAACTTCTTCAAGTCCAGCCTAACAACGCCAGAGAGCTTAGATTTATTTGAAATGATGGCCCAGGCTGTAGCTAATGACCGCACTCATCTGATTATGGAAGTTTCCAGTCAAGCCTATCTAAAAAAACGTGTTTATGGTTTAACTTTCGATGCCAGTGTTTTTCTCAATATCAGTCCTGATCATATCGGGCCAATTGAACATCCCACTTTTGAAGACTACTTCTACAACAAACGGCTCTTGATGGAAAATAGCAGAGCAGTGGTTGTCAACAGTGGCATGGATCATTTCCAAATCGTGAAAGAGCAAGTCTCTTCAATAGAACATGATTTCTATGGAGAAAATTCTAGCAACACCATCATAGATTCTCAAGCCTTTAGCTTTGAAACAAGTGGCAAGCTAGCCGGAAAATACAACATTCAGCTTATCGGGCGTTTCAATCAAGAAAATGCTCTAGCTGCGGGCCTCGCCTGTCTTAGACTAGGTGCTAGCTTAACAGACATTCAAAAGGGAATTGCTCTTACTCGAGTTCCGGGGCGAATGGAAGTACTGACCCAAAAAAATGGTGCTAAAGTCTTTGTTGATTACGCTCATAATGGAGACAGTTTAACCAAACTGCTCAGTGTAGTCCAGGAACATCAAAAAGGCCAGACCGTTCTTGTTCTAGGAGCAACTGGAAACAAAGGAGAAAGTAGACGAAAGGATTTTGGAATCTTACTCAATAAACACCCAGAGATTCAAGTCATCCTGACTGCTGACGACCCTAATCGCGAAGATCCTGTAGCCATTGCCAAAGAAATCGCTAGTTATATATCCCACGATGTCACCATTATCGCTGATCGTGCAGAAGCAATAAAGGCAGCAATGAGTCTTACTAGGCAAGAAGGAGATGCTGTTATTTTAGCTGGTAAAGGAGCCGATGCTTACCAGATTGTCCATGATCAAAAAGTAGCCTATCCAGGTGACTATCAAATCGCAGAAAAATATCTATAAAAATAAAAAGAGAGTTGAATATCAACTCTCTTTTTGACTACAATTATTTATTCAAGCTGGTTTTAATACCTTAAACTGCGTCTTCAACAGCACCTTTGGTAGCTCCTGCAACTTCTTTTGTTTTGGCAACTGTCTTTTCTAAAAGACTGTCAGCTTCTATCTAGTTTTTCTAAAACTTTTCCTTGCTTTGCTTTTTAAGCTGAAAAATCTCTCAGTTTCAAAGCTCAAAGGTTCTGATTCTTCTAAAATATCAGTTCAGCCGGAAAATTAATCTCTCCTTGTCAAAGCTAGCCTCTAGCTCGTATTTGCCAGTTTCGTTTTGCCGAATATAGCCCAAAATCACTAGGCTATCGACAAAAATGTCCCGCCTCTTCTGCATGAGTTCATCCTTGCGGACATACTTGAGAAGAAAGGTCGTCATATACTTGAGTGCATACTCTGGATTGACATCGCCCAAGACAGCATAGAGGGGCTTTTGTGCTTCAGAAAGAGGATATTGATGCTGCATTTTATAAAAATAATTAGCCAAGGTCAGCTTATCCCGCTGAAAATCTGTCTCTTCCAGCAAAACCGCAGCATTGGTCTGATTGGAAAGCTGGGTCTCAAAGCGTAGCTCCAACAGTTCTTGATAGAGGGGACTGTCATCACGGATAAAGACTTCCTGATCCAAACACAAGTCCTCCAAACTTTCCACAAGAGGCAACGACAGGTCATATCGCTTGTTCTCCCGCCGGATGTAGCCAGCTTTGATATAGTCCTCTATTGAGCGGTCAATATTAGCCACGCCCTCAAACGCTCGCTTAATCTCCCGCAGAATCACTGCCTCATGCCGATCCAAATAATCAATCAGTTTCTGAAAAAAAGGCTGGCGCGTCAAACGGCTGGGATTGATGATTTTAATCATGGAGTTCTCCTTTATAGATAAGTTTTCTTGACTGAGCCAACTGGCTAGGGTTCGTCCCAGGCTGATCTACAGGAACCGCCAAGCCCAAATCCCGATAATATTCCTTCCAAAAATCAGAAATCAGATTTTCCTCATCGCCAAACTGCATGGGAATCGTATCAAAAATCGGCAAAATCTCTGCAATATACTCCGAACAGTAAAAACCATCAGCCTGAGGATAAAAGCCGAAATTGTAAGGCTTTCCTAGATGTAATTTGGCCCTTTTAAAGACAGCTTCTACTTCAATAGCTGGATAGCAATACACGTCATAAATATCCTTATCCTGCAAAAAATCAGACAAGTCTTGATTGACAACACCCTTCTCATGGGTTGCATGATAAATCTCACCATTAAAAAAGATGGCCACGTGGCTATATGAACCAGTTGCTGCTCGAATGGCTTCAGCAATTTCTGAAGATCCGACTGTAAAAATCAAATCTCCATTTTGTAAATCTTGAATCTTCATTTCTCTCGCCTATCAAAAAAGGAGTCAAAACTCCTTTTAGGTATGAGGGGAATAGCCCCCATTTAGTAATTTATTTCGTCATTTGAGCTCTTTAAGCATTAAAACTTTCTGTCAGCTGAGGTACCACTTGTTTCTTACGAGAAACAGCGCCTGCAAGGAAAGCATGGTTGTTTTCAAGAACAAAGTTGAAGGCTGCTTCGACCTTGTCCATATTGCTTCCGATAGCCAAAATTTCTGAGTTTGAGTTGATGATGTCTGTAATCATCAAGACGAAGTCAGAGTAGCCATTGTCAGCGATTGCTTTTTCAATAGCCGCTTCGATTTCTGCTTGACGCTCCAAAACTTCTGCAATGTCAACAGTATTGACCTGTGCTACACGGACATTGTTTCCATTCAACTCAAATGTTTTCGCATCGATGTCGATCAATTCTTCTGCAGACTTGCTAGCCAAGTTTGTACCTGCCTTAAGCATAGCCAAACCGTACTCTTCCAAGTTGACACCAGCCAGCTCAGCCAATTCTGGTGCAATGACCTTGTCAGTCGGATGAGTCGTTGGCGACTTGAGCAAGAGAGTATCAGAAATCAAACCAGACAGCATCAATCCTGCAATTTCTTTTGGAACTGCTACGCCATGTTCTTTGAACATACGATAAACAATAGATGAAGCAGAACCAACTGGCTCCAAACGCATGTAAAGTGGACTAGCTGTTTCAAAGTTAGCAACACGGTGGTGGTCCACCACGCCATAAACTTCAACTTCAGCGATATCAGCCACAGACTGCTGGAATTCATTGTGGTCTGTCAAGATTACTTGCTCAGCTCCCTCTGCTTTAGCAGAAGTAATCACGCGCGGTGCCGCCACGCCAAAGTAATCCAAAACAAAGGCAGTTTCTTCATTAGGCTCTCCCAATGCAACAGCTTCTGTATCCAAGCCATAAGCTTCGCGAGCCAAGTAAGCAAATGCGTAAGATGAACCGATAGCATCTGAATCAGGATTTTGGTGACCGAAAACTAAAATTTTAGACATGATAAACCTCTTTTTTATATAAACTTTATTGCATTTATTTTACCACAATTACAAGCATTTCACAAAAACAGAAGAAGATTTTTTGAAAAAAGGACTGGTCAACTCACCAGTCCTTTTATTGATACTCAAAACAGATCAGCTATTATGTACCCGGTTCATATACTCTGTATAGGACTCTGTCTGCATGAGCTCCTTGGCATTCTTGACCCGATCAGCTGTCGGAGGCTTAACCCCTTCCAGCTTGTAAGGAATGCCCAGCTCCCGCCATTTGAATTCTCCCATGGTATGATAAGGTAGAATTTCAAACTTATCAACGTTCTTCAGTGTCTTAACAAACTTACCTAGCTCAATCAGGTCATCATCACGGTCGGTCAATCCTGGTACCAAGACATGACGGATCCAGACTGGTTTTCCAATATCAGACAAATACTTGGCACAGGCCAAAATATTTTTGTTGGTCTGGCTGGTCACGATTCTGTGCTGTTCTTCATTAATTTCCTTGATATCCAAAAGGACAAGGTCGGTGACCGCCATAAGTTTGTCAAATTTTTTCAGATAGCGTGGTGTATTTCTGAAGGGAAGGGCACATGTATCCAAGGTACAGTGGATACCCAGCTCCTTAGCCTTGGTAAAGAAGGCAATCAAAAAATCAATCTGCAACAAAGCCTCTCCACCACTGACAGTGATGCCACCTTTGTTACCCCAGAAGCCCTTATAACGGAGAGCTTCTTGCAAGACATCATCCACTGTCCGCAGCTGAGATTTGTTGGTCTCCATTTCCCATGTATCCGGATTATGGCAATACTGACAGCGCATATGACAACCTTGTAAAAAGACAATGAAACGAATGCCAGGTCCATCTACAGCACCAAAACTCTCGGTAGAGTGGACCATGCCCGTCACCTTTCCATAATCAATAGTTTCTTCATTTTTCTCTTCAACCATAACACAACCTCTTCACTCTGAAAACGTTTTATAACTATTTTTATTATAACACGATTAATGATAAAAATGACTTCATTTGCCTATTTTTTAGAAAACAAACTGTTTTTCAGTTTCATTTTCATTGTCTTACAACAGATAAGCTTCAACTTTTTTTCTCATCTCTGATACAAGAAATTAATCTTTTCAGGCTCTAGACTTAATTTTTTTATTTCAAATAGCAAACTCACTTTCAACCCTCCTTCTCCCCCTCTCTATTCCAATAAAAAAGAGGGTTTCCCCTCTTTATATTTTCTTCTTAACTATGTTTTTTCTTCCAAACCAAACCAAGGAGAACAATCGTTGCAAGTCCTGCTACAAAGATAAATTTGCTGTCTGACGAACCTGTATTTGGAAGTTCTTTCTTGCTGTCCTTGCTTGATGGAGTTTTTGATTTAGGATTTTTCGGTGGTTGGTAACTGTTGGTAAAGCTATCTTTTCCTCCTTCATAAGAAACTGTTGAAAGAAGATTGCCATTCTCATTCGTTACAGTAATCGTTACTTTAATTTCACTGTTGTCATAAGCAACGCCTTGTGCATCACCCTTTACTTCGCGAATTGTATACGTGTATGTTCCAGTTTTAGTAAAGGCAAGAGTCTTGAAATCTACACTTCCATCTGCCTTATTTTTAACTGTTTCAATTACCTTACCTTTAGCATCTCTTAGTTCAAATGAGAACTCGCCATCTTTCAAGTCACGACCTGTTAAGAATTTCTTAACTTTTAATTGAGCTGTTGTTGAACCTGGGACATAAGTATTGGTAAACTGTTTTTTGTTATCGTCATAGCTAACTTTTGCCACCAACTTGCCTTGATTATCCGCTTTTACTTTAATTTTAGCAGTTATTACAGATGAGTCATATACGACCCCACTGATATTGCCAGATTTTTCTCTGATTGTGTAAGTATAAGTTCCAGCTTTTGTAAAAGTTAAAGGTGAGAATTTAATGGAGCCATCAGCCGCATTATTAACAGTCTCAATTTCAGCTCCATTCTTATCATACAAGGTGAAAAAGAACTCGCCACCATTTAGATCACGACCAATCATGACTTTTTGAACCATCAGCTGAGCAGATGCAGAAGATTGTTTTCTATCAACAATTGTTTTTGAAGCCATTTTAAGAGTGCTATCAAAGTCGTCCGGACTTACTTTAACATCATCCGCCAACTCATATCCAGCAGGGGCTTCCGTCTCTCTAATTGTATAGTCATCTTTCAAGAGATTGCTGACTTCTGCAATACCTTGGTCGTTTGTCACTACTTGAGCAACTACTTGACCAGAACGATCACGAATAATATCAAATTTAGCACCTGGCAAAGCTGAACCATCATCTGATACTTTTTTAATTTGAATTTTATAAGTGTATCCTTCTGCCTCGCCATGACCTAGGTAATAAGTATAAGTTGAATTACGACTGTCTTCAACTCCGTTTGTCGTTGTCAAAGTAGCTGCATTTAAAAAGTTTTCGCCATCTGAAGGTGCATATGGCAGTTGAACCGAGTAATTAATCCGAATTCCTTCATTAGCCGAAAGATCTGGTAATTGAACAGAAAAATTATCATCAGTAAAGTTTACAGTAGTTTGGCCTGTAATGTCTACAGCGTTATCTAAAACCCAATCGCCATCGCGGAAGGCCCAAACTCCCTTATAAACTCGGAAAGTATCTTGTTTATAAGTAGCACCTGGGATTTTTAAAACGTCTGCTATTTTTACACCAGACATAGCTTTTCCGCTTCTGTTGACTGAAATCGAATAGCGTCCAATTGTTGGCTCAGCTACATCCTGCCAACCAACTTTGTTTAAGTCTTCTTTTTTAGCTTGACCAATTCCGGTGAAGTTAATCTTACCTGCTGGGAAGAGTTTTCCTCCGACGGTAATATCAATTGGTACTTCTTTTTCTTTCTTAATCACATTATGATCTGCACGAACATAAAAATAAAAGGTTCCTTTTACATCCGAATGTGTTTCAACATAAGGTTCATAAGTAATCGTTACTACCTTTGTTTGCTGATCTACAACTGCCTTGGCAACAACATTTCCATCTTGGTCTTTTATGTCAAAGCTACCAGTACTTGCTAAAGTAACAACATCCGGTAGTTGAACATCCGTTGTGTCTCCTGCCTTTATTTCATTATTGTGTAATTTAAACTCCACATTAATACGAAATTCTTGCCACTGATCAACATTAGAAGAAGTGAGCTCGTTTCCCTTGCTATCCGTCAGATACATCCGAGTAATGACATCTCCATGTTCTGTAGCAAAGACCTTGTTTCCTTGAGTAACAAATAGACTGAATAGTAGAGTTAGGGGAAGAAAAATCATCATCAAGATTTTTTTATTCATTTTATCATCTCCTTTTCCAAAAAAATATACAACAACAGGATCGTTTTATAACAAAACTATCACTTCATTATAAAATAATTTCCTTGGATTTTCAAGCATTTTCTAAATTGCTTTCACAAAGAGCTCTTTTGCTAGGCACCTATCTTCAAACAAACTCAAAATAAAAAGCTATATCAATCTTATGGCAAACTGGATCATTTTATTGATCCACTGATTACCATAAGAAGATATAGCGAGTCTATCTTAAGCATCCGATACTTCAGCTCAAGAGGCAGATCATAGTTGATATGATGAACTACTACTGTCACTTTATTTTCAACCCAAAATACTTATTCTGCTAAGAATAGATGAGGGTCGAAGATGTTTAGAGCTTACTCTAGGTTAGATGACTTTTTTGATTTTCTAGATAATGGATAAGCAAAGATTAAGACTAAGAAACCAAAGGCTACCCAATGCCCTCTTTGTTCACCTGTAGCAGGCAAACTCTTTTTGTTTTCACCTGAATGCTTATCTGTTGTTTTTTTGTCTTTTTGATTTGTTTCTTCTTGGTCAGCTTGCTTGGCTTGACTTGTCTCAGATGAAGAAGCTTGGCTTGAACTTTCTCCCTTATCTCGACTAGATGAATCTGTTTGGCTGTCGCTAGTGCTTGGAGCAGTATGATTCGAGCCCTGGTTGGACGAGCTAGATGAAGAAGATGTATCTGGCTGGTTAGTCTGATTTGAAAAGTCTAACTGCACCACTACTGGATCATGGTCTGAAGCTCTGCCATGCTCTTCCATGAAAGAAGCATTGATATGGACAGGGGCAAAAATCGCTTTGCCAGCCAGGTTCTTAGATATGAAAATATTATCTAAGCTTTGGTTGCTTCCGCGGTAGAAGTAAGAGTAGCGGTCAGCCGCATCATGTTCCTGCATGAGGTTAATGAGTTCATTTCCTGCAATAGCTTTAGCGGTTTCAGAGAATTCAAAGTCATTGAAATCCCCAGTCAGAACAAACTTAAGATTTGGATTCTGTCTTAACCCTTCTTGAACAAAATTATTTAAGATTTTAGCCTCTTCGATCCGAGCAGCTTGAGTATGTTGGACAGCCGGCTGGCTTGAGCCATATACAGCATCATCCCCTAGCTTGGATTTTAAGTGGTTGGCAATAACGACAACATGTTGTCCCTTAAATTCAAATTCAGCTGCTAAAGATTTACGAACCTTAGTAAAAGCAGGATTAGTTGGATCAATTCGGGCTGGATTCTTAAGCAAGTGGCCACCTGAGAAGCTAGCTGCTTCGTCACTCTTACCAGCTTCTTTTTCAACTAATTTTACACGATCTGGGTTATAAAGGAAGGCTACACGGATATTAGAACCAGGTTTACCACCATCTTGGCCATCAAGAGGTGCAACTTCAGTATATTTGTAGTTTTTACCTCCCAATTCCTTGATTCGAGCTGCTAATTTTTCACCACTCTTCACACCGCTGGTCGTTCCATCATTGACGCTACCGTTATCATCTTGAACCTCGATGAGCGTGATGATATCTGGACTATGGATTTCATTGATAAAGGAATTAGCGATTTTGGTCACCTTTTCGTCAGGTGTTTCACCTTTTTGTGTATTCGCAGAGAAATTTTCAATATTATAAGATGCTATTGTTAGCTTATCTTCACTAGGATAGAGAGGAGAAATCTGTCTTTGCAGACCACCGTCTACCAAATCAGGCAATTGTGTCGGATCTAGTTTATAAATTTTACCACGATAGGTAACCACTCCAACTACGTCACCATTGAAATAGTCCTTGGCCTTGGCAATAAATTTATTTCCAACGTAGACAGGGATAGTCGCTGTATTTTGGGCGTTCGGACGTAGATTGACACCACCGATATTATTTAAAGGAAGAGCCTGGTAACCCTCAGGTAAAACATAAATATCTCCTCGATACTGTGGCCCTAAGACATGTGGTTTTTTGATTGTCGTCAACATGCCTTCTAAACTTTCCCAATAGTCCAAAGCTTCATTTTCCGGCTGATAGTTATTCACATCATTATCTACTGTATCCTGAGGCATCTTATCTACAATATCAACAGGAGTCGGTAGGTCAGCCTTACCATCCTTAGTAACTGTTGAAGCCTCCAGCATCGTGACGGTCAAACTGCCACTTGGCTTGTTAAAAGTTTGTCCTTGGCGAATGCTGAGCTCTTCCATGTAGCCTTCTTTTACTCGGCCTTCAAGAGTTAATTTATCTCCAACGTCGACTTGTTCTTTGGAAACAACATAAATCGCATCTGAAGTCTTGCTATTCCCATCAGGCGTCACATCTTGAACATAAAATCCATAACGGTCTGTCTTTGTAACAACAACATTTGAAACTCGGACATCTTTATCCTGATAAGGAGATACTTGCGATTCACCTTGAATCGTTCCTAGATTGGCAACAATCTCTGCAGTGCTTGATACGGCTTGTGCAGCAACTGTCTCTTCTTTTTTATCTGCTTCTTCAGCAGATGTAGTTCTTGAATCTCCTGAAGAATTTGTATTTTCTGCAGAACTACTAGCTGTTGACTCACTGACTGCTGAACTTTCTGCAACAGTTGCTGGAGCTGAACTCGAAGAAGTTTCAGTCTCTTCAGCTCCGACAGGAACAGCCAAGGAAAGCAAAGGCAGAAAAGCACTTAATACTGCTACTGAGTATAAAAGACGCTTTTGATAAGCTTGTTTCTTCATAAATTTCTCCATTTCTTTTTGAAACTTAATGACTATACAATTTACATTATAAAGAAAAAAAAATATTTTCGCAAACGCTTTCCTTAATTCTTACTTTCTTTCGTTCCTACCTATCAGTTTTTGTTAAATCAGTTAATATTTAAAAACAGCGAAGAAAACTGATATCTGGAATTCAGCTTTCCTCACTACAAAATAGTATTTTTAATTAACAAGAATAGCTAGCGTTTCATACGGTTGTAGAGTCAGAATATGGTCAATCTGAGTCCTGCCGTAATTGGATAAAAGGACCTGGCCAGTTTGATAATCTGGTAAGATATCCACTGTAATTGGATCCATATAAAAATTATTCAAAACCAAAAGCTTTTGTCCTTGCCACTCCCGCTCAAAGGCATAGACCTGGGGACTGTCCTCATAGGCTGGCTGATAGCCACCTTCTGCTATGATGGGCAGTTCCTTACGCAAGGCAATCAATTTCTGATAAAAGCTAAAGATCGGTCCCTTGATTTCGTTTTCCACATTGATAAGAGGATAGGATTTACCAGCCTTAAGCCATGGGGTTCCTGTTGTAAAACCTGCATTGACTGAATCATCCCACTGCATAGGCGTCCGAGAATTATCACGAGATTTAGCCTTGATAATCCTGAAGGCTTCCTCTGGCGATTGCCCTTCAGCAAGCAGACTCTGGTAAGCATTGAGAGACTCGACATCCACATAATCTTCCATGGAGTCGTAGTCAGGGTCCACCATACCAATCTCCTCCCCCATGTAGATATAAGGCGTCCCGCGCGACAGATGAATACTGGCTGCCAACATGGTTGCCCCTTCATTTCGGAAATTTTCTACATCGACAAAGCGGTTGAGAGCTCGCGGCTGATCATGATTGTTCCAAAAGAGAGCTGACCAGCCTTCATGATTGCTCATTTCCTTCCCCCAAGTATGGAAGAGGCGTTTTAACTCTTCAAAGTCAAAAGCCTTAAGCGTCCACTTCTGTCCATCCTCATAGTCCACCTTGAGATGATGGAAATTAAAGGCCATAGATAGCTCCTGCCGGTCTGGTGCAGTGTAAAGAATACAATTTTCAATCGTCGTTGCACTCATCTCACCAACCGTCATAAAGGAATTGTCTTTCCCAAAGGTCGCTTCGTTCATCATGTGCAGATAGTCATGGACGATTGGCTTGTCCGTGTATGCTGGCTTGCCGTCATTTCCTGGGCAGTCCTCCAATACCTCGTCCTTACCAATCAAGTTGATCACATCAAAGCGGAAGCCTTTGACGCCCTTGTCCCGCCAGAAATTTACCACCTTAAAAAGCTCTTGACGAACATTGGGATTGCGCCAATTGAGATCTGCTTGGGTGACATCAAAAAGGTGCAGATAGTATTTGCCCGTATCGCCAAATGGCGCCCAGGCGCTGCCACCAAACTTGGACAGCCAGTCCGTTGGCTCATCCCGCAGGATAAAGAAGTCCTGATAGTAGGAATCCCCAGCCAGCGCCTTTTGAAACCACTCATGTTCAATCGAGCAATGGTTAAGAACCATGTCCAGCATAAAGTCAATACCATGCTGCTGGCCAACCTTGACCATCTCTTCAAAATCCGCCATATTTCCAAAGATAGGATCAACAGCCGTATAATCTGAGATATCGTAGCCATTGTCCCGCTGCGGACTTGGATAGAAAGGATTGAGCCAGATCATGTCCACTCCTAGCTCCCTCAGATAGGGAAGTTTTTCAATAATCCCGCGAAAATCTCCTACTCCGTTCCCCGTCGTGTCTTTAAAAGATTTTGGATAAATTTGGTAGACTACCTTTGTTTTATCTAATGCCATGTTTTTCCTTCTTTTGAATATAAAAGAGGTGGGATGAATATTTCATTCCTTGAAAGGAATAGAATTTCTCATCCCACCCTCAAGAGTCTGGAAGTCCTGTCTCACAAGAGAAGCCCAACTTCCATCATGTCATTCTTAAATTTTTGTTGCTATCATTAGGGCGTCCCCTACTGCTATCTGGCGTGGCAAACTGCCCAATGCATCCGCTTGGTATTGATCCTGATTGGTAATGATGACCGGAGTTTCTGTCACATAACCTGCATCTTTAATGAGATCAATATCAAAACTGATTAATTTATCGCCAGCTTTTACCCGATCTCCTTGACTAACATGAGCTGTAAAACCTTTGCCTTCAAGATTCACCGTATCCATACCGACGTGCATAAGCATTTCTACACCTTGATCAGACACGATACCTACAGCGTGTTTGGTTGGAAATAGAACCGACACAACGCCGTCTACTGGAGCAAGTAAGTCTCCTTGGCTCGGTTCAATCAAGACACCTTGTCCCATAACTCCTTGAGCAAAGACAGGATCTGTTGCTTGACTAAGTTCTTTCACTTGGCCAGATAAAGGACTTGAAATTTCAACTAAGTCAGCTAAAGGCGCAGATTTTTTTGCCTCTGTCAGGGCTTCAGCCTGTGGTGTTTTGACTGCTTCATCTTCTACTTTAGTAAAGAGACCCAAGCGACGGAAGAGCATGGTCAGTACAAATGGGACAGCGATTGCAACGAGCATAATCGCAGCAAAGGCTAACATATATTTTGGTTGGATTGACAAGATACCTGGAAGTCCACCGACTCCGATAGCATTTGCCTTCACATTAAAGCTTACAGACAAAAGACCTGCAATGGAGGAACCCATCATTCCTGCTACAAAAGGATAGATATATTTCACGTTTACCCCAAATAGAGCTGGCTCAGTTACGCCAAGATAAGCAGAAATCGTAGCTGGAAGAGCAATTTGCGCTTCCTTTTCATTATGACGATTCATCCAATAATAAGCAAAAACAGCAGATCCTTGTGCAATATTTGACAGAGCAATCATTGGCCAAAGTCCAGTACCACCTGCATCTGCCACTAACTGCGAATCAATCGCATTGGTCATGTGATGCAAACCTGTAATAACAAAAGGCGCATAGAGAGCTCCAAAGACAGCCCCAAAGAGCCATTTAACAGGACCAGTTAGACCTGCAAGAACGATCGTAGATAGCCATTGACCTAAAGTCCAACCAATTGGCCCCAAAACTGTGTGAGCCAAGATAATCGCCGGCAAGAGAGATAGGAAAGGCACGAAAATCATGGAAACAACTTCTGGAATCCGTTTTCTCCAAAAGATTTCCAAATAAGACAAGGAAAGCCCTGCTAGTAAAGCTGGAATAACCTGAGCTTGGTAGCCTATCCGTTGTACTGTAAAGAATCCAAAATCCCAAACCCAATTTTTAGCAATTTCTGATTGGGGTGTTCCTGCTACTAAATAAGCGTTCAAAAGCTGAGGAGACACCAAACAGATTCCTAAAACAATCCCAAGAATCTGGCTAGTCCCCATCTTACGACTTACGGACCAAACAATTCCAACTGGTAGGAATTGGAAAATCGCCTCACCTGGCAACCAAAGGAAGTGGTTTACTCCAGCCCAGAACTTTGATACATCCACAATCGTTTTATAAATCGGCTCTCCATCTTTAGTAAACTGAAGTACACCATCAACGACTTTTTGACCAAAAGCTTGAATTTGCACACCTTCTAGGATATTACGGAAGCCAAGAATCAAACCACCAACGATAATCGCTGGAATAATTGGAGTAAAAATCTCAGCTAGCATGGTCATGACGCGCTGAACCGCATTTTGATTGATCTTAGCTGCAGCCTTAGCTGCTTCTTTTGAAACACCTTCAATTCCAGAGACAGCTGTAAAATCATTATAGAATATTGGCACATCATTTCCAATAATAACCTGGAATTGCCCTGCATTCGTAAAGGTCCCTTTGACAGCTCCAATTTCTTCAATAGCTTTTACATCAGCTTTTTTCTCATCAATAAGTACAAAACGCATCCGAGTGGCACAGTGGGTTACTGCAGACACATTTTCCTTACCACCAATGGCGTCCAATAAGACTTTCGCCTCTTTTTCAAATTTGCCCATTTGATTATTGGCTGGAAAACCAGCACTCTCCTTATATTTATTTGTTAGTTTCCTAACTGCTTTCTAATACCAATTGTAAACGATACCAAACATGTATGCAAGATGTCCGTTGATTTTCCCCTTATTATTTGCTAAAATTTCAGTAGTTGTATGATAAAAGCAAAACAAGTAGGTCAATCATGAAAAAATACCAACAATTATTCAAACTAATTGAGCAAGATATTTTGAGCGAGAAATACTCCGTTGGCGAATTTTTACCTAGTGAGAATGAATTAACTCAGATTTATAAAGTCAGCCGTGATACTGTCCGAAAGGCTCTAGAGCAACTTCAAAAAGAAGGATTAATCCAAAAATTTAAGGGACAAGGATCCAAAATCGTCAAGCAGGAACACATCAATTTTCCAATCTCCAATCTGACTAGCTACCAGGAACTCGTCCTACAAAATAAACTAGACTCTAAAACCAATGTCATCAGCCTAGAAAAGATAACCGTAGATAAAAAACTTGCTAAGCTAACTGGTTTTCCGGAATATCGCTTGGTTTGGAGAATTGTTCGACAAAGAGTTGTTGATCAAGTTGCTTCTGTCCTTGATATTGATTATTTAGATAAAGAGCTTGTTCCTACGATGACGAGAGAAATTGCAGAGCATTCCATCTATCATTTCATTGAAAATGATCTTGGACTTAGCATCGACTATGCTAAAAAGGAAATCACCATTGATCATGCGACCAGTCGAGATAAAATTTTGCTCGATATTGAGAGAGAAAACCATGTCGTTTCCGTCAAATCTCAGGTTTATTTAGCGAACGGGCAGCAATTTCAGTTCACAGACAGCAGACACAAACTTGATAAATTTCGCTTTGTTGATTTTGCCAAAAGGCACAACTAAGAAAAAGAGCTGAAAGTTGTAAACTTCCAGCTCTTTCAGATTTATTTATTTAATTTAGGAGATTTAAATGAAAAAATTTTTTTAAAATGTTTTATTGCTACTTTTGCTTTTGCTTTTTACTGCTTATGTTTCTTGAGTGGGGAAAAGTGAAAAGGTTGGGGAGCTATGATTATTTATTGTCATTGGACTGTCCTCTTTTCTTTTAAGATGAATATAGTATAACCAGCAAAGCTTAAGGAAGACTTATAGATTTCTTGAAAAAAGCTTAAATGGTTAATGTCCTGATGCATTACTTCCATTTACCTATCTCCCGTACATCTACTCGTCGAATTTCTAGATTATAAACAATCTCAGCCTTAGGGCTACCTTGACTATTTTTTTTGACTCCTTTTAAATGCCCTCCATTGATAAATCCAATCATCACTTTATCCGTAAATTCCTCTTTTTGTAATTTTAACTGTTCTGGAAGGTGTTGATATATTTCTGAGCTAACAGACTCACGTTCATTATTTCGCAGATAGATAATCTCTGACCCGTCATTGACATTAAAGCTTAAGTCAAGGCCAGCAAGGGTTCCATAATCTGGCACTGCCATATCTAGCACTCCATCATTTCGTAGATAGACTTTATTTCCATAAGTATCATAAACTACTGGAATGATACGAGCATAGACAAAACCTTCTCCTCCACCACTTTTAAAAATCAGAGAAAATTCGATTTTACTGATACCGCTGTAATGCTCTTTTAGGTAGGTTGCGATTTGTTCCTCAAAAAGCTGGTAGCCATGCCGGTAGAGATTGTCCACTTTCATTCTGTCCATGAAAAACTTAGCTCCGATTGCTAGCACAAAAAGTCAAAGCAGAGATAAAAACATTATTTTTACTCGTTTCATCATAGAAAATACTATGTCTTTCTATATGCAGTGTATCATAAAAGTTGACTAAACAAAAACTTGAGAATGTTTACGCAAGTGTACTTGTTTGTTATTCTATTTTGATAATCAAAAACAGACCTTCTTTATCGAAAGTCTGTTTGATTTACACATAGGCAACTATTTAGTAACTTCTTCATCTGCTTCTACTTGTTCAGAAATTTCTACTTTAACCTTGGTGACACGGCCATTTTTAACCTTGTCATTGGTTAAAATCAGTTTCTTATTCTGACTTTCCACCTCAAAGCTGATGCGTTCTTTTGGATCTGGAATAGTTCCTACACCAGTCAAGTAGTAACCCGCGATCGTATCCACATCGTCACTTTCAATTTCAACTTCAAAGTATTCATTAAAGTCATTGAGGGTCATAGTACCTAAGACAATGTATGTATTCTCACCGATTTCATGGACTTCAATTTCGGCCTTATCGGTCTCATCATCGATCTCACCAACAATCTCCTCCAAGAGATCCTCAAGTGTAACCAGACCGGCCATACCGCCATACTCATCCAAGAGAATCGCCATTTGATTTTGCGTGTTACGCAACTCCTTGAGCAAATCATCGACAAACATAGTCTCCGGTACAAAGAGCGGCTCCTGCAGGATCTTGCGCAGAACGATATTGTCAAAACCATTGATGAATCCTTCATTAAGCAGTCGCTTGGTATGAATCAGGCCAATGACATTGTCCTTATCACCATCATAGACAGGAATCCGCGAGAAACTCTGCTTGAGAATGCTTTCGATGATTTCTTTGGTATCGTCCTGAATATCGACCATAAAGGCATCCGTCCGGGGCACCATCAGTTCACGAGCCATCAGCTCATCCAGCGAGAAAATCCCCTGTAGCATCTCAATCTCATCCGCATCCAAGGTCTCCTCACTATTGGTCAGCATATACTCTATCTCATCCCGGGTCATCTTTTCGTCCGCATCATCAAACTTCATCGGCGTAATGCGACTTAACAGATTAGTTGAAGCCGACAAGAGCCATACAAAGGGACTGACGAGCTTGCCCAAAAAGATAATAAAAGGAGCTGCTCGAACAGCCAAATCATCTTTCAGATTGAGTGCAATCCGCTTAGGATAAAGCTCACCAAATACAATAGAAACATAGGTCAAAAGCGCCAAGGCTAGAAAAGATGCTATGGCATGTGCTGTTTTAGAATTGCCCATCAAACTTGAAAATACACGACCGAGAGTATCAGCAAAGCTGGCCCCTGATAGGATATTGATGAGGGTAATACCTACCTGAATAGTAGATAAAAAGTTATTGGGATTTTCTAAAACCTGTAAGAGGCGAATGTACTTTTTATCACCTTCCTCTGCCTTCTGCTCAACACGCGCTCGATTGAGTGACACCATGGCCATCTCTGCCGCGGAAAAGAAAGCATTTAAAAAGGTTAAAACGACTAATAATAAAAACTGTAACAAAAGGGTCTGACTGCTGGGGTCTTCCATGAGTTTCCTCTCCTAAAAAGTATAATCAACCCTGATTATAACATATTTTTGAGTTTCGTGCACACGTATTTTATGGAAGCTTGTGTTCTGATTAGGATTCTAGATCTTGTAAAACCTCTTCCAGTCTTGAAATAGCTCCAACTGGTAGGGCAGTCTGAGGATACTTTTGGTTAAAGGCCAGCAAGAAGTTTAGCCGAATCTGCATTCTTTCTCGAATCAATTTCTTGTAAGCATTATCAAAATTAGGAAGGGGATATCCCTCGTATTCGAGATAATCAAAACCTACTATAGGGCCAAAGGGTTTGAAATCTGCTGTCCCATCCACTACCTGCTCAATGACATCTAAAGATACTTCCTTTGAGACAGTCTTCCCCATGTAAGATCCAGTATTGATAATATAACAGGACACTCCCGACTCAAATAAGCGACAGAATTTTCGGTAGTCTTCTACCAAAGGATAGACACGAAAAGGATTTGCATAAGGTTCAATCACCAACTCATCATGTAAACCTAGAACATTTTCTGCATTGGAGCGTTTGGTCATCAAGGTACAACCCATCGTGGAGGCCATCAAAGGATCGTGAATTCTGACTAGAGGTGGTAGAGAGTCATCTTTCATAATCCAAAAAATAGCATTGATAGCTTCGTCAATTCGATCCACTCGATTTGGAGTCGAAAAGCGAGACTTGACCGTTCGACCATTTCCATTACGGATATCTTCAGTAACTAACACCTTTCTCCCATTTTCGTCTAGGGTCACTCCGCAGTTTTGCACAGTGACAAAGAAATCTTGTTCCCTATGTCCAGTTGGATAGTCACTCGTCTTATCAAAATAAGATGGCTCTAAGGCAATGGAGGATCCGTCCTTGACAGAGATAATAAAGGCATCATCATGGAGAACCTTGATGTCATATTTTTGACCATGTTTGGCGTGCGTAAGAGTGGATTTTCCAGAACCAGATAGACCAAAAAATGAAGCAACAAAATCTTTTTTATCATTATTTTGCTTAAAAATTTTCAGACCACCGTGACAAGCTACGTAGCCATTTCTAGCAGCAGTTGCCCAGGCCAAAGTCAGAGTGGCTTTTTTCAATTCTCCAAAATAATTTAAACCTAAAATAACTGCACAGTTGTGATTAGTATCAAAGTAGACAAGACCATCTGGATATTCTGGATGCTTCCACTTGGGATCAAAAAAGACAAAGATATCATTTTCCTCATATTTTTTTGAAATTCTCAGACGGTTCTTAAATTCTTCATCTAAAATTTGGAAATTTAGTAGCCATGAATAGAGATTATTTATTTCTTCTTTAGGAACCATGAGGTGGGCACAGACCATAAAGTCTTCATCCAGCCCAACAACAGCATCCGCTTTGTAAAAATCTCTATGATGAGCTTGGTAAATAGCACTACGAACTAGAAAAAGTAAAGTTTCATCTTCTTGACTATCTCTACCATAAATCCTTCTAGCCTTTGCCGTTCGTCCAACGACCGCTCCGGAATTCGTCAGTAAAACCCGTGCATAAGAAGGAAGACCCAACTCCTTTGTATGAATCACAGGCATATCTAAGACCACTGTTCCAGCTGCTGCTGAAGCTAACTGGTAGGCTTCTTCTACCGTTTTGATAGACTGAACCTGGTTCTCATAAAAGGCTGTTTCCACGATAGTCTTCAGAGGGGAAAAGTAAGAAGAATTTTTCCTTATTTCTTGTGGGGAAAATTTACGACGTGTTACCATGACCATACCTCCTTTATCCTATTACTACCATTTTAGCATAAATATACTGTTTCGTGTTATAAAAATTCAAATAAAAAATAGGAGAAAGATTCCTTTCTCCTATTTTTTTATAATTCCAAATTCTTCATTCTTCTTAATCTCCTGAGCTTCTTTATGATTGTCATAAAGGTTAGCTAGGAATTTTACAATTTCTTTGATGATGGAATAGGTCGGAATAGCTACAATCATTCCGATAATACCATAGATGTTACTAGACAAGAGCAAGAGAACCATGATAGTAATCGGATGGACTTTCATAACCCCTCCTACAATCCGAGGGTAGAGGATATTCCCATCGATCTGCTGAACAATCAGCATATAAATAACTGCTATCAACATTCTCTTTGGATCTGTAAAGGCATGACTGATGATCATCGGGATCAAACCAATACTTGGTCCAACATAAGGAATCAAGTTAGCCAAGCTAGAGAAGATAGCAAATACTAAAGCATATTTAATGCCGATAGTGCTATAACCAATGTAGGCCAGGCAACCAATAATCACTGCATCAATAGAAATTCCGCTGATATATCGTGAAACTGTTGCATTTAGATTCTTCAGCAAGGAAGAAATGTTGAGCTTGTCTCGCTTTAGAATACTGCGTTCCAGCATTGGCAGGAGCTTATGACCATCCAGTAAGAAATAGACAAGGAAAATTGGAGTCATAATGATGATAAAGATGGTATTGATTACAGCTGATACCACACTGCCCAGGCTGTTAGTTACCCCGTTTAGAATATTTCGCAGAATATCAATATAAGATAGATTCAGCTGTTGCAGGGTAGATTGGATATTGAGATTTTTGAATACAGGATTTTGAGCTAAGTCATTGACCCAGCTATAGACATAGCTATAAAGATTTTGGCTCGAATTAATCAAGCTAGTCAGCTGAGTGACTAAGATAGGTAGGAGGTAGATAACTGCTAAAACAATAGACCCAAATAAAATCGTCAATGTCAGCAGGACACCTAAGACACGGTTTAATTTCAGGTATTTTTCCAAAAAGACCACTAAAGGGTTAGCAATATAATATAAAAAACCTGCTATTAAAAAAGGGATTAAGATGGTATTTACAACACTGATCACTGGAGTAATCAAGTCTCCCATCATTCTCCACAGGAAAAAGACAAGCGTTGCTAGTAAAACTTCCACTGTCCAAAAAAATAACTTACTCTTATAAAACATTCTTTTCCTCCTATCAGCTATTTTACCATAAATTTTGTTATAATAGAGGGGATTTAATGAAAGAAAGAATAAAAATGGAAAAGATTATCAAGCTGGAAAATGTAAGCTTGGCAAAACAAGGCCAAACCATCTTAAAAAATCTCAACTGGCTGGTAAATAAGGGTGAACATTGGGCCATACTCGGTCTTAACGGATCAGGAAAGTCAACTCTCTTACGCCTACTCATGGCCGAGCATTGGAAGACCCAAGGAAAGGTGACAGTCCTAGGGACGGAATTTGGTGCTGGTGATATCCCTCAGCTACGAACTAAGATTGGAGTAGTCGGCTCCTTCATTGCAGAGCGCCTGCCCAGTCATCTCATTGCCGAAGAAATCGTTTTAACAGGTAAGTATAAAAGTAGCATTCTCTATGCTGCTTATGGACAAACCGAACTAAACCAGGCTAGAGAAATGCTGACCTCCATTGGCGGACAAGACTTAATTGGCCGGAGCTACGCCAGTCTGTCTCAAGGTGAAAAGCAACTCTTGCTGATTGCCCGCAGTCTCATGGAAGAGCCAGAACTACTTATCTTAGATGAAGCAACCAGTGGACTAGATCTCTTTGCTCGCGAGCGCCTGCTAAATCAGATCAAAAAGATTACACAGATGAATCAAGCCCCAACTATCCTCTATGTAACTCACCATGTAGAGGAAATTACATCTGCTATAGACCATGTCCTACTCCTGAAAGAAGGTGAAATTATAGCCCAAGGCCCTAAAGATGATATTCTCCAAAAAGAGGTCATGGACCGCTTTTATCCACAGCCAGTCGAGTTGATTGAATTGGGAGAAGGTCGTTATTTCATCAAAGCAGAAGGCAACTCCTTATGAGGCAACTTTTTAACATTATTTTCAATCTGGGCTATTTCCTGATTCTGACCATGACTGCGATTGCCTTGCTTTTCCTGTCTGGGCAGATTCTGCTGTCCCACACATACATCCCTTTGAGAATTGCTGAAGGAGTCCAATTCGTCAGTAATCCTTGGTATTTCTACCCTATCCTCCTGCTCTTTCTCTTCTGTCTCTTTTTAATCCGCCCCCTGCTAGAAAAGGTTCAGACCAAGCATCTTTTTTGGATCCTATCCCTCATCTTTATAGCAACTGCGATTTTTCTGATAACGGCCTACGATGGCCGCATCCGAGCTGACGCTAAGCACGTTTTCAATGCAGCGCTAGCCTTTAATCGAGGGGATTACAGCTCACTGACAACCGTCGGAAGCTACATGTACCGCAATCCCCATCAGCTAGGGCTGATGACTCTGGAGCGACTTTATGCTTTTATTTCTCCGACTACTCAGTTTGCCTTTAGCATGAATGTCGTCTGGACTTTACTCAGTCATTTCTTGATTTACAAGATCTCTGCCCTCCTCAATGCCAGAGAAATAATCCAGAAATACACGATTCTGCTGACATTTCTCTTTCTACCACAGCTCTTTTTCGTTCTCTTTGTCTACGGCACCATTCCTGGGCTCTTCTTTTGTCTGCTCAGTCTCTATGCTTTTATCAAGCTGGATCAGAAAGGAAACCTACTCTATGCTTTGCTGGGAGCTACCAGCATCAGTCTGGCCTGCCTCCTGCGCAACAACTACATCATCTTTGCTATCATGCTGATTGGAGTCTACTTCCTGTCCATCTTTTATAAATGGTCTTGGAAAAAACCGCTAGCTATCGTCCTGATTTTAGCTGGCATCTTCCTTTCAAACAAGGGTCTGACGGCCTACTATGAACAGCTGATTGGCGGAAAGATCGGTGTCGGCACCCCAAAAATCGCCTACATCACTATGGGCCTGCGGGATGATCCTAATCGGCAGAGTCTGGGAGGTTGGTACGATGCCTACAATACCAAGATTCTTAAGCGCAATAAGTACAATGAAAATTTGGCTACAGAAATGGCCACTCGGGATTTGAAAAATATTTTGATTCACTTCAGCAAGCATCCTGCTTATGCGCTGAAATTTTTCTACGAGAAAGTCAAGTCTACCTGGACTGAACCAACGTTTCAGTCTATTTGGACTGGGCCTCAGATTGAGCGCCAGCAATATATGAAACCAACTGTCCTGCGCAGCATTTATGAGGAAAGAAGCGGTTATCAGATTGTTAATTTCCTGCTCTTGACCCTGCTAGCCAGTATCTATCTGCTGTCTTGTTTCTTTGTCTTGCGTAATTTTTTCGTCGCCGAGAAAAAGCTGACTCCTTTTGACCTCTATCCTTTCATCTTTCTCTTGGGGGGTGGTCTCTTCCACTTCTTCTGGGAAACCAAGAGCCAGTATGTCTATATCTATGTCCTGCTTCTCATCCCTTCCGCCGCTCAATCCTTAGTCGATCTGAGTGATTGGTGGAAGAACAAAGGAAAAGAGAAATTAATAGACCAGCTTGAGAAAAACCTATAAAACTTGAACACTTGACAAGAATTCCTTATAATTTTATAGGATTGTTAAGTGACACAAAGTTGAATTTGTAATTAAAATTTTTTGTATTTTGCGAAGGGAGAATAGTGATTTATGTTTTCAATATTAGGTGCAGTATTATTTGGAATTATAGCAATTATGACAGTTTTTGTTGCTTGCGGTCTGCCTTTGGGCGAATTTACAATGGGTGGACAACATAAAATCTTACCTAAGAAATTTAGACTTGCGTCAGTCGTTTCTGTGGCTATCCAAATTTTTGCCATAATCATTATTTTGCAAGCCGGAGGTTTTATTCCCCTGTGGCTGTCTTTCAAGGTTACTAAATATATTTGTTTCTTCTTTGCCGCTTACCTATCCTTGAATACGATTATGAACATGATTTCAAAAAGTAAGAAAGAAAAATATGTTATGACTCCGATTTCACTTATAGCCGGAATATGTTTTTGGATAACAGCATTACAGATGTAGTATGTGAAATGAGGATCATCTACAGTGCGTCAAATTGGAATTTGTAGATGTGAGAAAAATGTAATGGCAACATATTCAACTTAAATCGAAATCATATAAAATTACGAGGAAGTTGTAAGATGAATAATTATATAAAATTAAATGAAGATAGATGGAATAATGTAAAAAATGACTACACTGAGCCATTGACACATGAAGAATTAGAAGAAGTTAGAAAACATCCAATTTCTGTTGCATTAACTGTTGGGAAAAAAGTTCCAACAGAATGGTTTGAAAAAGCCAACGGGAAAAAGATATTGGGTTTAGCTTGTGGTGGTGGACAGCAGGGACCCGTTTTTGCTGCAAAAGGTTATGATGTGACCATAATGGATTTTTCTAAATCACAATTACAAAGAGATGATATGGTTGCTAAAAGAGAAGGCTTAAAAATCAATACGGTTCAAAGCGATATGACAAAACCATTTCCATTTGAAAATGAAACTTTTGATATTATTTTTAATCCGGTTTCAAATGTATATATAGAAGATTTAGAAAACATGTATAAAGAAGCCTCTCGAGTATTGAAAAAGGGTGGATTGTTAATGGTCGGATTTATGAATCCTTGGATATACATGTATGATGCTGACACTGTATGGGACAAACCCGATGAGGAATTACTTTTAAAGTTTTCAATACCTTTTAATTCAAAAGAGCTTGAAGAGGAAGGCAAGATAACCATAAATCCAGAATATGGATATGAATTTAGCCATACCTTAGAAACTCAGATTAGAGGACAACTTAAAAATGGTCTCGCTATGATAGATTTTTATGAATCATGTGATAAAAGAAATAGATTATCACGTTATGGAAATGACTATATCGCTACACTTTGCATTAAACTATAATGTTATAGAACATACTTCAGTATAATAGCCCGTTTTATTTTCCGTAAGGGTTAAAATCTAAAAATCCCAGTTTGTATAATTGAATATAACGATTTGAGAAACAGTAAATCACGAAGATTTACTGTTTTTTTGCTCATTTTGAGAAGTCATAACCACCCGTGAAAACTGGTGACTTGTACACCGGCTATAAGCCATTTCACTCCAGCGACGTCTAAAGACGTTCACTGAACTTCGTTCAGGTTAATGCTATGGTTACTTGACTAATGCCTATAACAACGGGACTTCACCTTGTTCTAAAACCGCCATCTGAGAACGATTTGACACTTAACTTAAAAGACAAGGTCATTTTTTCCCAATCACGTATATTAGAAACTATCTTTTCATTTAGGCCAACGATATTCACATAGTCCCCTCTCCCCCAAAACTTTCGATTGTCATAATATAACCCCTCTTGTTTTTCAATCTGAACAGGAGGGGTTGTTTTGAATGGAAATGAATAAGACTTAGTTTTGTGTTATTAGCATTTTCATCACTTCATTTTAATCGTAATCAGCATACCTCCACCAAGCTATTGTTGCGATAAGACCTAGAATACTTACCCCAAATAAACTGACAATGCTCCCAAAATTCAATAGTGCTTTTCCTGCAATACCACTTGCGAGTGCAGGAATCGCCCATGGAATGTATTTCCCAAAGTTAAGAGCAGAACCAAGCTGAGAAAAAATAATAGTAAAAATGATAAATGCCAATGGAGACAAATATCCCCGGCCTAAACAAGCAAAAAAAGCCACTGGAGCAGAGAGTACGATCGTAAGAGTAGTACAAAAAACAAAAGTAAGTATACCTTTGAAAATCACCATTAAGCTCCCACCCTCAAGTCCAATCAGATTGCCAGCTAATAATCCCAATAAAAGTGCAAAAATTGATAGAATATAACTCCACAAAGCGATAACGATAAACTTGGATAATACGATTGTATCTCTTTTTATCGGAAGCGCTAATAGGTCTATCATCGTTTTATCAGAATATTCTCTACCAAAAATCCAAGATGCTGTAAATCCAAAAATGAGCAATCCCCCAACAGAAATGACTTGTGATACGGTCATTAAGTACGACGACCAGTCTGTTATCCTCATCATTTCCATTTTTGCAGAAATCAATCCAAGATTTTTAAAATTCTCTGGATATTTCATCATACTTGCAAACAAGCCAACAATAAAAGGAACTAAACAGATCGAACAAGCAGTTACGATGGAAAGTTTTGATTTTATTAACTTTTTCCATTCAATTAAAATACAGGAACTAAGCTTTTTCATTCGAAATACCTCCACTATAGTCATTCAGTATTCTTAAAAAATAATGCTCCAAATCTTCTTTTTCAACAGCCAGCGATTTGGGTGGATACCCTGCATGGACTAGCAATGTGGCAATATCTTCCGGGCATTCCACAGATTTTCTATCAATTAATTCTAAGAAATGGATACTATTTTCTGTGTCTAATCGAATATTTACCTGATAGCCATGATTAGATAATACTTCTTTCATGGCCTTATTATTAGAGCCATTTACTAGTAACTTCTTTTCTAAGTACTGTTCTAATTCATTGCTTTCAACTTCTCTTATAAGTCTGCCCTCATGTACAATAACTATCCTAGTAGCAATTTTAGATATTTCTTCCAGATTATGACTTGAAATAAGAACAGTTGTTCCTAGATTATTCGCCAATTCCTTTAATAGTTCTCTAACTTCAATAACTCCAAAAGGGTCTAACCCATTTGTTGGCTCATCAAGAATAAGGATTTTAGGTTTATGGATAATCGCTTTTGCAATTCCTAAACGTGCAACATTTCCTAAAGAAAGATGCTTCTCCTGTTTATGTTCATATTGCTTTAGTTTTAATTTCTCAATTACCCAGTCAATATTATCTTTATTAACCCCTCTTAATTTACTAACGATTTCTAAATTTTCTCTCACCGTTAAATTCGGATAAGAATAAGGCGTCTCAATAATATAACCTATTTCGTTTCGAAGTTCTAAATTATTCAGATCTAACTTTTTTCCTTGAATATAACACTCTCCTGATGTAGATTTTATCAATCCTAGCATCATTCTCATCGTTGTTGTTTTCCCTGCACCATTCAGTCCTAAAAAACCTACTATTTCACCAGGTTTTATTGAAAGATTCAAGTTGTCGACAACATTTTTTGTTCCATATCTTTTAGAAAGCTTTGCGGTTCTAATTGCTTCTTTCACCATTACCTATCCTCCTTAGTAATTTGTTCCACAACTCCTTGTATGACTAACCTCAATGTGGTATCAAATTGTTCTTCACCGATTTCCTCGATGTGTAATATAGTCATAGCAATCGTTCTAAATAAAGCAGAGACGATTTCTACAGATACATTTTCTCTAATGTTGATTCGGGATACAATTTTTTTAACCATCCTATCGTCTATCAGATGATGATTTGTTATCACCTCTTTCGGCAATTTTCTTACGAGTAGTTCCATTTCATGATTTTTAAATATGGTATACATAAATGAATAGCGAAAATCTTGATAAAAATCATAAAGTAACTGTACCAGACGATTTGTATCTATCTTGGCTTCCATACCTAATTGTTCTGTCAGGCGATTCATAACATCTATTTGATATTCTTCTAAGACTGTAAAAAATAACATTTCTTTTGAAGAATAAAAATTATAAAAAGAACCTTTAGAAATATCTGCCATTGCTGCCATCTGGTCTACAGTGGTTTTCTTAACCCCATATCTTTGAAGGCATTCCTTTGCAACTTTATGTAATTTCTTTCTAATTACTTCTTTTTCTTCAGTAGTAAAAGCAGTAGCCATAACTTCCTCCTAAAACTCTGTGACGTTTTTTGATTTCACAGTCACAGATTATCATATAAATTGAAAAATGTCAAAAGTCTTATATTTTCTTTGTAGGAAAATATAAGACTTTAAATTTACACACATCATACCCCTCTTCTTTTAGGCCTAATTATTTTATTTCACGATTAAAAAAATAAGGATACAGTACTGAAAGCTCCTATTATCTGGCTTTTCTCTCTGTATCCTTATTGTATATCAAGTTTCTTCTCTCAATTTCTCAATCATGACCAAGAAAGGCGGATTGTTGATCTGATTGATGGTCTTGTAGAGGGCAACGGTGAAGTCCTGCTGAGGCAGTTGACTGACAAAGTCTAGCACGGCATCTTTCTCAGCTTTGCCACCTTCATGCCCGTAGTAAATCATGATAGCTGCGCGACCGCCTTTTTCTAAGCCCCGGCAGACCTTTTCCAAAGCTTCCCGTGTCGTATCGGGTCGGGTAATGACAGACTTGTCCGCCGAAGGCAGGTAACCAAGATTAAAAATGGCAGCCTTGAAATGGTCTGTGTATTGGTCCAGAGTCTCATGGCCAGCCAAGATTAGCTGAGCATTGTCCAAATCCGCTTCTGCCAAGCGCTGGCGAGTCTTTTCCACAGCCTGCTCCTGAATGTCAAAAGCATAGACCTTCTTGGCCAATTGAGCCAGAAAGAGGGTGTCATGTCCGTTGCCCATAGTAGCATCCACCACGATATCTTCCTTGGTCACGACTTCTGCCAAAAAGGCATGGGCCATCTGTAAGGGTCTTAACATACGAATCTCTGCTCCTTTGCTTTACAGCCTTGCTTGCTGCCACGACGACGCATTTCTGCCTCAATGGCATTGAGAACTTCCCATTTATTAAGGCTCCACATGGGGCCAATCAACATATCTCGTGGGGCGTCTCCTGTGATACGGTGGATGACGATATGCTCGGGGATAATCTCCAGTTGGTCGCAGATGATGGAAACATATTCCTCCTGACTGAGTAGCTGCAATCGTCCCTCATGATAATCCCGCTGCATGCGGGTATTGGTCATCAAGTGAAGCAAGTGAAGCTTGATTCCCTGAATGTCATTGTCTGTCACACAGCGGCGGACATTTTCCAACATCATCTCATGAGTCTCACCCGGCAGGCCATTGATCAAGTGAGAAACAATCTCCGCCTTGGGAGCCAGCTTTCGAACTCGCTGGACCGTCTCCACATAGAGCTCATAAGAATGGGCACGATTAATGAGGTCCGAGGTCTCCTCATAGGTGGTCTGAAGCCCCAGCTCTACAGTCACATGCATTCGCTCAGACAGATCAGCCAAGTAGGCAATAGTCTCGTCAGGCAAGCAGTCAGGCCGAGTCCCGATATTAAGTCCAACGACACCTGGCCCGTTTATGGCTTGCTCATACCGCTCACGGATCACTTCAAGCTTCTCATGTGTATTAGTGAAGTTCTGGAAATAGACCAGATACTTACGAACATCTGGCCACTTGCGGTGCATAAAGTCAATTTCCTTGTAAAACTGCTTGCGGATGGGCGCATCTGGTGCCACAATAGCATCACCAGAGCCCGAAACGGTACAAAAAGTACAGCCTCCATGCGCTACCGTACCATCCCGATTGGGACAGTCAAAGCCCGCATCGATGGGCACCTTAAAAGTCTTCTCACCAAAAAGTTTTCGATAATAATCATTCAAAGAATTGTAAGATTTCATACCTTTCATTCTACCACAAAAAAGAGTATAGAAACAAAAATTCCCTCTTTCACAAGGAAAGAAGGAAATCACCGTTCCCACAAATAAACTTTTAAATCCACACAGCCATTGGCCTTCAAGTCCACTCCCTCCGCCCAGAGCAAGTGTCTCTGGTCTTCCCAGCCAGGTGTGAGGCGCCCTGTCGCATTGACTACCCGATGACAAGGGTGCTTGCTGCCATAAAGCTCCGACTGGCTGAGGATCTTTCCTACCAAGCGAGCGTTTTTAGGCCTCCCAATCAAACGGGCAATCTGACCATAGGTCGCCACGCGCCCAGAGGGAATACTATCTACTAATGCCAAAACAGCATCGATGAGTTCTTGATTTAAATTGGACAAGCTAACCTCCTAATCTTGTTTGCTCCTATCTTAAAGAAAGAGACTTTCTTTGTCAAGACAAAAAGGCTGGCAAAGCCAACCTTCCTCATCTCTATTTATTTCTGCTTCCCTTTGAAACGCCACTGAAAGCGTAGCTTGTCATAAAAGGGAAATTCAATATTAAGAATGGCAAATCCCATCAAAGCTCCTCCCATTACATCTGTCGGATAGTGCACGCCCAGATAGACTCTGGAGGCCATAACAGTGAAAATATAGAGTAGGAGCAAAGCTTGTACCAAGCGCTTAATATGCTGGTTCTGAACCCGTTGCTGAACAATGATAATCAAGGTCCCAAGTACAATGGCTGTCGCCATGGCATGCCCGCTCGGGAAAGAATAACCTCCTTCTTCAACCAGATGTGTGATAGAGGGCCGACTTCTTTGGTAAACAAATTTGATCAACTTGATTAAAATCCCATGTAAGACCAGATTTCCTGCTAGTAAAGCAGCTTCTAATTTCCATTTTTTATACAGGAAAAATAAGGCAAATGCAAAAACCCAGATGATAATCCCCAATGGATCAATCACACTGGTTACAAGCTTAAAAAAAGTTGTCAAAGCTACAGGTAAATCTCCACGCAACCAGGTCTGAATCGGGGTATCAAAATGAGTCAGCTGGTCAGGATAAAACTTGACCATATAACCGAGTATAACGAAAAGTAAAAGGGCAAAAGTGCCCTTTGTTAGATAAGATTGTTTATTTTTCATAGCGTTTTAGAACAGGCTGTAAAAGTGTGTAAATTAGCCAAAAGACAACAGCCCAGATCACTCCTTCTAATAGATTAAAAGGGACAATCATAGTCAGCAGATACTTGGACATACCATATGTTTTATTAATATCAAAATTAGCAAATCTCGCAAAGAGTGGAACTGCATAAATGACATTTAAAACGATCATAGTGACGGTTAGACCAAGCGTTGCCACCAGAGAGGCCTTCACATAGTCAGACAAGCTCTTCCTCTTTTTCCATAAGAGTGCAAAAGCAGAAACAAAAACAGTTACCGCCAATATATTCATGGGAAGACCGATAAGAGTGCCTATACCATGATTATTCAAAGCTAGCTTTAAGGCCGAGCGAATCAAGAGTACTGCCATTGAGCTTTTGAAATCCAAGACCACCAAAGCCAGTAAAATCGGAATAATTGAAAAATCCAACTTTAAGAATTCTGTTATCAAAGGAATCTCATAAAGCATGAGTAGAAATGAAAGTGCAGATAAAACTGCTACAATCGCCAATTTACGAGTATTTGTCATCACAGGTTCCTCCAATTTATAAAAATTAGAGAAGCTGGAAAGGCTACCGAAAAAAGCTTGTCAGCTAATGATTATTTAGTATAAGGCTCAGCCCTTAAATAAAGATTAAATGGCAAAATAAATTCAATGCCCTTCGTCTTCTCCCATCCAGACTATACTGTCGGTTGTGGAATCTCACCACATCAGCTTACGCTCGCGGACTTGATTTGGCATTGAGAAAAAACATTTCCAATCCAAAAATTACCGCCGGTCGGGAATTTCACCCTGCCCTGAAGACTCTTTTATGATACCAAAAAGAACCTGCAATAGCAAGTTCCTTGTTTGATGTAATACAAATTATTTCAGCTTATCCGCTTCATACTCATGTACCAGTTCAAGGCCAACAAAATTCTGCTGACGCAGGGCTTCATAAACAATCATACAGACTGTATTTGAAACATTAAGGCTTCTGACATGCTGATCATTCATGGGAATACGTAGAGCTTTTTCTGGGTGCTGACGCATGAATTCTTCTGGCAGGCCTTTGTCTTCACGGCCAAACATAAAATAATGTTTGCCCTCCTTGGAAAAATCCTCTTCAGAATAGACCTTTTCAGCAAACTTTGAAACCAAGTAGAGCTGGCCATCCATTTTTTCCATAAAGTCTTCCAGACTCTCATAATAACTAATATCCAGCTTATCCCAGTAATCCAGACCAGCTCGCTTCATCTTACGGTCATCAATAGGGAAGCCCATAGGCTTAATAATATGCAAGGGAGCATTTGTTGCTGCACAAGTCCGAGCTATATTTCCAGTATTTTGTGGGATTTGAGGTTCAAATAGTACAATGTGATTTTCTAGCATCTTTCTCTTTTCCTAGTCGTCATTTGTATAAAAAAATAGCCACACTGCCCGGAGTCAAGCTCAGCAAACAGCGTGGTTAAAGCTTCATTAACTTACATCACAACAGGTTTGAGGTAAATCAATGATAGCACTTTTCTAGTATATCATTTTCCTTTGACATGTCAACTTAAAGAGCTTGAAAATGAACGATTTTTTTATTTTTTCCAAATTATATAAAAAGAGAGCTTTAATTTCTCGAACAAATGGAGGAAGAACTAGAAAAAATCCTCTCTTATTCCAGGCAAAACCACTACATTGAAGCAAAGAGATGAAATTTTTTACAAAATAGAGTATGATAGATACATATCTCGGAGGTATAAGATGAAGATTATTCTTGTTGGTGGTGGTAAAGTTGGAAGCGCCCTTTGCCGCTCGCTTGTTGCTGAGAATCATGATGTGGTCCTTATCGAGCAGGATGAGGCTGTTCTCAACCACTTGACCAAACGTTACGATATTATTGGTATTCTAGGAAATGGAGCCAACTTTAAAGTTTTAGAGCAAGCAAATATTGAATCTTGCGATATTTTTATCTCTATGACTGAACACGACGAAGTCAATATGGTTTCCGCAGTTTTAGCAAAGAAAATGGGAGCTAAAGAAACTGTTGTCCGCGTCCGCAATCCTGAATATTCCAATCCTTTCTTTAAGGAAAAAAATATTCTTGGCTTCTCTTTAGTTGTCAATCCTGAACAATTGGCTGCACGCTCGATTGCCAATATTATTGACTTCCCTAATGCCCTATCTTTTGAGCATTTTGCCAATGGACGGGTTGCTCTGATGGAATTCAAGGTAAAGGAAAATAGTCCCTTGTGTCAGACAACTATTTCTGACTTCCGGAAACAATATGGAAATGTCATTATCTGTGCTATTGAACGGAATAATGAACTGACTATTCCTGATGGAGATGTCAGCATCCAGGCAAACGATAAGATATTCATGACCGGAAATCGCTCAGAAATTATGGCTTTCCACCATTACATCCGCCCTCGCGTTATCAAGAGCCTGCTGATTATCGGGGCAGGTAAGATCGCCTACTATCTTTTAAACATTCTGAAAGATAGTAAAATTGATCTTAAAGTCTTAGAAATTAATCGTCAAAGAGCTGAATGGTTCAGTCAGGAATTTCCTGATATTTACGTTGTTCATGGTGACGGTACTGCCAAAGATATTCTTTTAGAAGAAAGTGCGCCAAATTATGATGCTGTTGCTACTCTTACAGGTGTCGATGAAGAAAATATTATTGCGTCTATGTTCCTAAACAGCATCGGTGTTCAAAAAAATATTACAAAAATCAATCGAACGAGTCTACTAGAAATTATTGATAGTCAAGATTTTGCTAGTATTGTTACACCAAAAGGAATTGCTGTAGATACCATTATGCACTTTATCCGCGGTCGCTACAATGCGCAATTCTCTAGTTTAGAAGCCTTGCACCATGTTGCAAACGGCCGCATTGAAACTCTGCAATTCCAGATTAAAGAAGAGAATAAGATGACAAATCGACCTTTGTCTCAGCTAAAACTAAAAAAAGGTGTTCTTTTGGCTGCTATTATCCGTCAAGGAAAAGCCATCTTCCCAACTGGTGACGATCAAATTAAGGCTGGAGACAAAATTCTTGTCACAACCTTATTGCAAAATATCACCAAAATTTATGACTTGTTAGAGGAGTAATCAGATGAATAAATCCATGATTCGTTATCTCCTCTCTAAGTTGTTACTGATTGAAGCCTGCCTGCTTTTAGTGCCAGTTGTCATCGCTATTATCTATCAGGAGCCAGCTAAAGTATTTCTATCTTTAGGCTGTACAATCGGTATTTTATTAATTTTAGGTGGAGTTGGTATTTTCTTTAAACCCAAAGACGCTCACATCTACGCTAAGGAAGGCGTCTTGATTGTTGCTCTCTGTTGGATTCTTTGGTCCTTCTTCGGGGCCCTACCTTTTGTCTTTTCTGGACAAATTCCAAATATTATTGATGCTTTCTTTGAAGTCAGCTCAGGATTTACTACAACTGGTGCCACTATTCTCAACGATGTTGGTGTCCTCTCCCACTCTCTACTTTTCTGGCGTAGTTTTACCCACTTAATTGGTGGTATGGGAGTGTTAGTCTTTGCCTTAGCTATTATGGATAATGCCAAGAACGGCCACTTGGAAGTCATGAAGGCTGAAGTGCCAGGTCCTGTCTTTGGCAAGGTCGTCTCCAAACTTAAAGACACTGCCCAAATTCTCTACATCATCTACTTGGCCCTCTTTGCCATCTTTACTCTTCTTTATTTCCTAGCAGGAATGCCATTATTTGACAGCTTCATTATTGGTATGGGAACAGCTGGTACAGGTGGTTTTACCGTTTATAATGACGGAATTGCCCACTACAATAGTCCACTGATTACCTATCTGGTTAGCTTTGGAGTCTTGACTTTTGGGGTCAACTTTAACCTTTACTATTTCTTCCTGATCAGAAAATTCAAGGCTTTCTTTGCGGATGAAGAGCTAAAAGGGTATTTGACAATCGTCGGGGTTTCTACTCTCCTCATTACCTTCAATATTCTCCATATTTTCCACGGAAATATTGCTGACAGCTTGGAAATGTCATTCTTCCAAGTTTCCAATACCATCACTACAACAGGTTTTGGTTTTGGAAACACTGTTGATTGGCCTCTCTTTTCACAGTTTATCATCTTACTTTTAATGTGTATCGGAGGCTCAGCAGGTTCTACTGCCGGAGGATTTAAAGTCATTCGTTGTATGATTTTGGCAAGGATTGCAAAAAATCAGATTCTATCAACACTTTCTCCAAATCGAGTATTGACTTTGCATGTCAACGGAAATGTACTAGATAAAGACACCCAGCATAAGGTCTTAAAGTACATGGTTGTCTATATGATGATTATTGCGGCACTCATTTTTATTGTGAGCTTTGATAATAATAACTTTATGACCGTTGTCAGTGGAGTACTAAGCTGTTTTAATAACATTGGACCGATGATCGGAACAACTGAGAGTTTTTCTATTTTCAGTCCCCTTTCTAAATTCCTCTTATCCTTGGCTATGATTGCTGGACGCCTGGAAATCTATCCAATGCTCCTGCTCTTCCTACCCAAAACTTGGTCTAGAAGATAGGACACATTCAGGGAATACCTGTCTATCAAAAAAGTCTTACTAAATAATGTTAGCTCTCTCATTTCTGTAGTGGTTCAACAACTATAAGCATGAGAGAGCTTTTTAATTACAAAGAATAGGCCTGGTAAAACTATAATAAAAACAAATTCTCCATCATCAAAAAGTTACCTAGAGGACCTAGACGAAGCTCTTACTCAAGAAAGATTTCCCAACTTCGTCTATAAAAAACAGAGAGACTAGAGCCCTATGCCCAGCCTCTCTGTTTGACTTGTTTTTTTGCATAATGAAGGCTCACTATTTTCTCTAGTGTTTAAAAGCACTAGAGAAAATAGTGAGCCTTTCGATTAGAGATAAAGAACTATACGTATCTAGTGAGACTGTTTTCTTGTATCGTTTCTTTTCAGGCTAAAATGGTCCGGTACGGGATCTTCTCCCGGCTGAGACCAAGGATGGCAACGAAAAATCCGCGCCAAACCCATCAGGACACCTTTGGCTCCATGCTTCTGGATAGCCTCAATCATATAATTAGAGCAGGTGGGCCGAAAACGACAGGAAGGTGGAAATGCAGGTGAAATAAAACGTTGGTAAAAGCGAACTGGAGCGATTAAAAGCTTTTTAATCATTTTCCAGCCTTTGTAATAGCCAAATTATGAAGCTGGCTTATTTCTTTCTTATTGAGGCGTCTTGATTCACCTGGTCGAAGTCCTGTCAAATCCAAATGTCCGAAGCGAGTCCGAGACAGCTTGTCTACCTCTAAGCCGACCGCTTGGAACATCTTCTTCACTTGATGATTCCGTCCCTCATGGATAGTCAACTGAACGACAGATCGATTTTTGACAGGATCGACTTTTATGATTTCATAAACTGCCGGTTTGGTCCTTTTACCATCAATTTCTACACCACGAGTCAATGGGCGAAGATTTTCTTTGTTGGCGATTCCTTTTACACGAGCAACATAAACCTTGTCAATTTCATTACGCGGGTGAATCATCTCGTCTGTAAAATCGCCATCATTCGTCAGGATAAGAAGTCCAGAAGTATCCCAGTCTAAACGACCAACTGGATAAATCCGTTCTTTGACTTGAGGCAACAAGTCTACCACAGTTTTACGTCCCTTGTCATCTGTCACACTAGAAATGACGCCACGAGGCTTATTCAAAAGGTAATAGACCTTTTCCTCATTATAGATAGGCTGCCCTTCTACTTCGACTTTGTCACCTGTTTTAACCAAGGTCGCCAGTTCTCGAACCACCTGACCATTAATCGTCACAAGGCCTTGCTTAATCAGCTCTTCTGCTTTCCGGCGACTAGCCACGCCTGCATGGGCAATATATTTATTAATTCTCATCTTTCATCCTTTCACAAGATACACAGTTCAGCCATTTTATTCTAACTCTGATTCGGTCGCTTGACCAAATAATTGGCTTTCTTCTGCTACCAATTCAGTATCTGTCACGACTGGTAATTCTTCCAAATGGTTGATCCCCATGTAATCTAAGAAATATTCTGTTGTCACATAAAGATTAGGTCGACCAAGAACCTCCTTTTTACCATCTTCTCGAACCAGCTCAAATGCTAATAACTTGGCAAGTGCCCCGCTAGAATTAACCCCACGGATATCATCAATCTCTACCCGAGTGATTGGTTGTTTATAAGCAATAATTGACAGAGTTTCTAAAGCAGCACGCGAAAGGCTCTGATTAATCGGCGATTTAGAATAAGCACGCAGGAGTTCTGCAAAAGCTTGTTTGGTAACTAATTTATAAGTATTCGACGTTTCAAGTAAAGCCAGGCTACAGTCAGCATCGGCTTCGTACTTAGCTGCCAATTTTTCTAAACTTTGGTTAACTCCCGTAGGAGGAATGGACAAAATTTCAGCAATCTGCCGAACTTTCAAGCCGTCTTCTCCTGCCACAAAAAGAAGCGCTTCTATTTCTGATAACTTACTCATGTTTACTTCCTAATTAGATAGATACTTCCAAAATTTTCTTCTTGGAGCAATTGAATCTCCTGTACTTTCACTAATTCCAAGGTTGCCAAAAAGAGTGTGATAACCTCATTCATGTCTTTGGTCTCAGTAAATAACTCCTGTAAGGCCAACTTTTTATGACTCTTACAACGTTCCAAGACCACATCCATCATATCTTCAATCTTGTATTCGTCTTTGACAATGGTAGTATGACTATGACGAAATTCTTCTCTTTTTTTAGCTAATAAGCCAGAAAAGGCCAAAAACAAATCAATGGCTGAGCGGTCATGCACCAACTCAGCATCTTCATAGACTAATTCAATCTTAGGCTTAGAATAATATAGAGCCCGCTCTTCGTGCTGCTCCGCCATTTTCTCACCAAGAAGTTTAAATTTACGATACTCCTCGATTTGACTCAACAGGTCATGTTCTAAATCTTCCTCTAAGTCAATATCATCCGCTACTTTAGGTAGAAGTTTGCGACTTTTAATAAGCATAAGCTGACTGGCCATGACCATATATTCCCCAGCCACCTCCAGACGCATGGCCTGCAAGGTCGCAACATAGGCTAGATATTGTTCAATAACCTCTGTAATTGGGACATCATAAATATCCATCTGATACTTGGAAACCAAATGGAGTAACAAGTCCAGGGGTCCCTCAAAATCTTTAATTTTTATATCCATTATCTATATTTTTCTAATGTAGTAATACTTTTCAAACCTAGGTCACGAGCGATATCATGTAGGCTTCGCTTATCTTTCAACTGACGCAAAATATATTGTTCTCTCAAACTCTGAGCAGACAAACCTGCCTGCCCTTTTTCTGATAAAAAAGCCTCCAGCTGACGAAAAGCCCACTGTCTCGAATAAGGTTTTCCTTTCTTTTCAAATAAATAGGTGCCTGAAACCATCCTACTTAATTCTTCTGTCAGTTTGGAAGAAAGTTGGACAATCCTCTTTTGCCCTGCTTTCTCGACACTTAAAATCTGAAAATCAAACTGGATATCCGTGATTTTTATAGACAAAATTTCACTCGGCAAAAGACCATTTTCTAAAATTAGAAGGGCAATTAAACGCCCCTGAGGAACTTGACTCTCCTGCCAAAAAGCTGATAAATCAAGAAGCGAACCTTGTGAAGAGCTTTCTTTCTGATCCTTGGGAATACTTAATTTGTAGTAATGTTCTATATATTTCTGATTATAGAGAAAATACAAAAATTGGTTAACTGCTGATAATTTCCGTTTTTGAACAGAAAGCTTTAAAGACTGCAAAGAAGATTGATAGAGTCGCAGACTGGTATCATTTATTGTTCCAACTTGCTCAAGAAACTGTTCTAAATCGTAGGTATAAGCAAGCCTGGAATTTTTAGATAACTGTTTTGGCTGTATAAACTGTTCGATTGCTTCTTTCATTTAGCTTTCATCTCATATCGGCTTGAAAAATCATGCAAAAGGGCATTAACTGCTTTGAGAATCGACTTTCTCGTAATAATTCCATGAAAATGCTGATCATCTCCTACTAAAGGCAAGAAGGACTCATCTATCAATTTATGCAAAACTTCAGAAATTGTGTAATTCACTCCTACAGTTAAACCATCTTTCCTAGTCATGTGAACGATATCCATCGCCATAAATTCTTCTTCTGGAAGATCATGCTGCATCCGATAAGCCATGATATCCGTCAGAGAAATGGTTCCGACAAATTTCTTTTCAGCCGTCACAACCGGAATCCGCGAATAGGTCATCTGACTCAACAACAAAATAGCGTGATCGACATTGTGACTGTCTACCAATACTGCTAAATTTTCAGCAGGTGTCAGAAAAGCACCTTCTTGTTTCACAAGATAATCTTCAAATGCCTGGGCTATCATCTAGCAAACTCCTTTGACAAACTTGGGTATAGTTGATGCTGACGAGTGAAATAATCCACTCTGAAATGATCTTCTTCAATTTCAACCTTAGCATAAAGACGCTCCGTAATCAAACCACGGGGTTGACTGATAGACCCTGGATTTAAAAAGAGAGTCTTCCCTTCCATCCAAGCATCCGGAATATGTAGGTGCCCATAGAGACAAATATCCGCATTTTCTTCTTGGGCCCACAAATCTAGCTTTTGAAAAGAAAAGTTGATTTGGAATAAATGACCGTGAGCCTGAGCTATACGAGTCCCATTCAAGTCCGTCACTAGTCGATCCGGATAGCCATCATAAAAGTCCATATTGCCAGCAACAACGTGAATCCCCTCCCAAACAGGATCATCGCTTGGCAATTCAGAGTCACCATTGTGGAAAATGCCGTCTACCTTACCTAAGTAATAATTTTTTATCTCCTCGACAATTGAGCGATCACCATGAGAGTCACTCATTACAATGATTGTTTGCTTTGCCATGCTGGAAATACCTCCATTAACTTTTTCACCGCCTGAGCGCGATGAGATTGCTCATTCTTCTCTTCTACTGTTAGCTCAGCTGAAGTTTTACCAGTTTCACCGACCAAAAAGAGAGGATCATAACCAAAGCCATTTTCTCCTTTTGGTTCAAAATTGATATAACCAGGCCAGTCAGCCTCGACTACTAAACTTTCTTTTTCAGGACTGGCCACGACCAGTGTTGTATGAAAATGAGCTGCACGATCCTTTAACTCAAAGACCATAGCCAACTCATGCAAAAGCTTGATATTATTCTCCGCATCAGTTGCACCTACTCCAGCAAAGCGAGCGGACCAGACTCCAGGAAGTCCCCCAAGAATATCAACTTGTAAACCCGAATCATCAGCTAAAACCATTTTACCGGTTAGCTGGCTGATGGTTTCCGCCTTAAGCCGAGCATTCTCTTCAAAGGTCATTCCTGTTTCAGCCACTTCTGGCAAGTCGGGGTAGTCATTGAGATTCTCAACCTTGTAGCCCAATTTCCCAAATAACTTTCGAAACTCTTTCGTTTTGCCTTCATTTCGAGTAGCAATTAAAAGAGTATCCTTGACTTCTTTAGCTCCCAAAAAATCAGTCAATGAAACTCCACCTTGAGGTATATAGACATACAAAAGTTGACCTGACTCCACTACAAGTAAAGCCCCCTGACGCTGGATCAGTTCTAACTTTCTTTTAGCCTCTTCATTGATAAGGTTTACTAAAAAGACCAATAAGCGATATGCGGAATGGTAACGTAAAATCGCCACCTCAATTGGGAAAGTGCGTCCATCCTTATTCAGAGCCACTTGCAAATCTTCTAAAATTTTGCCAGCCTCAGCTGATACCTGCGAAAAATTGCTAAAAGATTCCGTTTCGCTCCACTTAGTGATATACCAGTCTTGGTCATCCTTATATTCGTATATTTTTTCACTCATAAATCTATATGCTCCACGCTTACCTTATGTCCTAGCCAATGTTCAGCAATCTCAGCAAAACTCTTAGCACTAGCTGTTGTATAAAAACGATGCTGCAAAGTCTGTTCTTCTCGACTACGATTAATTTCAAAGTAGTTTAAAAGAACAGAGATATCCCTTACACACTCTGCCCCACTGTCAATCAGTTTAACATCCGGTCCCATCACATTTTGAATAATAGATCTCAGGAGAGGATAATGTGTACATCCCAGAACAAGCGTGTCAACCTTTCCTGCTAACGGAAGCAAGGTCTCATAGACAACTTTTTTTGTAACACTGGATGTTAGCTCATTTGACTCAACTAGAGGAACAAACTTCGGACAAGCCAAGCTACTAACCTCCATCTCAGGTGACAAAGCTTCAATTTTCTTGCGATAGATATCTGAAGTGACTGTCATTGGTGTCCCAATCACTCCAATCTTTCCTGAATGAGTTGACTTAATCGCTGCAGAAGCCCCAGGTAAAATCACTCCTAAAACTGGGATATCCAGTTTTTCTTTAATTTCTTCCCAGACAACAGCTGTCGCAGTATTGCAAGCAATAACAATCATTTTTACATCTTTAGTCAAAAGAAAATTGACCAGTTGCCAGGTATAGTCTCTGATTTGCTCAGCCGGCCTAGGTCCATAAGGAGCACGAGCAGAATCCCCGATATAAATGACTTCTTCGTGGGGAAGCTGTCGCATCAATTCACGTACAACCGTCAAACCGCCCACTCCGGAATCTAGAAAACCAATCGGTCGATTATCCATAAAATCTTCTTTCTAAATAAGGGATTGGGCCTACAGCCCAAATCCCCTTTTGATATTTAATAATCAAATGATTATTTTTTCTTTTTGCTGTTAGCTAAAGCTGATTTTTGTTGGTTGATAATTTGGCGATAAACTTGTTGGACTTTTGCCTCACTTGGACGCTGTCCACTTGCTCCAAGCAAAGTACGAACTGCTTCCACATTCAAACGCGGATTTTCAGCAAATTCTTTTTCGACTTGCTTACGAAGGATATACATTCCTGCAAATACACCACCTGCAAAAGCAAGAATAATCAGCAAAATTGCTAAAAATAAACTCATAAAATAAATCTCCTATTTCCTTTTTTGCGTTGCTTTCATTATACCAAATCTTCTTTATTTTTCAAAGTCAAATCCATAGAGAGTCGCAAAATAATCTTCTGGTCTTTCAGCTCGACGAATCATACGAACATTTCCGTCTTCTTCCAAGAGAATTTCGCTGGAACGAAGTTTGGCGTTGTACTGATACCCCATTGAAAAGCCATGGGCACCTGTATCGTGAATTACGAGTGTATCACCGATTTGGCTGATAGGCAGCGGACGATTAATGGCAAATTTATCATTATTCTCGCAGAGACTACCGACAACATCCACAATCTCCGTCTCACCCTCAGGTTGATCCATATTGGTAATGTGGTGATAAGAACCGTACATAGCTGGACGCAACAGATTAACCGCTGAGGCATCCACACCCAGATAGGTTCGATAGGTCTGCTTCTTATGGGTAACCTTGGTAACAAGTAGGCCAAAAGGTGCCAGCATAAAGCGACCCAGCTCTGTATAAATCTTGACCTGTCCTAGACCAGCAGGTGTCAGAATAGCTTCATAGGCCTGACGAACTCCTTGACCAATGACCGCAATGTCGTTTTCCTCACCCTCAGGCTGGTAATTGATACCGACACCACCAGAGAGATTGATAAAGTCCAGCTCAACTCCTGTTTCAGCAACTACTTCTACAGCCAACTCAAAAAGCTGACGGGCCAGTTCAGGATAGTAGTCATTGCTGACAGTATTTGAGGCCAAGAGGGCATGGATCCCAAACTTCTCAGCTCCCAGCTCCTTGAGCTCTTTGAAAGCCTGAATCAACTGGTCCTTAGTCGTGCCAAACTTAGCTTCTTCTGGATTATCCATGATGCTCGTTCCTAACTCAAAGACACCGCCAGGGTTGTAACGGCAAGAAATAACCTTTGGAATACCCGCGGCTTCCTTTAGAAAAGCCACATCTTCATAGGCATCCAGATTGATAGTAGCTCCTAAGTCACGCGCAAACTGAAATTCCTCAGCTGGTGTGTTATTGGACGAAAACATGATATCCTGCCCAGTAAAGCCCAGCTTTTGGCTCATGAGTAGCTCAACATAGCTGGCACAGTCCACCCCGCATCCTTCTTCTTTGAGGATTTTTAAAATAGCAGGATTTGGGGTAGCTTTGACAGCAAAATACTCTTTAAAACCTGGATTCCAAGAAAAGGCCTCATGCAGGGCACGCGCTCTTTCTCGAATCCCCTTCTCGTCATATAGATGGAAAGGTGTTGGAAACTGTTCCGTAATCTCGGCTAGCTTTTCACGACTGATAAAAGGAGTTTTCATAATATGCCACACTTTCATTGTAATTCACTCTATTATACCATAAGTATCTCATAAGCTTTCCACCCCAGTACATCTCCTTCGTATCTATCATTTTCTACCACCTTCATTCATATATTAACCAATCTTTTTCAAACTGGTCTTTTATTTTTATATTTTTCTACTATTTAAATATTAAAAAATGCACTTGTAGCAATATTTTAGAATACTTTTATTCCTTGAATGAATTTGATTCATTTTGGCGCCTCCCCCTTGTTTTTTTTCTGAAAACGTTTTATAATAAGATTGTCTTAAACTTTTCTTAAAGTTTGGTCAAACATTTTAATAAGGGGGAATGTCAATAATGAGTATTGGAATCATTATTGCAAGCCATGGTGAATTTGCTGCTGGCATTCATCAATCAGGTTCTATGATTTTTGGCGAACAAGAAAAAGTACAAGTTGTTACTTTTATGCCAAATGAAGGCCCTGATGATTTGTATGCTAAATTCAATAACGCTGTGGCACAGTTTGATGCGGACGATGAAGTCTTAGTCTTGGCTGACCTTTGGAGCGGTTCTCCATTCAACCAAGCTAGCCGTGTAATGGGTGAAAATCCAGAGCGCAAGTTCGCTATTATTACAGGTTTGAATCTGCCAATGTTGATTCAAGCATATACAGAAAGAATGATGGATGCTAATGCTGGTGTTGATGCAGTCGTAGCTAATATCATCAAAGAAGCTAAAGAAGGTGTAAAAGCTCTGCCTGAAGAATTGAATCCAGCAGAAGAAGTTGCAAGCGCTCCTGTTGCAGCAACTGCTCAAGCTGCTATTCCAGAAGGTACTGTTATCGGTGATGGTAAGCTCAAAATCAATCTAGCGCGTATCGATACACGTTTGCTTCATGGACAAGTCGCAACTGCTTGGACACCAGATTCAAAAGCAGACCGTATTATCGTAGCTTCTGACTCAGTAGCTAAGGATGAACTCCGCAAAGAGTTAATCAAACAAGCTGCACCAGGTAATGTGAAAGCAAACGTTGTGCCTATCGACAAACTGATTGCTGTTTCAAAAGACCCACGTTTTGGTAATACTCATGCTTTGATCCTGTTTGAAACTCCTCAAGATGCTCTTCGTGCTATTGAAGGCGGTGTGCCAATCAAGACTCTCAATGTAGGTTCTATGGCTCACTCAACAGGTAAAACAATGGTTAACAACGTACTATCAATGGACAAGGACGATGTCGCTACTTACGAAAAGCTTCGTGACCTTGGCGTTGAATTTGACGTTCGTAAAGTACCAAATGACTCTAAGAAAGACTTGTTTGACTTAATTACAAAAGCAAACGTTCAATAATACATTAATTGAATAAAATTTGGACAGATAGTTTAGCAAAACTGTACCTCTCAGTTCTTTCTAGGTTTTGCCTGACTATTTTACGTCCTCATATCTCATGAAAGGATAATTATAAATCATGTCTATTATTTCTATGGTTTTAGTGGTCTTTGTTGCCTTCCTTGCTGGTCTTGAAGGTATCTTGGACCAATTCCAATTCCACCAACCAATTGTTGCATGTACTTTGATTGGTTTGGTAACAGGTAACTTAACTGCCGGTGTTATTCTGGGTGGTTCACTTCAGCTAATCGCTCTTGGTTGGGCGAATATCGGTGCTGCCGTAGCTCCAGATGCTGCTCTTGCATCAGTAGCTGCTGCTATCATCATGGTTCTTGGTGGAGATTTTTCAAAAACTGGAATCGGTGTAGCACAAACTGTTGCTATTCCTCTTGCTGTTGCTGGTCTTTTCCTCACTATGATCGTTCGTACACTTTCAGTTGGTTTGGTCCATGCTGCTGATGCTGCCGCTAAAAAAGGTGACATCAAAGGAGTTGAACGCGCTCACTTTATCGCCCTTCTTATGCAAGGTCTTCGTATCGCCATCCCAGCCGCTCTTCTTTTGATGGTTCCTACCCAATCTGTTCAAGCAGCTCTTAACGCTATGCCTGACTGGTTGAAAGACGGTATGTCTATCGGTGGTGGTATGGTTGTTGCCGTTGGTTACGCAATGGTTATCAACATGATGGCAACCCGCGAAGTATGGCCATTCTTTGCGATTGGTTTTGTCTTAGCAGCTGTTTCAGATATCACTTTGATTGGTTTTGGTGCAATTGGTGTTGCTTTGGCTCTTATCTACTTGAACCTATCTAAAAAAGGTGGAAACGGTGGCGGTGCTGTCGCTTCATCTAACGATCCAATCGGCGATATTTTAGAGGACTACTAAGAAAGGAGAAACGAATCATGACTGAAAAACTGCAATTAACAAAATCAGATCGTCAAAAAGTTTGGTGGCGTTCTACTTTCTTACAAGGTTCTTGGAACTATGAACGGATGCAAAACTTGGGTTGGGCTTATTCACTAATCCCAGCAATTAAAAGATTGTATACTAAAAAAGAAGACCAGGCTGCAGCCCTTGAGCGCCACTTGGAATTCTTCAACACTCACCCATATGTAGCTGCTCCAATCATGGGGGTTACTCTTGCTCTTGAAGAAGAACGCGCTAACGGTGTTGAAATCGATGATGCTGCTATCCAAGGGGTTAAAATCGGTATGATGGGACCTCTCGCTGGTATCGGAGATCCAGTCTTCTGGTTCACTGTTCGTCCTATCCTTGGAGCTCTTGGTGCTTCTCTTGCCTTGACAGGGAATATCCTTGGCCCGCTTCTTTTCTTCGTTCTTTGGAATGCAATTCGTATGGCCTTCTTGTGGTACACTCAAGAATTGGGTTACAAGGCAGGTTCTGAGATTACAAAAGACATGTCAGGTGGTATCCTTCAAGACATTACCAAAGGAGCTTCAATCCTTGGTATGTTCATCCTTGCTGTCTTAGTGCAACGTTGGGTAAACATTAAATTTGCTTTTGATGTTTCTAAAGTTCAACTAGATGAAAAAGCTTATATCCACTGGGATAAATTGTCTGACGGCTACAAAGGTATTCAAGAAGCTTTTGCTCAAGTAGGTCAAGGCTTATCTCAAACACCTGAAAAGGTTACAAGTTTCCAACAAAACTTGGATATGCTGATTCCTGGACTTTCTGGATTGTTGCTTACACTCCTTTGCATGTACTTATTGAAGAAGAAAGTGTCTCCAATCGTCATCATCCTTGCACTCTTTGCAGTCGGTATTGTTGCTCACTACTTCAAGATTATGTAATCAAAAAGAAGGTTTCGGCCTTCTTTTTCTTGTGGTATAATAGAAAGAGATTTACTTTAAAGGAGCAATTATGGCGCAATCACAAAACAAAACAATCGATTATCAAACAACAGGGGTGTCCTACCTTGGTGCATTTGGTGGTAAAGTAGGGAAATTTCTTATCGGTGATCAGGCGCTAGAGTTCTATGCTGATGCTAACGTAGAGGACTACATTCAGCTTCCTTGGGCCAATATCACAGCTATTGGCGCTAATGTCTCAGGCAAGAGCATCAGTCGACATTTTGAAGTCTTTACAGATCAAGGAAAATTCCTCTTTGCTTCCAAAGACTCTGGTAAAATTCTCAAAATCGCAAGAGAGTATGTTGGAGATGATAAGGTCGTTAGACTTCCTACTTTGATACAAACAATTGGCAAATTTTTTAAAAACCTATTTGCAAAAAAATAGATTTTCTAGTATAATCTAGGAAACGGATAAGTACTATTGGACACTTTTCAGAAAGTCTGCGGCGGCTGTGAGCAGATAAGGAGAAAATAGGAAATTCTACCGTTAGTTTAAAAATAAATAATTAAGCAAGTGCACTTTTGTGAAGTTGGATGGAACCGCGGCCCTGCCGCTCCAACAGTCTCATAAAGTGCTTTTATTTTTTGGAGGTACCTATGTTAGATTTAAAACGTATCCGCACTGACTTTGATACTGTCGCTGAAAAATTAGCTACGCGAGGTGTTGACGCTGCTACCCTTAACCAAATGAAAACCATTGACAAAGAACGCCGGGATTTATTGGTAAAGGTCGAAGAACTCAAAGCAGAGCGCAATACTGTTTCTGCTGAAATTGCTCAAGCTAAACGCAACAAAGAAAATGCAGATGACAAGATTGCTGCCATGCAAAAACTTTCTGCTGAGGTCAAGAACTTAGACGCAACCTTGGCAGAGCTAGACGCTAAGTTGACTGAGTTCACTACCACTCTGCCTAACATCCCGCATGAAAGTGTTCCTGTCGGAGCAGATGAGGACGAAAACGTCGAAGTCCGTCGCTGGGGTACACCCCGCCAATTTGACTTTGAAGCTAAAGCTCACTGGGATTTGGGTGAAGATTTGGACATCCTGGACTGGGAACGTGGTGCAAAAGTTACTGGTGCTCGCTTCCTCTTCTATAAGGGCTTAGGAGCTCGATTAGAGCGTGCTATCTACAACTTCATGCTGGATGAGCATGGCAAAGAAGGCTACACAGAAGTCATCACTCCTTATATGGTCAACCACGATTCTATGTTTGGCACTGGACAATATCCTAAGTTTAAAGAGGATACGTTTGAACTAAGCGATACCAACTTCGTTCTGATTCCGACTGCTGAAGTTCCACTGACTAACTATTATCGAGACGAGATCCTTGACGGCAAAGAATTGCCAATCTACTTCACAGCTATGAGCCCATCATTCCGCTCTGAAGCCGGCTCTGCTGGTCGTGACACGCGCGGTCTGATTCGTCTGCACCAATTCCACAAGGTTGAAATGGTGAAATTTGCCAAGCCAGAAGAATCTTATGAAGAGCTAGAAAAGATGACTGCCAACGCTGAAAACATCCTGCAAAAGCTGAATTTACCTTACCGAGTTGTAGCACTCTGTACTGGAGATATGGGCTTCTCAGCTGCTAAAACCTACGACTTGGAAGTTTGGATTCCTGCTCAGAACACCTACCGTGAAATCTCTAGTTGCTCTAACACAGAAGATTTCCAAGCCCGTCGAGCTCAAATTCGCTACCGTGACGAAGCAGATGGCAAGGTCAAACTCCTTCATACTCTCAACGGTTCTGGACTAGCTGTCGGACGTACGGTGGCAGCTATCTTGGAAAATTACCAAAATGAAGATGGTTCTGTGACTATCCCAGAGGTTCTGCGTCCGTATATGGGTGGATTAGAAGTCATCGCACCAAAATAAAAAGCAGATTCTCCTGATACTTTGCCTATATCACTAGGTCTAAGAATAGACTTAATTTACTAAAATAAAAAAATCCGAGAATAACTCAGAGAAAATCAAAACAGATTTTCAAAGAATATCATCTTGGATTTTTTCTTATCTTTCTGACCAGCAATGAGACTGTATCGTAAAAACAGACATAGACGACATCTCAAAAGTCAGAAAGGATATATAGCAACTTAACTACTTTCACAAAATATATCTAGCTCACATAGGAAATAAATAAAAGGTAGCCTACTAGACTTGAAATATGGAGCAAGAGTCACTAAAAATGTTAGCTTATGTCGATCCTTGCAATTGTTTTGAGATGACAAGGCTACGTTAGTGTCAGAAATAAGCAAATCATCAAGACTATTCAAGAAACCAGAGCAGCTTTAATTGCTTACAAAGTGACTCTTTTGCATCATCGTCTTAATGTCCATTCTACCAATAAATCAGCCACTGATTTGCCATCATTTCTATGAAGCTTCTAAAATATGCCGTAGCTGGACTGCACTCGGTGAGACAATGGGAAGAAAAGCTCCTTCGTTCCAACGTCGGATAAACCCAGAAGTCGAATTACTCAAGTATCCTCTGCCTCCACTAGCCTGCAGCTCCAAGAGCAGACTTTGAGCCACTACATCAACTATATCAATTCGCAGCTGGAAGAGCTCCTTAGGGCGCTCAACAAAATAACCAGGCTGGAGAAGACCTCTATAGAGCTGATCCTGGATTTCAGTCAGAGCAGCTACTTGTTCCTCCCACTCCTCTCTCAAAATGGAGCGGACTGACAGATTGGCTTCAACCTCTGCCAGCGACTTCTCCGCTAGACCAAGAGCCAGACCAAATTGATAACCTAGAAAAGCTGGGCGATTTTCTGCCAAAAAGGCCTTGGCATCTTGAGCGAGAATCCATTCTTCTTGCAAAGGCACATGATTGAAGGCCAGAGCAGCTGTATTTCCCCCTTGCAAAGATACAAACTCTAAATCCGCTGAACGGGAGAAATTCTCTGCGTCAGATGGCACAGCCAGAACCAGCGGCTGGCGGCTGCCGTCTTCGAAACCGGCAACAAATATGCTGAGGAAACGATCCGCGCGAGCATTGGTTACCCAAGGCAGACGTCCCTTGAGATAAAGCTGTCCGTCTTCCTCCACAATAGACACATTTAACTCTTCTAGGTCCGACAAGAATTTAACGGCATTGGACAGGGCTGTAGCACCTGCATATTCCCCTGACAGGAGACCTTCCAAATAGTGGTCTCTAAAGTAGGGATTAGCAGATTTTAAGACGTTATCAATAAAGGTCCTTTGTCCCCAAGAGATAAAGGAAGCGGTCAAAGAATGGTGAGCCAGCTCCTTGAGCACTTCAATCACATCCGTATCATTGCCACCTCGGCCTCCCAGCTCTTCTGGAACGCCAACCCGAAAGGCTCCTTCAGCAGCGATACGCTCAATCAGTTGGTTACCCGCTGCACAGGATTCTTTGTCAATCTGATCAGCGTGGTCATCCAACCAGTTGATAAACTCTTCTGAAAAAAATGTCATTTGCCACCTCCTCAAAGACTAGGCATAAGGCTGCAATTCCGGATTAATTGGCGTGTTGGCCAGATTATTGGCATAATTGCAGAGGGTCGCAAGGCTAACACCCAGAACTACATCCAGAGCATTCTCATGCGTATAACCCGCTTCTAGGAAGTCTGCCAAAGCCTCATCTCCGACCCGTCCCTTGGTATTGATGACAGCAATGGTAAATTTAGCAAGGGTATCTAGCTTCGGATCTGTATCAATCGGAGTACGATTACGTAGAGCCTCCAAAAGATCATCATTCATTTGAATCTGCTTGATTGAAAAAGCTGTATGACCCGCTACACAGAAAGCACAGCCATTGGTAACTGCAGCCGTAATCTGCACTACTTCACGCTCAGTCGGTGTCAGGCTGTTACGGCGATTGATGGCTCCAACCGTCCGATATGTTTCCAAAGCCGTTGGCGCATTGGCCAAAAGACCGATAAGATTGGGAATGTAGCCACCGTTATCTTTTTGAACAGTTTCCAGGACTTCTTTTACCTCGGCTGGTGCGGACTCAATCGTGTGGATAGTAAATTCTGACATATGAAACCTCATTTCTTTTAATTAGAAACTATCTTAACATAGGACCAATAGCTTGTATAATATATATTTTATATAAGTCCTATAAAGAGAATATAATGCAGTAATTCAAACTAAAATTTTTTACCTAGATTTACCTTGATCAAACACAATTTTAAACCAAAAAAAGAAGCCTTCTGGCTTCTTTTTTTATTTTTTCACCTTTATGGTTACTAAAAGACTTTTTCATTAGCAATTTCTTATAGAAGATTATTCTTTATCGCTCTCAACTGCTTCGTCAGAAACAACAGCATCTAAGCTTTCCTCTTCCACCGTTGGTTCAGACTGAACCTGTTTTTCAACTGTTTCTTCTGTTACTAGCTTTGTGGGCTCTTCTTTATTTTCATCTACTTCTACTTTTTTAGATTCTTCAGCTGAAGCAGGTGTTTCTATATCTTTTGGCTGATCGGTTTCTTTTTTGATTTCATTTACAGCCGTTTTCACTGTTGCAGAAGTTACACGGCCAACAGTTTGAGCAAATTCCTTACTTACATTGGCTGCATCTGTCAAGGTTTCTTTTGAAATCTTTCCTCCTGAGAAAGCCATCAATCCTAAAACAAATGTTGCAATTGAAGCAATTGCAGTCAAGTATAAACCTATACCGACTGAAATACCATAACCACCATAACCAAAATTAGCACTCATATCGCCTAAGCGAAACAGGGCATAAATAGAAATAGCTGTCTCAATAACTCCCAAAGCCATAACTCCCAGAGCAAAGTTTTTAATCAAAGGCTGAGTGCGATCTTTAAGAATAGCTAAGACAATAGCTCCGATGGCTAAAATTATAATAATTTTCCCATCACCTTCAATTCCTGAAACACTTAAACCACCAAATCCACCTAGGTTTACAGTCCCCCAAGGCAAAACACTTCCAATTATTACTGCTACTGACGCAATGATAATGTACAAACGATTTTTTTCCATTTGACTTCTCCTTCTCTAATCACAAGCCATCTGATTTTAGGTAAAAAAGATAGATTGTAGACTAACTATTTGTAAAAAGAGACCAAGACAAGAATATCCTGGCCTTCAAATAAACTTCTTAATATTTTCTAAAACGCTGATAACGTTGGTCGACCAATTCTTCCACGCTCCATGAAGAAAGTTGTTCTAATTCAACTAAAAGTTCTTGTTTGATAGAAGTAATCAAATCCTGATTGCTTAAACCCGTTTCCTCAATTACCTTATCAACAATCTCCATTTGCAAGAGTTCGTGGGATGTTATTTTCATTAACTCAGCAGCTTCCATGGCTCTACTGCCATCCTTCCACAAGATAGAAGCAAAGCCTTCCGGACTCAAGACTGCATAAATTGAATTCTCTAACATCCAAACTCGATTCGCCACTCCCAGAGCCAAGGCCCCTCCAGAACCACCTTCACCAATAATAATGGCAATAATCGGTACTTTCAGATCACTCATCTCCATCAGGTTTCGAGCAATAGCTTCACCTTGGCCACGCTCCTCTGCTCCAACACCCGGATAAGCTCCAGCGGTATTGATAAAAGTAACGATTGGACGACCAAATTTTTCTGCCTGCTTCATTAGGCGCAAAGCCTTGCGATAGCCTTCAGGATGAGGCTGACCGAAATTCCGTTTTAGATTATCTTGAAGATTCTTCCCTTTTTGAATTCCAATAACAGTCACTGGACGGCCGTCTAGGCTACCGATGCCTCCAATCACAGCTCCATCATCTCGAAAAGAGCGATCTCCATGCAATTGAATGAAATCATCAAAAATTGCCTTGGCATAATCAAGAGCCGTCAGCCTAGTCTGATCTCTCGCTTCTCTTACAATCCGAGTAATCTTTGTCATTGCTGCCCTCCATGAAATTCCAACAATTTAGCAATCTTATCTCTTAATTTTGCTCGTTTAACAATAGCATCTACAAAACCATGTTCCAAGAGAAATTCTGCCTTTTGAAAACCGTCTGGCAAATTTTCACGAACAGTGGATTCAATAACTCGACGACCAGCGAATCCAACAAGACTTTGAGGTTCCGCTAAAATAATGTCACCTTCCATTGCAAATGACGCTGTTACCCCACCAGTAGTAGGGTCTGTCAAAATCGTCAGATAAAACAAACCTGCTTTAGAATGTCTTTGTACCGCCGCTGAAATTTTGGCCATCTGCATGAGACTGATAATCCCTTCCTGCATACGTGCCCCTCCAGAAGCTGTAAACAAGACTACTGGTAAGCGAAGTTCCGTTGCATATTCAAACAAGCGTGTGATTTTCTCTCCAACTACACTTCCCATGGAAGCCATGATAAAGTTTGAGTCCATTATTCCCAAAGCAGTTTTCTGTCCCTTAATGGAAGCAGTTCCTGTTAACACAGCTTCATCCAAGCCAGTTTTTTCACGCATTTGGGCCAACTTGTCCTTATAATTAGGAAAATTCAATGGATCTTTTGTTTCAATGCCTGTAAATAATTCTTCAAAGGTATCTTCATCTACAGTTAAAGCAAGTCGCTCAAGTGCTGTAATACGGAAGGTATAACCACAATTAGGACAAACACGATCGCTCCCTAAATCTTTTTGGTAAATGGTATGCTTACAACCAGGACATTTCGAAAAGAGCTCATCCGGTACCTCTGGTTTTTGTTGAGGCAGTTCCCTATATGAACGATTAGGATTAATCCGGATATATTTATCCTTTTTGGAGAATAAAGCCATCATTTACTCCTTTATTACTACAGTTTCCCTTTACAAAAGCTTAGCTTCCTTCGCTTTATGAAAGGTTTTATTTATCTTCTTTTAATCTTTCTTGGTAAGCAGGGAGAAATTTCTCCATTAAAAAGGCTGTATCATAATCCCCTGCAATAACCTGAGAGTCTGAAATCAAGTCTAACTGAAACTCACTGTTGGTTAATACACCATCGATTTCTAATTCATAGAGAGCCCGTTGCATCTTCATCAAAGCATCAAAACGATTCTCCCCATGAACAATGATTTTAGCAATCATACTGTCATAGTATGGAGGAATGGTGTAACCTGGATAAACAGCTGAGTCCACACGAAGGCCGACTCCACCACTAGGCAAATAGAGGTTTGAAATCTTACCCGGACTTGGGGCAAAATTAAAGGCTGGATTTTCAGCATTGATCCGGCATTCGATGGCATGACCACGAATTTCAATATCATCTTGTGTGAAAGAAAGTTCTTGACCATCAGCAATGCGAATCTGTTCCTTAACAATATCTACGCCAGTCACAAATTCTGTTACAGGATGTTCTACTTGAACACGAGTGTTCATTTCCATAAAGTAGAACTCACCCTTATTTTCATCATAGAGAAACTCAATTGTTCCAGCATTTTCATATCCCACTGATTGAGCTGCTCGTACAGCCGCATCTCCAATCTTTTGACGGAGAGTCTTCCCGATAGCCACTGATGGAGCTTCTTCTAAGACCTTTTGGTTATTACGCTGGAGCGAGCAATCACGTTCGCCCAGATGGACAACATGTCCATGCTGATCTGCCAAAATCTGCACTTCAATATGACGAGCAGGATAAATCACGCGCTCCATATACATAGCGCCATTCCCAAAGGCAGCCTTAGCCTCGCTAGAAGCAGACTCAAAAGCTGCTACCAAATCTTCAGCCTTTTCAACCTTACGGATTCCCTTTCCGCCACCTCCAGCAGAAGCCTTTAGCATAACAGGGTAGCCAATTTTTTCAGCAACTTCCAAAGCCTCTTCTGCAGTAAAAACTTCTCCGTCAGATCCAGGAATAACTGGAACATTAGCCTTAATCATTTGAGCACGAGCATTAATCTTATCGCCCATCATATCCATGATTGCCCCAGAAGGACCGATGAATTTCACACCAACTTCCTCACACATGGTTGCGAACTTAGAATTTTCACTCAAAAATCCAAAACCAGGATGAATAGCTTCAGCTTCTGTCAGAACAGCCGCTGAAAGCACAGCATTCATATTGAGATAAGAATCAGTTGACTTAGCAGGGCCAATACAAATAGCTTCATCTGCCAATAAGGTATGAAGGGCTTCTTTATCAGCTGTTGAATAAACTGCCACTGTCGCAATCCCTAATTCACGAGCCGCACGAATAATTCTGACCGCAATTTCCCCACGGTTAGCAATCAATATTTTACGAAACATGGTGAAATCTCCCTTTTCTATTGGCCAATAGCAAATGTCAAGGTGCCACTAGCTGCGAGTTTGCCATCTACTTCTGCTTTAGCTTCAACAACCGCAATGGTACCACGACGTTTCACAAATTTAGCAGTCATGATAAGCTGATCACCTGGAACAACTTGTTTTTTGAATTTGACCTTATCCATACCAGCATAAAAAACAAGCTTACCTTTGTTTTCTTCTTTAGACAATTCCAGTACACCCGCAGTCTGAGCCAAAGCTTCCATAATCAAAACACCCGGCATGACTGGATATTGAGGAAAATGACCGTTAAAGAATGGTTCATTAATTGTCACATTTTTCAAAGCAACAATCTCATCTTCGCTAACTTCTAATACACGATCCACCAACAACATTGGATAACGATGAGGAAGTGCCTCTTTTATTGCATTGATATCGATCATTTAATGCGTACCAGACCTTTCCCAAATTCAACCATTTCTTCATTTTGAACTAAAATTTCAGTGACAACACCATCTTTAGGAGCAGGCACTTCATTCATCACTTTCATGGCCTCAATAATCATCAAGGTTTGTCCTTTTTTCACTTGGTCACCTACGTTCACAAAAGCAGGTTTATCTGGTCCGGCTGCTAAATAGGCTACTCCAACCAAAGGACTTTCCACAACATCACCTTCAGCCGCGATTGGTGCCGGTGCTGCTTCAGCAGGCACTTCTTGCTGTTCAACAACTACTTCAACCTGAGGAGCTGGAGCAATTGGAGCTACTGGTGTGGCTGTAGGAAGAGGACTTGCGTTAACCTCTTGAGTTGCAATTTTTCCTTCGTTCTTACTGAATGTCAGTTCATCTTGTTGATTTTTATACGAAAATTCCCGCAAACTTGATTGGTCAAACTGTGCCATCAAGTCTTTAATTTCATTGATATTCATAAGTTATTATGCCTCCCAACGTTTAAAGGCAAGAACAGCATTATGGCCACCAAAACCAAATGTATTGGAAATAGCATAAGGAATTTCCTGTTCTTTTCCTTGGCCAAAAATGACATTGGCTTCAATGTAATCAGACAATTCTTGAGTTCCTGCAGTCTTCGGTACAAAGCTATGACGCATTGCTTCGATAGTCGCAATAGCTTCCACTGCTCCTGCAGCACCTAACAAATGCCCTGTAAAGGACTTAGTTGAAGAAACGGCTACTTCTTTACCTAATACAGATACAATCGCACCACTCTCTCCTTTTTCATTGGCAGGAGTAGAAGTTCCATGAGCATTAACATATGCCACATCTTCAGGTTTAATTTCAGCTTCTTCTAATGCTAGTTTAATAGCTTTAATCGCACCAAGTCCTTCCGGATGAGGAGACGTCATATGGTGAGCATCACATGTGTTTCCATACCCTACTACTTCAGCAAGGATTGTTGCACCACGTTTTTCAGCATGTTCTAAGCTTTCCAGCACTAACATACCGGAACCTTCTCCCATAACAAAACCATTTCTGTCTTTATCAAATGGGATAGAGGCACGAGTTGGATCTTCCGTTGTGGACAAAGCTGTCAAAGCTTGGAAACCAGCAATCGCAAAAGGAGTGATGGATGCTTCAGAACCACCAACTAACATCACATCTTGGAAACCAAATTTAATGGAACGGAAAGCATCTCCAATTGCATCATTAGATGAGGCACAGGCTGTATTAATGGACTTACAAACACCATTGGCACCAAAGCGCATAGCAACATTCCCAGAAGCCATATTTGGCAAGGCTTTTGGAAGTGTCATTGGTTTCACTCGTTTCGGACCTTTTTCATGCAAGCGGATAACTTGATCTTCAATTTCCTTAATACCACCGATACCTGAAGCAACGATAACACCAAAACGATCTTTATCAATAGCTTCCACGTCAAGACCAGCATGATTTACAGCTTCCTCTGCAGCATAAAGAGCATACAGTGAATAATTATCAAAACGGTTAGTGTCTTTTTTAATGAAGTATTTATCAAAAGGAAAATCTTGAACCTCAGCAGCATTATGAACAGCAAATTCACTGTGGTCAAACTTAGTAATTGGCCCAATACCAATTTTTCCTTCCTTAAGGCTAGTCCAAAATTCTTCTGGTGTATTTCCAATTGGGGAAGTTAGGCCATAGCCAGTTACTACAACACGATTTAGTTTCATCTCAAAACTCCTTTTTACGGTAAGATTTAAACTTAGAAAATTGCAACTAAGATGCATTCTAAGTAGATTTTTTCTATACTTTTACTAAATTATTGCATTGTCAAGCCACCATCGATAGTGATTACCTGACCTGTTAAGTATTCCTGACTGGCAAGAAAGACTGCAACATCTGCAACTTCCTCAGTATTACCAAAACGCTTCATTGGTATTTGAGCCAGAGAAGCTTCTTTAATTTTTTCTGGCAAACCATCAGTCATATCAGATTCAATAAATCCTGGGGCAATCACATTGACGCGAATATTACGAGCCGCAACCTCACGAGCTACTGACTTAGAAAAACCAATCAAACCTGCTTTAGAGGCGGCATAGTTTGCTTGTCCAATATTTCCTGTCAAACCGACCACGCTAGACATATTGATAATAGCTCCCTGACGCGCCTTAGTCATTGGTTTTAAAACAGCTTGCGTCATGTTAAATGCACCAGTCAAATTAACCTTTAGCACTTGTTCAAAATCTTCCTCAGTCAATTTAAGCATGAGTTTATCTTTAGTAATTCCTGCATTATTAACCAAAACATCAACTGAACCCATAGCCAAAGTTGCTTCTTCTACCATACGCTTTGCATCAGCGCTATCTGAAACATCCCCAATAACCGCAAAAACCTTTACAGGATAGTCTTTAAACTCTGCCAAGACGTCCTCTGAGACTTCTCCACGTCCATTTAAAATAATATTAGCTCCAAGACTAGCAAATTTATGGGCAATAGCAAGACCAATTCCCCGAGTGGAGCCTGTAATCAATACGTTCTTATCTTTTAATTCCATATTGTTTCCTCATTTTTCCAGAAGTTGTGTCAAACTAGCTTGATCTTCAACTTGATAAATAGCAGCAGACTTATCAATCTTTTTTACAAATCCAGACAGAACTTTTCCTGGACCAATCTCGATAAACTCTGTTACACCAGCTTCTTGCATTCTGGCAATACTATCATAAAAGCGAACTGGCTCCATCACTTGACGTGTTAATAGCTCCTTGATTCGTTCCTTTTCCATGACACTAGCTTCTGTATTCCCTACTAGGGGAACTTGGAAGTCAGAAAAATTGACATTTTCTAAAGCTACAGCTAATAAATCACTAGCTGGCTTCAATAAAGCAGTATGGAAAGGTCCTGATACGTTGAGTGGAATCAATCTCTTTACCCCAGCTTCTTGCAAAAGCTCTACAGCTTTATCCACTGCTTCAGCTTCTCCACCAATTACAATCTGGCTAGGTGTATTATAGTTAGCTGGAGACACTACACCAAGCGCACTAGCCTTTTTACATGCATTCTCTATCAGATCTAAATCAGCATTAAGAACTGCTACCATTTTACCAGAACCCGCTGGAGCGGCTTCCTCCATGAAGGCTCCACGCTTAGCAACCAAAGCTAGAGCACTCTGAAAATCTAAGGCTCCAGAAGCCACCAAAGCAGAGTATTCTCCTAAAGAAAGACCAGCAACCACATCAGGATGGATTCCTTCTTGAATTAACAAACGGTAAATGGCCAGAGATGTAGTCAAAATTGCTGGCTGGGTATAGCGGGTCTGATTCAGTTTTTCTTCATCATTATCAATCAAATCACGCACATCATAGCCTAAAATTTGACTAGCTTCCTCAAAAGTTGATTTCACCACGTCATATTGATCATAGAGCTCACGTCCCATACCAAGGTACTGTGCCCCCTGACCAGCGAACAGAAAGGCTTTTTTAGTCATTTCTAGTTACTCCTGCCCAACGTTTAGCTTCTTGCTGAATTCTTTCAGCAGCACCATAGTAAACATCTTTCAAAATTTCTTCAACAGTTTCTTCCTTGCTGACCAAACCAGCAATTTGTCCTGACATGACCGAACCATTCTCAACATCTCCACGGACAACTGCATTTGCTAAGGCACCCGCACCAAGATTTTCGAATACTGTTAAATCTGGATTTTCTTGTTTGAAGGCTTCTTTTTCTGCTTTTTCAAAATCCCTTGTCAGCTTATTTTTCAAAGCACGGACTGCATGACCAAAATGCTGAGCTGAAATTGTTGTATCAATATCGCGTGCCTTCAAAATCATATCTTTATAATTTTGATGAGCGTTTGATTCCTTAGCAACTACAAAGCGAGTTCCTAACTGAACTGCTTCTGCTCCTAACATAAAGCCAGCAGCAGCACCTGAACCATCCGCGATACCTCCAGCTGCAATAACGGGAATGTTTACTGCTTCTACAACTTGACGAGTAAGTGCCATCGTTGTCAATTTACCAATATGACCTCCAGCTTCCATTCCCTCAGCAATGACAGCATCTGCGCCAATTTTTTCCATTCTTTTAGCGAGGGCCACACTTGGTACCACTGGAATGACTGTAATACCAGCTTCATGAAAACGAGCCATGTACCGACTTGGATTGCCTGCACCAGTTGTCACTACTTTTACGCCTTCTTCAATGACCAAGTCAACAATGTCATCCACGAAAGGTGATAAAAGCATGATATTCACTCCAAAAGGCTTATCAGTCAAAGACTTAATTTTATCAATATTTGCTTTAACAACTTCTTTAGGAGCGTTGCCTCCACCGATAATTCCTAAACCACCCGCTTTAGAAACAGCACCAGCTAAGTCTCCATCTGCTACCCAGGCCATTCCACCTTGGAAAATAGGATATTTAATATTTAGTAATTCTGTAATTCGTGTTTGCATAATACCTTCCTTTTATCATTGCTTAAGTAATAGCTTGATTCTCTTAAAAACAAGTGCTTTCTATACTTTGACAGTCAAACTATTACCTAAACAAGAGGGAGTGGATAAAAAATCATTTAAACAGACTTTTTCGTTCCACCCCGGCCATCTTGACTTCATCGAATCTTTACTCTATCTGTTGTTTTCTTTTAAACATTAGAAGAGATAAAAGACAGTCAAGACTGCCACCTCAAATTCGTCTTCTTTAAAAGAGGGCGAGAACGTATTCTCAGCCCCATTTACTTTTTCTTATTTAGTTTTTGATTCAACGTAAGCAACTAAGTCACCTACAGTATTCAAACCTTCCTCAGTTTCGATTTGGATGTCAAATGCATCTTCGATTTCTGAGATAACTTGGAACAAGTCAAGTGAATCTGCTTCAAGATCATCGAAAGTTGACTCAAGAGTAACTTCTGACGGTTCTTTACCAAGTTCTTCTACAATAATTTCTTGTACTTTTTCAAATACTGCCATGATAGACTCCTTTAAAATAAAATATTTTTTAATATGTGAAAACCACATGATTAACTAAATTGTAACAATAAGTGTTCCCCATGTCAAACCTCCACCGAAACCAGATAATAAAATTTTCTGACTTCCATCTAGCTTAACAAGGCCTTGCTCGACACACTCAGAAAGTAAAATAGGGATACTAGCTGCACTGGTATTTCCATATTCCATCATGTTAGCTGGAATTTTATCTCTTGAAACACCAAGCTTTTTCGCTATTTTATTCAAAATACGATCATTGGCCTGATGGAGCAAGAAATAATTTATTTCATCAACTTCCAGCGAACTAGCTTCAATCGTATCTTTAATGGACTGAGCAACATCTCGAATAGCAAAATCAAAAATTGCCCTACCATCCATTGTCAAATATTTTTCATCATCCTCAGTCTGCGCAAAAGGCGATTGCAAACCAATTTGGCAAGAGGTGAGACTTTCTCCACGAGAACCATCCGTTTTCTGGATTTCTGCAAGAAAATGTTGATCAGAAGTGCTTTCCAGCAAGACGCCTCCCGCACCATCACCAAACAAGACCGCAGTGCCTCGATCAGACCAATCTACAACCTTTGATAAGGTTTCGCTTCCAATAACCAACCCCTTCTGATAAGCACCTGAAGATATGAGTTTTTCAGCTGTCGAAAGAGCAAATACAAAGCCACTACAAGCGGCTACTAAATCATAAGCAAATGCTTTATTTGCCCCAATATTAGCCTGAACACGAGCAGCTGTTGATGGCATCAATGAATCTGGCGTAATAGTAGCAACAATAACAAAATCAAGATCTTGAGCAGAAATTCCTGACTTTTTCAGCAAATCTAAGGCAACTCTTGTAGCTAAATCGCTTGTCGATTCATGATGAGAAATATGACGCTTTTTGATTCCTGTCCGACTTGAAATCCATTCATCACTTGTATCCATGATTTGGGCTAAATCATCATTCGTAACGACTTGCTCAGGCGCATAATGAGCAACTTGACTGATTTTTGCAAATTTCATTATTTTAAGTCCTCAAGAAACTGATAAAGGTTTTTCAAGCCTTTTTGCATTACTTGAATCTCATCCCTGCTCATGCCAGCAATAATCTTGTCTAGCATTGAATGATGAAAACGTCGATGCAAACGATACAAAAGACGACCACTTTTCGTCAAACTCAAATGAACCACACGACGATCAATATCAGAACGAGTTCGTTCTACATAGCCTTTTCGCTCAAGATTATTTAAGCTCGTTGTCACAGTTCCTAGAGTCACCATAAGCTCTCTAGAAATGTCACTAGGAGTTGCATTGGGAGTTTCGCCAATAACATCAATCGTATGCATTTCTTTGATAGAGACGTCATTGAAGCGACTGCCCCGCAAACTGGACTCTTCAATCACCAATACATTATTAAAAATCGACGTCAAATAATCATTTACTAATTGGTAATTCAATCATCCATCCCCCTTTATAAATATTCAAGCATCAAAACATTTGACTATCAAATTATATCAAAGTCCAAATATTTTTGCAAGTTCTTTTTGAAAATGATTTACTTTTTTTCAATTTATATAATTTCAATTAAACGAATATTATTTTCCTTGAAATTTAGGACGACGCTTTTCTGAATAAGCACAGACCCCTTCTTTAAAATCTTCGGTGAAAGCTAACGACTTTTGTAAGTGCAATTCCAATTCAGCATATTCTTCCCAATCAGAAAATTGACTTTTCCAAATCATTTCTTTCATTGCTTTATACGAATTCCCTGAACCACGTTTTAGTTTTTTGATTAGTTGCTCTGTTGTTTTCTCCAACTTTTCAGATTCACAAAGTCGATAAAGAATCCCATATTCCAAAGCTTTTTCAGCTGTCAAAGCCTCACCAGTCATGACAAGGTGGGTTGCACGAGTTACACCAATAGCACGAGTTAGCAAATACAATCCTCCCGCATCTGGGGCTAATCCAACTCCAACGAAAGCCTGAATAAATCGAGCCTTTTCACTTGCAATACAAAAATCAGCAGCAACGACCATATTAGCAGCAGCACCTGCAACAGGTCCATCAACACTCATGATGACTGGCTTAGGTAATTTCTTCATCTCGAAAGAAATAACATTTACTAACTCCGCAATCTTCACCAAGGATTGGATATCATCCGCATCAACAGCACGCTGCATTTCTGCTAAATCTCCTCCAACTGAAAAAACCTTACCATTTGCCTTGATAAGCAAAATTTTTACACTATCATCTGACGCAGCCAATGAAATTGCTTCTAAAATTTCTTGGCACATTGGAATATTAAATCCGTTAGAAACCTCTGGTCGGTTAAAGGTAAGAACAGCTACTTCGTCCAGAACTTCGTAGAAAATATTTGTAAATGTCATATCACTTCTCCAAATTCTATCTTAGCAATTTGATTTGATATGCAAATATTTTGAATGTCAAATAATTGCTTTTAGAATATTCTAGCACAAAATTTTATTTTCTCAAAACAAAATCTGAAAGAATAAAACAATAGTTCGGCTTTTCTACTTTTTATTCCTAAAAAACTGACACTATGCTTGAGATTTGCTATAATGTAAAGAAGCAATATTACAAATTGTCTGAATAATAACAAAACCCTTTAGGAGAAAATATGAAAGTTGTCAAATTTGGTGGTAGTTCACTTGCCTCTGCAACTCAATTAGAAAAAGTTTTAAATATTGTAAAATCTGATTCTGAGCGAAAGTTTGTAGTTGTTTCTGCACCAGGAAAAAGAGATCAAGCGGATACCAAGGTAACAGATGCACTAATCAAATATTATCGAGCTTACGTTGAAGAAGGTGATGTCACCCCACACCAAGAATGGATCATTAATCGATATGCCCAAATGATCGAAGAATTAGAGCTCAAACCTGTTGTACTAGAAAAAATAACAAAGAGTATTTTAAATCTGGCTACCTTACCAATCGAAGATAATCTCTTTCTTTATGATAGCTTTTTAGCAGCTGGAGAGAACAATAACGCCAAGCTGGTTGCTGCATTTTTTAATAAAAACGGCCTTAATGCCCGTTATATTCATCCTAAAGATGCAGGAATATTTGTCAGTAGCGAGCCTGGAAACGCAAGAATTTTGCCCTCTAGCTACGATAAAATTGAAGAATTAACCAACTTTGAAGAAGTACTTGTAATACCTGGATTCTTTGGTGTAACTAAAGATAATCAAATCTGCACTTTCTCAAGAGGGGGCTCTGACATAACAGGCTCAATCATCGCAGCGGGAGTTAAAGCTGACCTATACGAAAACTTCACAGATGTAGATGGCATTTTTGCAGCCCATCCTGGTATTATTCACGAACCAGACTCTATTCCTGAGTTAACCTATCGTGAAATGCGAGAGTTAGCATATGCAGGTTTTAGCGTTCTTCACGATGAAGCTCTTATCCCAGCCTACCGTGGTAAAATTCCTCTAGTAATAAAAAATACAAATAACCCCAATCATCCAGGAACAAAGATTATTTTAAATCATACCGACAAAGCCATCCCTGTTGTAGGAATTGCTGGTGATTCAAACTTTGTTAGTATTAACATGTCCAAATATTTGATGAACCGTGAAGTCGGCTTTGGTCGGAAAGTTCTCCAAATTTTGGAAGAATTGAATATTCGTTGGGAACACATGCCTACTGGTATTGATGATTTATCAATCATTCTAAGAGAAAGCGAACTAACACCAATAAAAGAAGAAGAAATACTCCGGCAACTAAGACAAAAAATTGAAGTCGATCATGCAGAAATTGAACATGGCTTATCTATCATCATGATTGTAGGTGAGCAAATGAAAAGTCATATCGGTCTAACTGCAACTGCTACAAAGGCTCTATCAGACAACAAAATTAATATCCAGATGATTTCACAAGGATCTAGCGAAGTTTCTATCATGCTTGTAGTAAATTCTGAACAAGAAAAAGCTGCCATTAAAGCGCTTTATGAAGCATTTTTTAACAAACAGAAAAAGCTTGAAGTATAATCTTCAAGCTTTTTCAAATTATTATTTAGGAAATAAAAAAGACAAGAATCTCTTGTCTTACTTATAGATATAACTCCGGCAGTAGGACTCGAACCTACGACATCATGATTAACAGTCATGCGCTACTACCAACTGAGCTATGCCGGATAAT
>NZ_KV790961.1:0-149415 GCF_001807785.1 Streptococcus sp. HMSC10A01 | reverse complement strand
TGGTGTATAAGTTGCGGTAACTTCTGTACCGTTTTTATCCACACGTTTCACTGTGACAGGATCTGGTGTGCCAACGTACTTCTTATCCGGCGTAAAGGTGATAGAGCCATCTGGATTGATGCTGTATTCACCTACACCTGGAACTGTTTTCGTTGATTGACCATCTTCGAAAGTCAATGGTTTCGTATCATCTAGTGGAACTGCTGGATCACCTGCTGTAAAGGTTGGCTTACCGCTTTGTGGCTGTCCTTGCAGACCAGTTGAGGTATCATTTGTACTTGTTGGAGTGACTTTAGTCACTGTAGGTTGATAAACTGCTTCGGCAGCAGAACCATTCTTATCTGTCACACGAAGAGTTGCAGGAGTTGGTGTACCATAGAAATCAGGTGCTGGTTGGAAGCTAATATCACCATTCGGTTGAACAGTATAGGTTCCTTGAAGTTTACCGCTAGCATCATGTACAGGTAAGCTGTTACCTTGTTGAACTTGTCCATTAACCACAAATTGTGGACCTTCTGGTGCAAATGGCACAGTCTCATTTTGGCCATTGATAGTTGCTTGACCAGGGGTAAAGGTGAGATGACTGTCTTGTTTTTGACCTTGGAGCCCAGTAGTCTCTGCTCCTTGTCCTGTTGGAGTTGCAGCCTTAACATCTGCTTGGTAAGTAGCTGTTACTTCTGTTCCATTCTTATCTACACGCTTAACGGTTTCTGCAGTTGGGCGTCCAGAGTATCCAGGAACTGGTTGGAAGGTAACCCGACCTGAATTATCAACTGTATAAGTCCCTACATCTGGAACAACCTTAGTTGATTGGCCGTTGTCAAAGGTTGGAGCAACAGATTCATCAATTGGAACACGGTTATCACCTGGTGTGAAGACCAAATTACCAGATTGCTCTGCCCCTTGAATACCTTCAGAACTTGCATTTTGAGATGTTGGAACAACTCGTGTAACAGTTGGTTGATAAGTTGCAAAGTGATCATTACCACTTGCATCATTTACTTTTAATTTAATTGGATCAACAGTTCCAACAAATGATTTATTTGGGGTAAAGGTTACTCGACCTGTAGTTGGATCTAAGTTAAAGGTACCAACTTCTTTACCACCTGATGTTGCAGGAATACTAGTTCCTGAGACAGGTTCTCCGCTAGCATCCAAGAAAGTAGCTGGATTACTTGCTGATGGTTGAACCGGTGTGTTAGCTGGATTACCATCTGTAAATGAGATGTCTTTTACTTGCGCTAAACCTTGGGCATCAGTTGAACGATGTTCAGTGTAATCAACTACTGTAGGAACATAACGAGCATCCATAGAATTTAGAGGTTGGTTGATGACTGGTTCTGAATTGTTTTTCGCTGACCATTCAGTGCTTGCACCGTTGCTATCAAAGCGACGGATGTTAATGCCTGATGTAGTCCCTACGTATCCAGCATTTGGAACAAAAACAACATCGACATTATCACCATTTGGCGTCACTTTGTAACGGCCTTCTGCAGTTGTATACCAACCTTCTGCATCTGCCGTTAATTCACGTCCATTATTATCTAAAACAACAGGTGCCTTATTAGTATCAATTGTTGTTCTAGCATTCTCGTCTTCTTTAGAATAACCACGAGATGTGAAGTGTAGGCTTGCTTGTTGTTGTTGATCGCGTAAGCCCTTGGTTTCCTTCTTCTCACCCTTTGGTGGGTAAGTAAGGTTAACTTGTAAGTCTTCAACTTCACCACTAAAGGCTGTTCCAGTCGGTTTCTCGATATCACCTTGATTCAAGGCAATACGAACACGCATCCCTAACTTCTTGACTGAGTCGTCATTCATTGGAGCATGATTTCTGAAAGTAACTGTGTAGTCTCCTTCAGAAGTGACTTCAGTAAACTCACTGGCTTCGTTCTCGTCAAATTTTCCGTTATTGTTGAAATCAATCCAAGCTCGAACATAGGCTTTTTCATTTCCATTAGCTGAAGCATGGAAACGAAGCGAATAATCCCCATCACGAAGACGATCTGCTTGGAACAAGTCATGAGTCTTACCGACTAAGTCATCTGGTAAAAGCTGATCAATCCCTTCATCAGCGTGATCAGTGCTATCATCGTGAGTCCAATCGTTGCCTGAAGTTGTATCAATATCCGCAGGCTTCCGACCAAGATATGGTTGTGGATTTTGTGCTCCCGTAGCCGCATTGTAACCAGAAATAGTGTGAACTGCATTTCCATAGCTTTCAGGCGCATCCCCAGTATCTACAACCATGAAACCAATCATAGCAGCTTGCTGACCAGAAGATGCGATATAAATACCCACCTCTGATGCTTCACGAGTCATCACAATTGGGACAGTATGGTCTTTAGAAGTATTTGGACCAAAGACTTGTGAACCTAAGCCCCCTGTTTTTTGATCTGGGTTTGTGAATTTAGTCCAGTCAATTGTTGGAGTAGTTGCGTTATCACCAATATACTGACCAAGTCGATTTGGATTCATTGGTGCGTAGGTATCTGTAATCACTTTACCGCTTGGTGATACACGTTTCCATTCAGCTAAATGTTCCCATCCTTGACCATTTGTAGTAAAGATCGCATATTCACCGGGGTTGGCTTCTTCACCATCGGCATAACGACTGTTGCTTTGACTGGCTTGTTAAGGTAAGTCGCTTCGACCTTAAACTTCACACCGTAGCTAGCACCATTTTTAGGAACCTGCAATTGGGTTCTACGTCCATTAGTATCAATTCCCTGCTCACGAAGAGATGTCCATTGGTTCATAGGAGCACCAATGATTTTTGGTCGTGCAGAATCGCCCTCTTTAACTTGGCGATTATAGTCTGCAGGTACATATCTAAACCAGGTATTTTTAGCATCAGGATCATAACTATTTTCATAAGAAGTTCCTGCTACACGGTTACGATAGAGTTCCGTTGAATGAAATGGTTTTAGTTCTGTAACTGTTAATTTAACTACATAGCCCGGAGAAATTTCTTTCTCATACACACTACCCACTTTAAGAGAGCCGTCGGTATCAAGATCTCTAAACGCCTGAGAATCACCAAAATCTAGCCAGTTGATCTGTTTCACTAGGTCTGCTGGTCTCTTCTTTTCAGAATCTGCTAAAGTTGGTTTCTCGATAGTATTATTTGGGTCACCATCTCGTAAACCTGTTGGTGTAGCGTCTCGACGTGCTCGGCGAGAACGTGTAGGTTGTGTAGCTTCCCTAGTCGCTACTGGTTGTTCTGTAGTTCTTGAAGTGCTTACAGCGTCTGAACTAGCATCAGTTGAAGCTGGATTAGTATTCTCTGCAGGCTTAACTTCTGTAGGAAGGACCGGCTTCTCAACTGAAGGTTGAGGTGTTTCAGAAGCTACTGGTTGCTCATCCTTCAGTTTCTCAGTAGACTCTGAAGCTGAGTTTGTAGGTGCAGTATGCTCACCTGTCTGAGGTGCCTCAGTAGCTGTGGCTGCTACAGTAGTTCCTGCATTTTGTGTTGTTTCAGATGTTGTTGGTGCTGTAGCAGTTGCTGATGGTTCAGCAAGGTCAGTTCGAGCAACCTCGTTTTGAACACCAGAAGCGCTTGTTTCATCAGCGCTAACCTGCGTTGCTGCCCCTAATAGTATAAGGGTTGACAAGAGCACAGAACAAACACCGACGTTTAGTTTTCGAATAGAAAACTTACGCAGGTGTGGATTAAACAAATCTTTTCCCATAATGATCTCCTATTTATTCATTATATTCCAGGCCATTATACATTATTTTTTTCTGCTTGGCTATATAAAATATACTAAAAAATTAGATTTTCGATATTTTTAAAGAACTTTGAAAGGGATCAGCAATCATTATAGATCACACATCATTATAAAAAGAAATTATCTAGCCTATACTTGACGGTATAACCATTAGAAATAAACAGATAAATCTTGCTCACGTGGTCTAAAATTTACATAAATTGAATCCCTATACTTTCCTTTATCTTACAAAATAAAAACCCTGACCAAACTAACCTAAATTTAGGTTGCTGGCCAAGGAATTTATCTTATTATTCTACTCGATCAATATCTTCTTTCATTTCATCCATATTGAATTTGGCAAATAGATAGTCACGATCTTGAACAGGGAAACGTTGATCTAACTGGTCAATTGCTCCAAGTTCAACAATACCTTCTTTGATGACAAAGTCCATGACATGTCCACCGAAGCTCAAATCGTCTGATACAAAATGGAGATGATATCCTGCTAAGCTGACTCCATGAAAAATCTCTGGTGTCCAGATACCAACGATTGTTCCGGTCACATTTTCCTTACTGTATTCAGGTTGATTAACAGCAACTTCTGCAAACTTTCGGTCTGACGTTGACTTAGGAATCATGCGAACGCGCATATGAGAAAAGTCGCCATGAATCTTTATGGAACGAAAAAGATTTTCACCATCATAATAGGACTCAATTCTTTCCTCCAGCTCCTTATCATTCATTTCAAAACGCTGGCGGAAAATCACCTCTGCCTTGTGAGGGACTACCGCTGCATAAGGAACCGTCTCTGACGGATCCACCTCAACTACTTCTGGCACCTCTCCAGATCCTTTGGCTTGATAGGCCTTGCCATCTAGAACTATCAACTCCCCGTCAATAGAATCCAAAGTACCTATACCTAAATCACCATATTGAAGCAACTCACCAATCGTCATTGTCCCACCATAAAGACCAGACATCAAGGCGCCCAAAGTATTATATTGAAATAATTTAACTGGTTCAAACATTTTTAATCCCCTACTCTTCTTTCATCGTCTCTAATAAAGCAAAATTAGTATAACACAAAATTTTATAATTGCAAAAAAACATATCTAGATGATATGCTTTTACTATTTATTATAAAAATTTTAATAGTCCAGACTATCATAAAATTCTTGCATTGCACTGTCATCCGGCACCAGGCTCAAATAGTGCTGAGCTTCTTGTTTGGCTCTTTCAAGCTCGCCACATTCTCTCAACAGGTAAATATATTCTTCTTGAAATTCTGGATTATCTCGTAAGTCCCTATGCAATTCTCCATAGAGCTCTTGGGCTTTTTCTATGTCCTCTAAGGCCTGATAACTTCGAGCTATGTTCCATCGAGTCAACACATTATCCCAATCCTGATCCTCCAAATCAAGAATATCTTCATATCTCTCCTGCTCTAGATAAAGGTTAGTCAGGCGCAGAGCTATCTCTTCTAGATCATCAGCATTATCCCAGGCATCTAATAGATAGCTCTCTGCTTTTTCAGTATCATGAAGTTCGTAGGAAACTTGGGACGCCAATAGGGCTAGCTTACTATCGAACGGATTTTTATTCAAGCCTTGCTGAGCCATGAGTAGAGCAGCCTCAGCTTGATGGTCTGCATGAAGAGACAGTGCATAGATATATTCATAGCCTTCAAAATCTGGCGAAAGAGTATCCAATTGTTTGAAATAGAGATTAGCCTTCTGATAGTCTTCTTGATCGTAAAGGATCACGGCCAATTCAAATACTGCAGATTCGTCATATTCTAATTCGATAGCCTTTTGAAGAAATTCAATGGCAGCTTCAAACTTTCCTAAGCTAGAATAGCTCACCCCTATTCTCTGGTAGGTTGAGATCCCTGTCTGCTCATAAATTGTCCGATTATCAAGACTGGCATATTCCTTGATCGCCTGTGTGAAATTGCCTAATTCAAAATCTATTTCAGCCATTCCAAAAGTAATGATAGGATCGTCACTTAATTGACTGGCTTCAACTAGTTTCTCACGCGCTACATCAGGCAGACCTTCCATCTGGTATAAATCTGCCTTAATCATAAGAGCATTGACATACCACGGATCGTTCGATCTGATTTCCTCCAAATAGCCAAAAGCTTCCTCTAAGTCTCCATCTTCACTGGCAATAGCTGCCAAATTTAGATTAACCTGAGGATAAAGGGGAGCCAGTTTATTATAGATACGCTTGGCTTGTAAAAAGAAGCCGATACTTTCTAAATATTCTGCTAGGTCCAATAAGATAGAATCACTATCCTCTAACATGGCTTTTTCAAACCACTGTTCTGCTTGCACTAAATCCTGAGCCTCAATGGCAGACAGCATTTTCTCACTATTCTTCACTTACTTCTTCCTCTACTTCATCATCATACAAACCACTCACTACTTTGTACCACTTAAAGATAGCTGTAATCACCACTTTTGCAGAAGCGTAGACTGGAATTCCCAATAAGACACCCCAAATTCCAAACATTGATCCAGATGTTAAGAGTACAAAGAGAATAGTAATCGGATGTATACTTAATTGACTACCTAAAATAAGAGGAGAGACAAAACGTCCTTCTATTGTTTGCTCCACAATAAAAACAATGATAACTTTCAAGAGCATAACAGGTCCCGCAATCAGTCCCAAAACAAGCGCTGGTAACATAGCCAAAAAGCTTCCTAAATACGGAACCAAGTTGAGCACTCCAGCCACGACTGCCAAGGTCACTCCATAGCGCAGTCCAATGATCTTAAAGAGAATCATAAACATAAAGGCAACAATGATTGCAACAGTTATCTGTCCGCGAACATAATTCGCTAACTGACTATTCACGTCGGACAAAACTTGAGCAACCGGCTCACGTAATTTCTTAGGTAGGAACTGAGTTACATAGCCTTTCAAATTTTTCCCATCTCGAAGGAGGTAGAATAGAATGAAAGGCATAATAATGACAGCAACAATAACTTGAGAAGCAGCACTGACAAAATTACTAGCCCAGTTAACCGCCCGAGCAGAAAAGTTACTTGCCCATGTCGTTAATTGAGAAGAAATATTCTCCGTAACTTGCTCGATCTGCGGGCGAAACTCTTCAGACAGGCGACTATCCAATAAATCATCAATTATTTTTTTAGATTGCTTGAGATAAGAAGGCATGTTTCTAAAGAAACTTACAATCTGAGCCTGAAGATTTGGAATGACAACCGCCAACCCCCAAATCAAAAGCACGGTAATCAATACAAAAACAATCGTAATTGCTACAAGACGATTGATCTTCCGCTTTTCCATCAAGTCTACCAGAGGATTAAGCAAATAATAGAGCAAACCTGCCAAAATCACTGGTAACATAATAACTGAAATAAACTCAATAATAGGGGTGAAAATAAAACTAATTTTACTCAAGACCAAGAGATTGAGTCCAATCAATAAACAAACTAAGAAAACCGTAATGGCTTTATTATCCAAAAACCATCTAAAAAACCAACTCATGCTAAATTCTTTTTCTTTAGGTTCCATCCTTCTCTCCTTTTCTTTTATCTTCTTATTGTAGCATTTTTTACAGAAAAACACCCGATGAAACTAAAGAAAAAAAGAGAGAACAACAAATCCTCTCTTCCTTCCCATATATTTCGTCTTTTGACTATTCTATACTTTTTAGGAAATATCTTAGCTTACTTTTGCAGCTAAGCTAGCAGCGAAATTCTCCAGATTTTCAATATCATCTTCTTCTGCTGCTAAATCAACCTTAACATTTTCAGCACCTTTTGTTGCACCAGTTGAAACGAAAACAGCATCAAAGTCATCTACTGCTTTACAGAATTCGTCATAGAAAGTATCACCTGAGCCAACGACACCATAAATCTTATCAGATAAATCCAAATCAGCCAAGTCTTCATAGAAATCCATGATTTCGTCAGGTAATTCTCCATCACCGTACGTATAGGTCGCCACAATAGCAATGTCTGCTTCTAGAAAATCTGAAGCATCAACTGTCGTACACTCATCAACATCAACATCTAAGCCTAAATCTCTTAACTTATCAGCAACGATATCAGCGATTTCTTCTGTATTACCTGTCATACTTGCAAATACAATTTTTGCTAAAGCCATAGTTTCCTCCAAAATATCTTCTATTGATAATTATAGCACATATTTTTCATTTTAAAAATAGAAATCTTGTGTTACAATTAAACAATAACTCTACGCAAGAAGGAACGATTTTTTCTATGACAATTCAACATCAAATTTTACAAAAGATCAAGGAATATAAAACGATTATCATTCATCGCCATGTAAATCCGGATCCTGATGCCTTAGGTAGTCAAGTCGGCTTACAAAAGCTCCTTCAGCTAAATTTCCCTGAAAAAACAGTTAAAGTAACTGGATACGATGAACCAAGTCTAACTTGGCTAGCCCAGATGGACGATGTCTCAGATCAAGATTATGAAAACTCCTTGGTTATCGTATGCGACACCGCCAATACAGCTCGAATTGATGATAAACGTTATCCAAATGGATCCTTTTTGATTAAAATAGACCATCATCCTAATGACGACGTTTATGGTGATTTAGCGTGGGTTGATACCAATTCAAGTAGCACATGCGAACTAATTTCTTTATTCGCTTTAGACAATCACCTAAAAATGGATGCATACATCGCTAAACTCCTCTATGCTGGAATTACTGGTGACACGGGACGTTTTCTTTACCCTGCTACTACCGCTCGAACCTTACAAGTCGCTAGTCAATTAAGGGAATATCCCTTTGATTTTGCTACGCTGGCTCGGAAAATGGACTCTTTCAGCTACAAAGTTGCTAAGCTGCAAGGCTATGTTTATGATCATCTTGAACTTGATGAAAATGGAGCTGCACGTGTCATCATCACTCAGGATTTACTAAAAGCACACAAACTTACAGACGCTGAAACTGCAGATATTGTTGCTACTCCTGGTCGAATTGAGGACGTCAAGTTGTGGGGAATCTTTGTTGAACAAGAAAGCGGTCATTACCGTGTACGATTGCGCAGCAAATTCATTCCAATCAATGAAGTCGCAAAAAATCATCATGGCGGAGGACATCCCTTAGCTAGTGGCGCCAACTCCTATTCACTAGAAGAAAATGAAGAAATCTTCCAAGAATTAAAAGAATTAGCTAAAAAGCAAAGAAAATGAGCGAAAAGGCTTGTCAAAGCAAATGAAATTTGATAAACTATCAAAGTAACTAATCTATGGCTCGCAAAGAGACCATGGCAGAAAGGAAATTTTTTAAAATGAGAAAAGATATTCACCCAGAATACCGTCCTGTTGTCTTCATGGATACTTCAACTGGTTACCAATTCCTTAGTGGTTCAACTAAGCGTTCAAACGAAACAGTTGAATTCGAAGGGGAAACTTACCCATTGATCCGTGTTGAAATTTCATCAGACTCACACCCATTCTATACTGGACGTCAAAAGTTCACTCAAGCAGATGGACGTGTGGATCGTTTCAACAAAAAATACGGTCTCAAATAAGAACATCTATTCAATACATTCGATTATTGAATTCAAGCCATTTCCGATTACTCGGAAGTGGCTTTTGTTTTGCTTTTAGCAATATAAAACTCCCCCCATCTAAAAGATAGAGGAAGTTCTCGGTTAAAGGAATAGACCATTATATTCATTTATTTTATTTATAATTAAAAACCCAATAATATGTACCATCACCTGCTTGTACACAGGCAACTGCACCTTCTTTGGCATCAGGATTTAGAATCAATTCTCTATTTCCTGAGTTTAGCCATTTGTTGGCAACTACTTCAGCATTTTCTTCTCGACGGAAGGTGATACCAGCGCTACTATCATAATTGACAGAAAGTTTCTGAGCTGTTGGTAAAGATTGATTGTTATAAAGTTCATCGGACCATGTTAGTTCTTGTAAGCCAAGTCTTCTACGTTCCGCATTTAATTTTGCAAAAGCAGCTTTAGCCTTATCAATATTAGGGAAGTTTGAGTTTTCAGTTTTTTCCACACGATAAATAAACTTCACATGACCAAATTCTGTTTTTTCATATCCTTTGACGCTACTTGTCAAATAAGCTGTCAAAACGTAATCTCTAGCCCAAGCATGATCCACTGCTTGATTAAAGACATCTTCTTCTTCAAGTTCATATGTAACCTTACAGTCATAGCCTGCATTATCTATCATTTTTGGTGCCAGATGTTGCTGAACATAAGAGATGAATTCTTCCTTGTTCTTGAATGGAAGAGGATCTCCTGCTTTACCAGTACCAACTAGATTCTCTGAGTATAGTTTAACTGTAGAAGCATTATCATCATAATTATATTCATCGTCCTTTGGATTAGAATGATTATTTGGGTCAAGAGCAGGATCGTCTGGATCCGTTCCATTGAATAGTTTCCAGCGGTCGCCCATCCACTTGTAATATCCATCAATACCATCAGGGTTTTCGCCTCCTAGATGGACTCGGTAATAATAGGTACCATTATCATCTACAAAGCGAGGATCACTCTTCATCCGAGGATCATCAGGTCTGTAGAGAGGTTTTGGCAATTTACTATAATCTATATTTGGATTTGGTGCCCAGTCAGGCTTCTCTGGATTAGGCGTTTCAGGATCTGGCTTAGGATCTGGAGTCGGATCTGGTTCTGGAGTTGGATCTGCTGCTTTCTTAACATAAACCCACTTACCATTTTCATAGTAATAGTATGAACCATCATCCAACACATAATAGTGATAGCCATTTTCATAACGATAATGCGGATCATTTTTCAGTTTATTAAAGCCATCCTGGTAATAGAGTTCCCACTTACCATTCTTGTAGACATAATAGTCTCCGTTCTGGTTTTTATAGTAGTAATTTCCATTCCAATAAAAGACATTATAGTTATACCATGGATTGTAATAACCAGGGTATCGACCGTAATTATAGTTATTTCTGACGCGCGGATTATAATAGTTAAATCCTGGACGATAACGAGAATAAAAAACGTCATTATGTTCCTCTGCCTGAGCAGTATTTGTAGCAAGAAAAGCTAATACTAAGGCAGAACTAAACAGCATCACTCTCGATAGATACTTTCTTTTTGATTTCATTACTTATACTCCTTTGTAATAAAAACAATGATAGTCTACTCCTCCTCTATATAGTATTCTATCCCCATCTGATCCCTTAGTCAAACAAAAACATAAATATTATCCTATTTTTTTTGTGTTTTTTTGCATATATACTACTAAAGGTTTAGAACAAAAATCCCTTAAGAATTTGATCTTAAGGGATTTTCAAGTTAATTAAGTGAAATCATTAGGAAAAGATTGATTATTTGTAGTTGTAAGTCCAGTAGTATACACCGTTTCCATCTACGACTGTCGCTACAGCTCCTTCAGTTACGTTTGGATCAAGAAGCAATTCTCTCAAACCACTGTTCGCCCATTTCTTAACGACAGTAGCTGCATCTTCATCACGACGTCCGACAAAGCCAGCGCTATCGTATTGACGTGAAATTTCGTTTACTTTCGGAAGTGCTTGGTTTTGATAAATGTCTTCTGACCAAGTCAACTCTTTCAAACCTTGAGCTTTACGAGTTTCATTGATTTTAGCGAAAGCTTCTTTCGCTTTTGAAACATAGTCATAGTTTGTATCGTTTGTCGCTTCAACACGGTAAACAAACTTCACATAACCAAATTCTACGTCACTGTATTTCTTGTCCTCAACACCACTCTTGAGGTTTGCAATCAAGACATAGTCCTTAGCATATGGGTTTTCTTTAGTCTTTTCAAAGATATCTGCATCTTCGATTTCCCACTCAGCTTTAGCATCCCATCCAGCGTTATCAAGGAATTTAGGATTCATTTTTTCGATAACGTATTTCTTGAACTCTTCAACGTTCTTGAATGGCAATGGTTGACCAGCTTTGGCAGTAGTTACCAAGTTTGTTGAGTAGAGTTTCACGCTAGAGTTTTGATCACTGTACATGTACTCATCGTCAGCAGTATTTTTGTGAAGTTTTGGATCAATACCTGGATCGTTTGGATCTGTCATACCTTGAAGTTTCCATTTTTGTCCAATCCACTTCCAATATGCTGAATAACCTGTACGGTCTGAGTTAGATGGTACATAGTAGTAATGTGTGCTACCATCGAAGTAGTAGTTTTTATCATTCTTAAGGGCTTTATCACCTGGTTTTCCTGGTGGGTAAACCAATTTTGGCGTTTGTCCATTTGGTGCCCATGCCAAGTGCTCAAGTCCTTCTGCTGGTTTTTCAACATAATCAGGGATTTGGTTTTCACTTGATTCTTCAGTTGTTACCAAACCTGGTGTTGTTGGAACAGCTGGTGTTGCTGGTGTTTCAGGTTTAGGCTCAGCCGGCGTTTCTGTTGATGGTTTGAATGGATCAAACTCACTATCTGCACCGTTAATTGGCGGATTTTCTGGTAAATCAAGACTTGGAGTTGTTGGTTGTTCTGGTTTTGGTTCAGCAGGTGTAGTAGGCTCTTCAGGTTTATCGCTAGGCGCTGGAGTTGGAGCCTCAGGTTGTGCTGGAGTTGGAGTTGGAACTTCTGGTTTTGGATCCTCAGCTGGTTGTGCTGGTTTTGGATCTTCAGCTGGTTGTTCTGTACTTGGAGTTTCCGGCTGAGCTTGAGGTGATGGAGTTGTTGAATTGTTGGTTGAAGTCTTAACCAATACCCATTTACCATCTTGGTAATAGTAATAGTCACCATTTTCTAAAACATAGTAATGATAGCCATTTTCATAACGGTAATGAGGATCGTTTTCCAAATTGTTAGATGATGAGTTATTGTTGCTATTGTTTGTCAATGGTTTCCATTCACCGTCACGGTAAATACGGTAGCTACCATCGTTCATACGGTAGTAGTGATTACCATTCCAGTAGATATAGTTTTCATCGTTTACTAGGTTGTTGTAGTTGTTCCAACCATTGTAACCATAGTTATTGTAGTTGTAACCATAGTTATTGTAGTTGTAATTTGGATAGAAATAATCCCAAATATTAGAACCTAAATAATAGTTATTGTAACCATAGCCATATCCGTATCCATAGTTATTGTAACCATAGCTGTAGTTGTTGTAACGAGAGTTACGACGACTGCTATGACGACTAGTACGGCTGTTAGTTACTGTATTACGGCGACTTGTGAAGCCAGTATTCCAGTAATTAACACCTGGTTGGTATAAGTTACTATAGCGAGAACTATAACCATAGTAGTCAGCGGCCTGAACAGTATTTCCAGAAAAAGCTGGAATCACTGCTGCTGCAGCTAATACTGAACAAGATAAAAATCTTAGACGTTTCGACATTATAATAAACCTCCAAAATCATTCATTTATCTTTTAGAATGATCTTATATTTTAGACGTGCCATGACAAAAAATAATTCTTCAGTAAATAAGACATCTTGGGCATAAAATCTTTAGATCAACATCAATCATATTTTAATCAGTCAGTTTCACGTAAACTTCTGAGACAAATAATTTGACAAAAAGAAAAACTATCCGATATCAATATTGCTAAAAAATTCTTTTTTATGCATATTTCACATCGACCTAAACTATAACACAAAAATTTAGGCAAAGCAAGAAATTTGTTCGTGTTTTCAAAATTATTTTTTTCAATATTGTTCTTAATATCATTCTATTTTTTATCTATGTTCGTTTTTGTTTTATTTTACATGCAATTTTCTGATATTTTAAGAGTTAACCCTATTTTTTATTTGTAAACAAGACAGTAAGCACTTTTATGGTTTGATTTGTGAAGCTATTTCATACCAAAAGGTATTATAGCTATAAAACAGTGTTTATTTTTGTTTTATACATGAAACAAAATATGCTTTTAATATATCACTAATTTTTGAAAGATTCGTTGCTTTAAATATTTATCTAAAATAGAAGAATATTACATTCTTATAAATACTTATTTTAAAGCCATCTAGATAGACTCGTTTATTTTTGCTTACAAATGCAAATAATAAATATGCTTGAATAAATTAGACATTTCTGTTTGTTTGAAGAATAAAAGAAAATATGGTATCTTAACTGCAGTAACACTTCTCTCTGTGAAATTTTTATTTCACTTCAGCTGAAACCTTTGAAGGAGGAAAAAATGAAACGTCGCACGCTATTCCTTATACAACTTATATTGTTAGTTGGTCTATTAGCAACTTTAGTGACACAAGATGGTATTTCTGTTCAAGCCCAACAGATTCGACCGCAAATCACTAATCACACAGATGGACAGTGGATTAAAGATAAGAAGGGTTGGTGGTACAAATATCCAGATGGTAGTTTTCCCAGAAATCAATGGCAGCAAATTAATGGAAGGTATTATTTCTTCAACGTCAACGGCTATATGCTGACTGGCTGGCAAGAATTAGATGGTTTTGGATACTACAAAGAAAGATCTTGGTATTATTTCGACCCAGAAAATGGAGATATGAAAACGGGATGGCAGAATATCAAAGGTAAGTGGTACTATCTTGATCCTGCTGAAGGTTACATGCTAAATGGAGTCCAGCAGGTTGGTGAAAACGGTGAATGTTATTATTTCCATAATAAAAATGGAGATATGCAGACTGGATGGCAACAATTAACAGGTGCTGGTAACCATGAAGGCCCGGCCTGGTATTATTTCAACCCAGCAGACGGAAGTATGCTCACAGGCTGGCAAAATATTCAAGGAAAATGGTATTATTTTCAGCCGATTGATGGCTATATGCTAACAGGACTTCACCAAATAGGAGATACCGGAAAATTCTATTACTTTAATCCAGTAAACGGGGAAATGTTAACTGGTTGGCAACAGATTGCTGACGAATGGTATTACTTCGCAACTGAAGATGGATCCATGCTATCAAATGCTTGGCAGGGTTCGTATTACCTTAAAGAAGATGGGAAAATGGCTCACAGTGAAACTCTTCTAATCAATGGCAAACAATATACCTTTAATGAACAAGGTCTTGTAACTACCAATCCATAACTAGAAGATCCACTTCTCTTTATTTAATCCACCTTAGAACTCGATTAAAAAAGAAGTCTGATGTAAAACATCAGACTTCTTTTTTGTTCTTAATAAATCAATTGCTGAATGACTAGGACGTGACTTTCTTCCACACCATATAAACTGTGCAGTTCATTGGGTTCCATTGTAAGAAAAGTTCCTGGAAGCATTTGAACAGTTTCTCCTAAAGCAGTAAAATTCACCTTGCCTTCCAAGCAAACTACTGTCACTAATGCATCAGCCTTATGTTCAGGAATTTCCTTCCCCTTTGCCAAATGAAGATGACGGATCAAACGACCTCTTTCTTCAACGGGTGTCTCAACAACATCAATTGATGGATCAATTTTGTAAAATTTCATAAATTTGTCCTCCTTGTTTTATTTTATAATGACCTATAGAAAAGACGAAGCCTCATTCTATCAATCTTGATAATTTCCTCCAGAAATACCAAAGTATTCTTCTAATGATTTACCTGAATCAGCAATTTCTTTGGCTTCCCGTCCAATATAACGCAGATGCCAGCTTTCTGCCATATAGCCTGTTGAAGTTTCCTTACCTTTTAAGAAGCGCACAATGAATTCATAATTGGAGGCATTATCCAAAAGCCACTGACTGGCACCGGGTTCTTCCAGCAGATTTCCTTCTGTATCAATCAGGTCAAAGGCTAAACCAGACTGGTGTTCACTGTATCCAGGTCTGGCTGAATAACGATCGGCAGCCTCCTTTCCATCTCGATTGACATAATTTTGGTAAAGTTCCAGCTGAGTATCATAACTACGAAAGCCACTGTATTGGTCGCTGACAGCATATCCAGCGGCTTGCATATCCGCAATCAACTTAAGTAAAGCTGCCTTGGCAGTAGGATTTTCTCCAGGATTGTAATGAGAAGAGAGAGGGTACTTTTTATTTACAATCAGGATTTCCTCATACTTTCCTTGTAGACTATAATAACTTCCATTATAAGAAAGGCCAGCATCCTTTTGTTTTTCGATTGTTTTCTTGTCTTCTGATTGATTTTCTATCTGTTGAGTGTTCGAAGTCGATCCCGAGGTTTTGGAATTATCTTTCTTATCAGAAGAACAAGCAACTAATGTAAAGGCAGAGAGACCAAACAACAAACAAGCTGTTGTTTTCATTTTCATGGAAAAAACCTCCATTCACAAAGCATGAAAAACAAGAGAAATTCTTAACTACATTCTACAAAAAGACCACCAAAATTTCAATAAATTTTAGTAGTCTTCTGAAAATTTCTATTGCGTCAATTCATCTGGATAAGCTTCGACTCCGCCCTCCACATTGGTCACTTGATAACCTTGGCCTTCCAAAAATTCACACGCCCGTGCAGACCGACCTCCTTTTTGACAAATAACATGGTAGGAAATTTCTTTGTCTAAGCTAAGATAGTTTTCTGCCAAGCCACTAAGAGGCAAATTGCGAGCGCCAGCTACATGCCCATTCGCAAACTCATCTACCTCACGAACATCAATCAAATCAATCTTTTCAGTCTGTAAAAGACCTTGTAATTCTTTTGCACTAATCTTTTTCATCATGCTTCTCCTATTTATTTTCATTGATAATCACAACCTTACCAAAACCTGTCTTCCCTTCAATATAAGCATGAGCTTCGGGCACTTCTTCCAAGGAAAAAACGCGCCTCGGGGAAACATCTACTTGGTATCGGTCAATATAGTCAAACAACTCATCCATCAATTCTTGGTTGACTTGAGCTGAATGAAAGGTCGTCATAAAACTATTATTTTTTATCTCTTCAATTGGGTTAAAGCCTTCTAGCTCCCACTGTCCTCCTAAGAGACCAGTTACACAGATAATTCCGCCCGGAGCAATATGATCAAATGAATCCTTAATAGTCGATGGACCTACCAACTCTAGAATTTTATCGAACTGCTCTTCGGTCTCTAACCGACCATCCTGATCAATAACAATGTCATCATAAGCCTGGTGCTTAAGCAAAAATTGTTTAGAACCACTTCGAACCGAACCAACGATATGAACGTCAGGAAACTGAGCCTTGACGAGGCGAGCAAACGCTAGACCAACACCACTGGTTGCCGCCCGAACTAAAATCTTATTTTCGGGCTTAATATGCAAATTTTTTAAAGAGCCAAGAGCTGTATAATAGGTCTCGGGAACCGCGGCTAGCTCAGCCCAAGACAGACTGGTTTCGATAGGATAAACTTGGTCATTTGGCAGGAGAACGTACTCAGCATATGAGCCGTCGTAAGCTCGCCCCATTTCTCCCATGATGGAGACTACCTTCTGACCAATCTCTAAATCTGTCCGAGTTGTCTCAACCACCTGTCCAACACATTCAATGCCTAAAATTCTAGGGAAGCTAACACTAGGTGACAAGCCTTGTCGTGTAAAGATTTCCGAATGGTTTATTCCAAATCCTCTAACCTTAACCAAAGTCCATCCTTCTCGTAATTTAGGAATAGGTCTTTCTTCTAATAGAAGTTTTTCTGGTCCTCCTGGTTCATAAATGACAATAGCCTTCATTTTTTTCATAGGATCACCTCCCTTTTTCTGGATAGTGTAACTAATCAAACTTAGACTTAACTTAACCGGCAATGCTTATGGTGGAAACCAAAAGCTATAAGAGGCACTGGAAGGCATTTTATATTTGAATCCATCACCACTATGCTAAGACTTCCTTTAAATTCCAGATAGTACTATGGTCTCACTCATACTTCTTCTTTTTCAACTCGCTCCAAATTCAGCAGAATTTTTTCTAGACAAGTTTCAAAATCTTTTGCTTCTTCTAGTGAAAAATCTTGATATATGATTTCTGTCATTTCCTTAGAAATTCGATCATAATCATCTTTCAGACTCTTAGAATGATCTGTCAAACAAATGACTTTCCTGCGCCTATCCTTTTCATGGGGACAGCGTTCAACCAAATTCATCTCCATCATCAGCTCCAACATCTTAGTTAGAGTGTTTAGTGTAAGCCCTGTCTTGTTTGCTAGTTGCGTTTGGCTCAGTCGATCTTGCTGCCACAAAGCATGAAGAATCCGTCCTTGTTCACCATTAAAATCCTGAATCTCTTGGTCCAGTAATATTCGATTCATCAGTCGGTTGGATAATCTGTGGATCTTCCCGATATAAAAGTCACAGTTAAGCTTTTTAGTCATTTCGCTTCCTTTATAATATTAATATATATAAGTATTTTCTAATTATATTAAATAGAATAATAGCTGTCAAAGATTTAGTTTCCACTGTAAAACACTTACAATCCTGTTAAGAAGCATTTCATTATGACAAAAAACTAGTTTGATCAGAAACTGGTTTATTACTACTTATTTTTTCTTTTAGCTTTTGGGGCGGGAAGCTCATCAAACATAGCTTTAAATAAGGTGGTTAGGTAGTCTTTGCTGTCCACATTGTCTACTAATAGCATTTCTTTAGCACCTGGGTAAGGAGACACCAGCACAGCTTCAGGTATATATTTCTGAGCCGCTTTGACTGGTTTGACCAAGAGCCGATCATCATAGATACCACCAATTATTTTTTCCTTGTAATAAAGGATGTACTCCCCCATCATGGCCCGATAGCTGACCCCATCTAAATCAGATAACTGCTCCAAGATAAAAGTCAAATATTCCTTGCTCGACGCCATATTCTCAGCTCCTTTCTTGTTTCAACGAGTCCGAAATCCCAGCAAAACGCTTGGCTAAAGCTCTAGGACTTCATAAGAATATCCCAAATCTTGCAGGAACTTAAACAAATCTGTTGTCGAGATAAAGATCGTCTTTTCATTGGTATTAGGATGGAACGTCATGATATCCTCTGATATGATGTCCTTATCAAAATAAACTAGAATATCTCTTTCTTCATTATTTAACAAACCAAAAGGTGAAACCGTTCCTGGTGGTAGCTGCATTTTTTCATAGAGGGAATCCGCTGAAGCCATGCGAATACGGTTGGCTGAAACCAGCTCTTTAAATAGGTCCATGTCCAGACTTTTCTTGTCATCCATAATCAGAAGATAATACTGGGTTTTCTTCTTGTTGGTCAAAAACATGGTCTTGGTCCGAACGCCTTCCATGCCTTCAATATAGCTATCCGCCTGCTCTGTCGTAAATGCAGGTGGGTGCTCCACCACATCAAAAGTGATCCCCAACTCTTGCAACTTGTTAGCCACTTGTTGATATGCATCCATAGTTTTTCTCCTTTATTGATGAATAATCTTTTGTACCAATGCTTGCAATTCTGGCACAACTTCTGCCTCAAACCAAGGATTTTTAGCCATCCAGATTTGGTTGCGCGGAGAAGGGTGAACTAGCGGAAAATACTCAGGCAAATAGTTTTTAAAATGATGAACCCGTTCAGTTACCTTGCCACTCACTTTCTCATGAAGATAGTAAGCCTGGGCATATTGTCCAATCAAGAGGGTCAACTCAATATCTGGACACTCCTTGAGGAGTTGAGGATGCCATTTTTCAGCAAAGCCTTTGCGAGGTGGTAGGTCACCTGATTTTCCATGCCCTGGGAAATAAAAGTCCATGGGAATCACTGCAAACAAACCAGAATTGTAAAAGGTATCTTCGTCAACTCCTAACCACTCCCGCAGACGATCACCACTTTTATCCTTCCAGTAAATGCCAGCTGCTTCTGTCTTCATCCCAGGGGCTTGTCCAATGATATTGATTCGGGCAGTCTTTGGGGCTGCAAAGAGCGGTTCGATGCCTTTATCCGTATATTCTTTATTTTGAGGATCTGCCATAATGGCTTGTTTAATAGTTTCAATCTTTGACATAAGAACTCCTTCTATGGAAAAACTCAGCCAGAAAAACTGGCCGAGTAGTGGATTATTTGATTAGTTCGTAGATAGCTTCCGCATAAATAGCCGCAGCACGGAAAAGGTCTTCTACATCTGTAAATTCGTTAGCTTGGTGCATAGTGTTGACATAGTCTGGGAACATAGCACCAAAGGCAACTCCACGTTTCAAGAGACGACCAAAGGTACCACCACCGATGACTTGCTCATGTCCTTTAAGACCTGTTTGTTTTTCGTAAACACTCAAAAGAGTTGCTACCAATTCATCATCTGCTGGAACATAATGTGGAGTGTGTCCGTGCTCAGACAAACTCACTGACACAACACCAGTGACTTTTTCAAGACCAGCTTGAATCGTCTTTGGATCAGTACCTTGAGGGTAACGGATGTTCAGAGCAATAGTATTGTCAGTCTTAGCACTGTCAAAATGGAAGACACCAGCATTCATGCTGAGAGCACCCATTTTAGCATCCGTATAAGCAATTCCTAACTTCTCACCAGTAAAGTCCTCGTGCAGAACTCGAGCTGCTACTTGCAGATAAGCCTTGGCATCACCACCAAAGTCAAATTGGTTCAACAAGAGGGCCAAATAGGTTCCACCATTGATCCCATCTTCGGGAGTTGATCCATGAGCAGACTTACCAATAATCGTAATAGTATAAGTTTTTTCATCAACAGTTGAGATTTCATACTGAAGCTTGTGTTCCTTGGCAAAGGCATCTAAGAGACCAGCCAGATCTGGTAATTGTCCAGATACAACTGCTGTTGCAGACTCTGGCACCATATTTTCACGGAGGCCACCTGTAAAGCTATGAAGTTTAGCATTCCCAGTGTTGTCATTTCCAAAATGGAGGTACTCGGTGATATTCCCTTTTTCTCCATTAATGATTGGAAATTCCGCATCTGGTGAGAAACCAAAGTCTGGTTCAGGCAGACCAACATGCTTGAAATAATAGTCCATGTCTTGCCAACCGGATTCCTCATCAGTCCCCACCACAAAGCGCACACGCTTCGATACTGGCAGTCCCAAGTCTTTGATGATTTTCAAACCATAGTAACAAGCCATGGTTGGACCTTTATCATCAGATGAACCACGCGCATAAAGCTTACCATCAATGATTTCAGGTTTGTAAGGATCTGTATTCCAGCCACTTCCGGCAGGAACCACATCCATGTGGGCAAAAATCCCTAGTTCTTCTTGACCCTCGCCAAAAGTAAAGTGACCAGCGTAATTGTCTACATTCTTGGTTTCATAGCCATCGCGCTCAGCGATTTCTAAAAACTTATGCAGGGCTTGAACAGGTCCAGGTCCAAAAGGATGCTCCTTGTCCGCCTTGGAGTCATCCCGCTCTGAGTTAATTTCCAAAAGGCTGAACAGATCGGCCAAGAGAGCTTCTCTGCGTTTTTCAACTTCTGCTTTAAAATCAATTGTCATTTTTTCACCTCAATATCTCATTCGATTTAAATCAATACAGCTGTATCAACGTTTCTCAATGATTTCATCAACTGGCAAGCGATAGCTAGGCTCTAACTTGTCATCAGTATAACCAACAGTAATCAAGAGTTCTGGACGGAAACGCTCATCAATCTCCAAGACTTCATTAATCTTAGATTTATCAAAACCTAAAATAATGTTGGATCCGATGCCCTGGTCAGTCAAAGCCAGAACGAGATTCATAGCTACTAAACCAGCATTGAGGGCCAAGTAATCACTCTTTTGTTGGTCGCTATAGCGCGCAAACTCAGCTGGTAGATTTTGCATATAGAATTGAAGCAGTTCATCAGAGAAATTCTTAACTCCAGCCACACGCGCAATCTTACGAGACCGCTTGGTCAAATCTGTATCCGTAAAGAGTGCTATGGTCACTGGTGCTTCTTTAATCTGATCTTGGTTAGAGCCAAAAGCAATTTCTGCTAAGTCTTGATTGCGCTCTCGTACTACTACAAATTTCCATGGCTGGCTATTGTGGGCACTTGGAGCCAAAGTCGCAATTTCAATCGCTGTACGGACATCCTTTGGATCCACCGGCTTATCATTGAAATGTTTGGTTGCGTGACGCTTTTTATTGAGTTCTAGAAATTTCATAGACCTTTTCCTTTTCTTAATATACTAGCTTCATTTTATCATATTTTGTAAGAGTTTGCAGAGGTTTTTCATTCTCTATAAGATGTGGCTATCATCTCTTGCCACTTGATAAGATTATTCCGTCGTAGAGCTTTCGTTTTCTCCATTCTGGCTACTTGAATCTCTTAAGCCCTTTATTAAATCACTATAACTAGAGCTTCTTTCTTGCTCAAAAACCTTGTTTAAATTTTGATCTATCTTAGGTATTTCCACTTTTGGTTCAGGTTTGCGAAGGGTTAATTCAATGGCCCCTAGAAAAAGAACAAGAAAGAGGGCCAAGAATGTCAAACCTGTCTCCTTTTTAGGAAGACTACTTCCCTTGGTCGGAAGTCCTTTCCAACGAGGATACTGCTTCAAAAATCCATTGATCTTCAGCCCAGTGATATAGAGCGTCAAAAAACCATACATGGTAAGAAAAAGAAGCGAAAAACTATGCACTGATACCCGACTAAACTGAATTCTCATTTTAAAGGCTTTATAACCTGCTCCAGCCATATAAACCTCTATGACAAACGCCATAATTATCAGGATAAAGAAAATCAAAAACTGCAGTTTCCACAATTTTCTCAATCCTAAATAAACTTCCTTGTCTGCTTTTTCTTTCGCGAGCACCTCATTCTTTTTTCTTGCTTGGGCTTTAATTTGATGGATTAGTTGAGATTTACTCTTATTAGAACTTGATGGTTTTTGATCCTTTTTTAGATGACTAGCAAAATATATCTCAGCTACCTTTATCACTTTTCTAAGATTTTCCTCAGTTAACTCATAGGGATAACCAAATAAATCCCAATAATCTTTCAAGTCTGCTTTATTTGGCCTAGTCACGTGAAGATAAAAATGCCTGCCGATTAAAGTAATAGAAAAGATTGCCGAATAAAAGTTGGATTTTGCAAAAAAATCAACCTCATAAAGACTACCATCCTTCATCATCTTGGTCGTTTCAAAAAAAGAAACGTCCTTTGTGAAGCTTGTGCTGATAATCCTCTGTACTTGTAAAACCTTTGCCCCTACAGTATCAGGCTTAAGAGGAGCAGACAAAACAAGCTCAGAGACAGACATTGAGTCAGTTACATTATCTCCACCTTCCAACTCAGCTTCTATAAATTCCTTAAATTGACTCAAGAAAGAAGCCATATTTGAGGAGGTTAAATCAATCGGCTGATGAATCTGAAAACCTTGACTTTCTATGCCGGCCTTGATAGGAAAAATATCTTTCACGATAAAGTATTGATCTGCTAGCTCAAGAGTAAAAGAAGCCTGGTAGCGAGGCAAGATATTCGTAATAAGAGCTTTATAATCTCCATCCTTTTGGTCAGGTTTTTCCCAGCAGTTGGTTCTCGTTTTCCCCTCGAAGACATTAGCAATCATTCTTTCAATGCCTTTAGACTTCAGATGGACATTTTTAGGACTCAGAGGCTCAGAAAAAATCAATTCTGGTTGATCTAGGTAGAGCTTAATTCTCTCCAGTCCTTCCTTTAGACTTTCTCGATCATACTTGTACTGAATCGCGTATTTTTCCTCTCCCCACTTTAGTATCAAATCACTACCATCAACTAAAATATCTAATCTATCCTGATAGTCCTCAAGCTTTATCTCAAATAAAAAGATCGGACAATAGGGATCCATGTTATTTTCTTTAATGACTAGTATTTTGAATTTGTCTGTATAAATACTCTGAAGTTCTTCTCGAATATCTTGTTCCAAATGATCTCTATGTTTGTCAAAATTTAGGGTCATCTCTCTTTAACTTTCATTTTTTATTTTCTGAAGGAAATCTTTGACCTCCTCCACATAATCATGTTGCTGAATCAAGGAGGTTAACAGCTCCTTATTATGTCCTGGATAGTTATCTTCACGTCGTAGTTCTTGATACATCTCAATAAAGGGAAGTCCTTTTTCTTTGGCCAATTCTAACTCCGCTTCATAGTCATAAGCTACTTTTCGGAATTGAATGTTCACCAGTTCCCCGCCTTCAACTTCTAACAAGGCATACTGGGCACGGTGATTTTTCAAAGCTGGCCAATCAAAATAGGGCATTCCAATCGTACCTGGATTAATAATTTGTTGTCCTTGACTTCCATAACGAAGCAACTGCTTGTGAACATGACCGTAAACAGCTATATCCGTTTTCTCATCCAGCAAATGATCAAAATTTGAAGTCTCATTTGTCACCTGCAAAGCTCCACCATAGTTTTTATCAGGTAAGTTATGACTAAGTGAAAAACGCAAACCATCCACCTCAATCTTGTCAAGAAGCGGCAAACTTCTCAACCAGTCAATATGCCGAGTATCAAGTCGTTCCATCAAATACTGAGTTAGGCGCAAAAGTTGTATTTCTTGAGGGTCTTCTAAGCCATAGACACCATCTAAAGCTTCTAAAACACAATCGTCCCAATTTCCCCGGACTTTCACAGTGATTGGCAGACCTTCCAAAAGATCCATCAAATCATTTCCACCCGGTCCAGGAAGAAAAAGATCACCCAGAAGCCAGTATTCGGTCGCTCCTAGCTCTTTAGCATCATTTAGGACTGCTTCTAAGGCAGTCGTATTTCCGTGTATATCTGATAAAATGGCAATTCTTTGTTTCATCTTCACTCCTTAAATGAATGGCTGTTTAGTTTGAATCTAGTATATCAAAAACTGATTGAAAACGTGAAAACCATCCTCTGGGTGGTTTATCTTCTAAAACTTATTGATCATTTTAGAAACGATATAGTTTATGATTTTTACTCCTCACCAGCAATCATAGTTCATCTACTTCTTATGTGTCACACGCTGTCTCTTTTATAACTATTAATTTTGAGCACAAAAAAAGCAGGCGACAATCACCTACTTTGTTGAGATATTATTGTCCAGAAATAAGCGGAGCAAGAGATTTATAAGCACCTTCAATAGCCTGCTTCATAGCATCACGTCCTGTTTTCAACTGTTGAAGAAACAGGTTACGACTTTGTTCTGGAACTACTGTATCATCCGGACCAGCGGCTGAAAGTGTATTGTTAAATGTTTCTCTTGAAGTTTCCATAGACTCAATTGCTGGTTGGACTTGTTGATTATATGCTTCTTTTCCAGCTTCTGGAACTTTATTACCGATTTCAGTAATGTATTTCTTATAGTTGTCAATCAACTTACCAAAAAGAGCTTTCATATCGCCAATTGTTTTAGCATTGTCAATTTCTTCATCTGTCAAAAGAACAATTTCTGGAGTTTTTAGATCTGAACTAGCTGTTTTTGATGAAGATTCAGAGCTACTTGATGAACTCTTTGAAGTAGAAGTTTTTTCTACAGAACTTGAAGCTTTATCAGAAGATTCTGAAGTTGATTTTCCAGAACATGCTGCTAAAGTTATAACCGACAAAAGCGCTACACTAGCTGTAACAATTTTTTTCATTAGTGTCTCCTATTAATAAAGAATAGGAATATTATATTATAAAATTATTTCAATGTCAAATTATTTCGATATCAAATATTCTAAGCCTTCTAATGGTTACTTCACATTGCTTGAGTTTTTTCCATTCTATAACCAAAGATTGTTTACACTATACTCATCAGATATCTGTTTATTCTATTTCTGCTTGTGGCTCTGCCACCTCTCGCAACCGTGCTTGTTGTTGCTCCTGAGTTTTCGGATTCAACTTTTCCTGCACCGCTTCTGCTACCGCTCGCGGTACGCCGACTTCGACAATTTCGTCAACGCTGGCTTCTTTAATCTTGGTTAGAGATTTGAAGTGTTTCATAAGATTTTGCTTGCGTTTTGGTCCCAAGCCTTCGATACCATCTAGTTGCGATGAAAAGGAATTTTTAGAGCGGAGCTGGCGGTGGAAGGTAATGGCAAAGCGGTGGACTTCATCTTGGATGCGCTGGAGCAGGAAAAATTCCTGCGAATTGCGGGATAATTCTACAACCTGCAAAGGGTCACCAAAAAGCAATTCATGAGTCTGGTGCTTGTCATTTTTTTGCAGTCCAGCGATGGGAATATCCAATCCCAACTGCTCCTGAATAACTTCTTTAGCGACATTGACCTGACCCTGTCCACCGTCAATGATAATCAAATCAGGCGGAGTCAGTCCATCCCGAATCACCCGACTATAGCGTCGCTTGATGACCTCTCGCATACTGGCGTAGTCATCAGGTCCCACCACAGTCTTGATCTTATACTTGCGATAGTCCTTCTTGCTTGGTTTACCATTGACAAAAACCACCATAGCCGATACAGGACTGGTCCCCATGATGTTGGAATTATCAAAAGACTCAATCCGAACAGGTGTCGGAATGTTAAGAAGCTGCCCTAGATTCTCAATAGCTCCTTGGGTCTTTTCAATAGATTTCTCCAAGAGGTCAAATTTCTGTTGGAGACTGACTCTAGCATTCTTGATAGCCAGATTGACCAGCTGTTTCTTCTCGCCTCGCTGAGGCTTAAGCACCTTGGTATCCACCATGGCTCGGACAGCTTCTTCGTCAATATCTGCTGGAATCAAAATTTCATTGGGCTTGAGGTGAGATTTTTCTTGGTAGAACTGGCCGATATAGGTCAAGAAATCCTCGTCCGGATCATTGTAATAGGGAAAAAGGTTGACATCGCGCTCAATTAGCTTTCCTTGGCGGACAAAGAAGACCTGTACGCACATCCAGCCCTTATCCACATAGTAGCCAAAGACATCACGATTCTGCAAATCCTTGGCCATAACCCGCTGCTTGGTTCGCAGCGTGCCAATGGACTGAATCAAGTCGCGGTACTCCGCTGCCTTTTCAAACTCCATAGCTTGCGCTGCGCCAGCCATTTTCCCCCGTAAATCCTCAATAATCTGGTCATCCTGCCCCTTGAGAAATGCTGCTACCTCCTGGGCTAGCTCTTTGAAATACTGGCTGTCTACCTGACAAATAGTGTGGGCTTTGCACTGCCCTAGATGGTAGTAAAAGCAGACCTTTTCAGGCGGATTGGTACACTTGCGAAAAGGAAAGAGCCGATCTAAAAGCCGCTTGATTTCATTGGCCGCACCAACATCGGGGTAAGGACCAAAATAAAGTCCGCCATCCTTTTTGACTTGGCGCGTGATGATTAGGCGCGGATAGGTTTCATTGGTAATCTTGATAAATGGATAGGACTTATCGTCCTTGAGCATGATATTGTACTTAGGCTTGTTTTCCTTGATTAGATTAATCTCCAGAAGCAAAGCCTCAATGTTGGACTCAGTAACAATAAACTCAAAATCCTCAATCTCAGAAACCAGAGCCTCCGTCTTGGTATCATGACTTCCACGGAAATAAGAACGAACCCGATTGCGCAGATTCTTGGCTTTGCCGACATAGATAATGGTACCGTTTTTGTCTTTGTGAATGTAACAGCCAGGACTGGTCGGTAACAGTTCCAGCTTTGATTGGATTAGCTTGTTCATAGGTCTATTATAGCAGAAAAGAGGCCGAACCGCCTCTTCTTATTATTGTAACAACAAATCCAACAAGTCTTGATAAGATTGGAGAATGTAGGTTGGTCTAGCCTGTGTTTGGTTAGTAACCCCCTTCGGATTATACCAAGCCGTATCAATCCCTGCATTATTACCGCCTGCAATATCAGCAGTCAAAGAATCCCCAATCATCAAGGTCTGGCTCTTGTCAAAGCTCGGTATCTGCTCTGCTATTTTTTCATAAAACAAAGCTTCGGGCTTCTGAGTTCCCATCTGCTCCGAGATGAAAATATGGTTAAAATAAGGAGAAATGTCGGAATGGGCCATGCGGCCAGTCTGAATAGCCGTGATGCCATTGGTCGCTCCGTAAATCTCATAATCAGCTTCTGTCAGACTGTCCAAAAGCTCGCTAGCTCCAGCGTATGTTTGGCCTTGCTGAGCAATGTGCTGCTGATAGAGAAGGGCCAGCTCGGCCCCATCCTTCTCAATGCCAAAATGATCAAAAAGACGAGAAAAGCGCGTATTGACCAGCTCTAGCTTGGTGATTTTCCCCTGTTCCAAATCCCGCCAAAGCCCCTTGTTCATGGGAATATAATAGTCTTTGTAGGTCTGAATCTCCGTCACGCCCTGTTCCTCCAAAAACTGAGTCAGGGCAATGTCTTCTGCCGTATCAAAATCCAGCAGCGTATGGTCAAGGTCGAAAAGTAGAAATTTATATGACAAGGTCGAAATCCTTTCTGCATCTTTAGTAGGTTTATTATACCACAAGCCACAAAAACCAGTCGCTCAAAAACGAACGGCTGATTTCTAATCTATTTCACTACTGAAATCCAGACTTTCATTTGATAGGTTGGTAGCTCTTGTTTTGATTCTGCTGCATTACCAAACAGCATCTTCGTTTTTCTCACTTCTTCTACTCTTCCTTATAGTGAAGGCACAAATCTCTAAATTTATTATCTAGCACTGCAATATCATACAAGACTTCTGACAATTTTTGGTAATCTTCATTGATACAAAATAAATGAGCTTGGCCAAACAATTTTGCTAAATTTTCTTTTAGATCAGATCTGACCGTATCGTGATCTTTTAAGAAGTTGCTCATGTATAAATTTCTGATAGAAGCTAATTTGAAACTAAAGTATTGATGAAGATGCTTTTGTTCTTCATTCAAGCCATTGTCCGCTACCGACTTAGCATATCTTACTATCACGTTCACCTCGCCACGTTCATATTGTTGCTTCATCAACATAGATGTTTTCTGATAAATCTCTTTGGAAGCTGGAGATTTGATTTTTTTGAAGTTTCCCCACATGGAGAAAGAACCTCTTTTATAGTCGATATTTTTAGCTTCCCAGGCTTTCGCAAATTCTGACAAACTCATTTTCATACAAGCAAAACCAGCTGGATCATGGAAATAGATAAAGTCATCATCTAGATCATAAACTAAAACAAAATGGTCCACCCCATACAAATGAACATGATTGGGGTTATAAGTGAGATAACCCATGTCCAAAGGGCCAAGAACAAGAGGCCCGCTGAGCAAGAACTTGCTTAAGATTTCTCTGATAGAGAGAAGAACCTCTTTATTAGAGTCCTTTATATAGTATTCATCATATGTAAAACCCAGAATGTTTAAAGAATGGCTGATAGAACTATCTGGCATCCCATTATCAAAGAAAACTAAGGGGTGTTTTTCATCTTCCTTTACAATACTGGCGCCATTTCCCATCACCATAATGGCTTCCAAAAACTCAGGGCGAACATCATAACCATACGAATGCAGTGCCATCGCAAGTGAATACGTATAACAAAGAGAAACGTCCCCAAAATACATCTGCATAGCATCATCCTCCTCTGTAATCAACGCCTAAAAAATGACTTGCAAGCACCATTTTATTTCACCACTGGTATCCAGAGTTCCATTTGATAGTCTGGGGAGTACATGTCGCCTTCGGTGTAGACTTCAAAATCTGGTGCTCCCGAGTGGCGATATCCTGTTTCTGGGAAAAAGACTTCCAAGACATATTTCCAAGCATGGTGAATGCTGGCTGGTATAGCCCCCTTGACTGGTACGATAGCATATTCAGCTTCTGCAATTTCTTTGATTGACAGACCTAGTTCTTCTGCTTTAGCTTTATCCGCCACATCATAAGCTGCCATATAGTTGATGATTTCGCCTTCTTTGACATCCGAGCAGACACCAAAGGATTGGCCACTGCCCAGACTTTCTAGGCTTTCAAAGCTGTGCTTTGCATAGAGCTGCTCCCAAGCAGATGGGCACTGACTATTGTCAATAGCTTCCAATAGGACGCCTGCAACGGTAAAAGTAGGTTTCTTTTGAATCTTGATATCCATGTTCTTTCCTCCTGTAATCTTTAAGGATAATTGAAGTCTAGGAAAGACGCGATAAGGTTTTCCATTTCGAACTTCTGAGGGAGTCGCACCATGGAATTTCTTGAAGGCTGCGCTGAAGGCATCGGCAGACTCATAGCCGTATTTCATCGCTATGTCAATGACTTTCTCAGAGCTTTCCCGCAAGTCCGTCACAGCTTCTGACAACCTGCGATTGCGCAAGTATTCCGCCAAAGTCATATCTGCTAGGATAGAAAAGAGTCTGCTAAAGAGAGCATAAGAATAGCCTGATAGCTGCTGAAATTTCTGCAAATCCACTTCTGCGTCCAACTTTCTTTCTAGATATTCCATGGTTCGATTGAATTGATGCATCATATTCTTTTTCACCTCACAAAAGATACTAAGGCCTTTAAAAACAAAGTGAAAATAAGAAAATTGACGGAGGGGCTCCTGCTCCGAGAAAATTTTATCTTTTTCACACAGCTTTTTGGCCATGTTCAATTCTAACTATAGTCTAGCAGATATAAGATACTTCTGCCCTAGAATTTTTGTACAAGATTTAGAGGGGGATTCTATAACCTATCCCGCAGCTTCTCCACAAAAAGATAAGCCGCAGGACAAGTCAGGGTATTTTTGATTGTCAGATGATTAATCTGATGAATCTTCTTGCGGTCTGTGTGAGGGAACTCTCGGCAGGCCTTGGGACGGACATCGTAGATCGAGCAGAGATTGTCTCCACCTAAAAAAGGACAAGGCATAGCCTTGAAAACCTTATCACCGTCTTCGTCTACCTGCAGAAATTCCTCTTCAAAAGCTGGCAGCTTCATCTTGAAATACTTGGCAATACGGACAATATCAGCTTCCTTAAAGTCTGGCCCTAAAGTCTTACAGCAATTAGCACAGGCTGTACAGTCAATCTCCTCAAAGACCTCATCATGGATCTGCTGGGCAATCTTATCGAGGTTTTTTGGTGGCTTTTTTTTCAAGCTAGCCAAAAACTTTCGATGCTCTTTCTGCTTTTGAAGAGCTAGTTGGTGGTATTTTTCAAGGTCGATTTCTTGAGACATATTTTACTTTCTAATTATCTTTTTGGTGTTTATCATCAACACATCAAAAAAATGAGATACCTTTCAGTCAATCTCATTTTTCTGAGTCTTTCAGATCTTAGCATTTGAATTTTTTTCGTCGAGACTCCATGTATCCTTCATGTTTTCCAAGAAGTCATTGATAGTTTCTTTGTCACCTTCAATGGACAGTATATAGACTTTATCATCCTTTTGGAAAACCAATGTATTAGCAAGTTGTCCTGACTTTAAAATGATGTTAAGTTGAAATGCTTCTTGGCCAGATACGGTATTCTTAGTCCCCCACATCTTTTCAAGATTATCTTTTTGACTCCAATTATAGGCGACGCGTTGAGCAATCGTTTCTGCATTGAAGGTCTCCCCCTCACCTACTTCTGCCTCTTCCTTAGAAATAGCATTCATTGTAACGATATTATAGGCAGAACCATCGGTATATTGAATAAGTCCATCAACATCTACATCGACAAATTTAACCCATTTACTTGGGATATCGATATAGCCAAACTCAGGGGAGCCAACACGTTTTCTTTCTTGATTGGCTTTGCTCTTACTTTCCTTAGAAGAAGAGTCTGAACTATCCTTTTTGACTTGAACACTTGAACTGGTCGAAGAGCTTGTTTGTTCACCTTTTTGACCAGATTTGGCACAAGACATTAGAGTAAGTGAAGTCAATACAAGGACTGCACCAAGTAAGTACGATCGTTTCATGATTTTCCTCCTTTTAGGATCTATTACCTAAGGCTATAAGAGATTATTCCTCATCCATACTCAAGACACTGAGGAAAGCTTCTTGTGGAACTTCGACTGAGCCGATAGCTTTCATCCGTTTTTTACCAGCTTTTTGTTTTTCAAGGAGTTTGCGCTTCCGAGAAACGTCACCACCATAACACTTGGCCAAGACATTCTTACGCAAGGCTTTGATGTCTGTCCGAGCCACAATTTTCTGACCGATAGCAGCCTGAATGGGTACTTCAAACTGCTGACGAGGAATGATTTTCTTGAGCTTGTCTACAATCAGCTTACCACGCTCATAAGCAAATTCCTTGTGAACGATAAAGCTAAGGGCATCAACCTTGTCGCCATTGAGGAGAATATCCATCTTCACCAGCTTGGACGAGCGGTACTCAGAAATCTCATAGTCAAAGCTCGCATAGCCACGAGTAGAGGACTTGAGCTTGTCAAAAAAGTCAAAGACAATTTCAGCAAGCGGAATTTGATAGATGACATTGACCCGATTATCGTCGATATAGTCCATAGTCACAAAGTCACCGCGCTTGCGTTGAGCCAACTCCATCACTGCTCCGACAAATTCCTGTGGCACCATAATCTGCGCCTTAACATAAGGCTCCTCGATAGAATCAATCTTGGTCGGATCCGGAAACTCACTCGGATTAGAGACATCAATGGCTTCACCATCTGTCAGATTAACCTTATAGATAACGGACGGAGCCGTCATAATCAGATCAATATTAAACTCACGCTCCAAGCGCTCCTGAATAACATCCATGTGTAGCAAGCCCAAGAAGCCACAACGGAATCCAAATCCTAGCGCTTGTGATGTTTCTGGCTCAAACTGCAAGCTGGCATCGTTTAGCTGGAGCTTTTCAAGAGCCTCACGTAAGTCATTGTATTTATTGGACTCGATAGGATAGAGACCAGCAAAAACCATCGGGTTCATCTGCTTGTAGCCATGCAGAGGTTCTGTAGCTGGATTATCAGCCAAGGTTACAGTATCTCCGACTCGGGTATCCTGTACCGTCTTGATAGAGGCTGCAATATAGCCAACATCCCCTGTCGCTAAGAAATCACGCCCAATAGCCTTAGGTGTAAAGATGCCAACCTCAGTTACGTCAAAGGTCTTGCCATTGCTCATGAGCTGAATGGTATCTCCTGGCTTGACCACACCATCCATCACCCTCACTTGTAGAATTACCCCACGATAGGCGTCATAGACTGAGTCAAAAATCAAGGCCTTGAGTGGCGCTTCAACATTTCCAGTCGGAGCTGGAACTTTCTCCACAATCTGCTCTAGAATATCTTCAATCCCGATACCAGCCTTGGCAGAAGCTAATACGGCTTCGCTAGCATCTAGTCCAATCACATCTTCAATCTCAGCTCGCACCCGTTCTGGATCCGCAGCTGGCAGGTCAATCTTATTGATAACCGGCAGAATTTCCAAATCATTGTCCAGCGCTAGATAGACATTTGCCAAGGTCTGAGCTTCAATCCCCTGAGCTGCATCAACGACCAAAATAGCTCCTTCACAGGCTGCTAACGACCGCGATACTTCATAGGTAAAGTCCACGTGTCCAGGCGTGTCAATGAGGTGGAAGATATAGGTTTCACCATCTTTAGCTGTGTAATTAAGCTCGATAGCATTTAGTTTGATGGTGATACCGCGCTCCCGCTCCAAGTCCATGCTGTCCAAGAGTTGGGCCTGCATTTCCCGGCTGGAAACCGTCTCAGTCGCCTCCAAAATCCGGTCAGCCAAGGTTGATTTCCCGTGGTCGATATGGGCAATGATGGAGAAATTACGGATCTTCTCCTGACGTTTTTTCAAATCTTCTAAATTCATTTTTCTCATCCTTTTAGGGTATTCTATTTATTATAACACAAGACCCGCGATTTTTCCTATAGACTCGGACTTTATCCATAAATTATGCTATACTTATCACAGATTAATATTGGAGATAAACAATGATAAAATTACTTGCACTTGATATGGATGGAACTCTCTTGAATTCTCAAAAAAAGATTTCCCAAGAAAATATCTCTGCTATCCACAAAGCTATAAAGGCTGGTGTGAAACTGGTCCTTTGTACAGGTCGTCCTCCTTTTGGTGTTCGACCATATTACGAACTTTTAGGCCTCGCCCAAGAAGATGAATATGTGATTGTTGACAATGGCTGTGCCATCCACCGAACCAGTGATTGGAAGGTGATAGACTCAGTCGCCTTGGATAAGCAAGATATCCACTACCTCTATAGCTTAACCCAGAATAGCTCCATCCAACTTACCTTATTTGACGAAGAACACTATTTCGTTGTCGGAGAGACACCGAGCCCTATCGTAGTTCGAGACACAGGCTATGTTTTTACCTCACCCACTGAAATCAGCCTTGAGGAGGCAGTTAGTGGTAAGTATACGATGTTCCAGGCCATGTTCTTAGCTGAAAAAGAGACAGTCGATTTCTTTGAAGAAAAATATGCCTCTGATATCTGCCAGCATTTCAGCGGTGTACGCTCACAGGATGTGATTTATGAAGTTATGCCGGCAGGTATCACCAAAGCATTTGCATTAGAAAAATTAGCCCAAAAATTAAATATCAAAGTTGAGGAAATCATGGCTCTTGGAGATGCCAACAATGACCTTGAAATGCTTAAATTGGCGGGTCTAGGTATTGCCATGGGGAATGCCAGCGACTATGTTAAATCACTCGCTGATGACGTCACTGACTCCAATGACGAAAATGGGGTAGCAAAAGCTATTGAAAAATATCTTCTAAACTAAAAAAGTAGGTGGGACAAACCAGTAAGGTAGGTCACCATCTACTTTTTTTCTATGTTCATCTGTAGTTCTTATATCCTTTATATGATTTTTTACTCAAGTTGCCTAAAAAGCCTGAAAGTCGCTTGACGACTGGCTTAGCGTTGGTTACAATATATCTACAATTTATTTCTTGATACTGTTTTCCAGTTATAAGAGAATAATATAACCTTAACCTTTCCAGGAGGAATCTATGAAGAAAATTTCACTCTATAGTTTAACTGCCCTATCATTTATCGTCTTAGCTGCATGCTCTGCGAAATCAACTGAAGAAACATCTTCATCATCTTCTTCAGAAGTCACTTCATCAGTATCTACTGCCAAAAAAAGCAAATCAGCTGGTACTTCTCAAGAAGATGTTATCAATGAGCTGAAATCAATATTTGATCCAAATGGAAATTCTAAAGATTTTGATATTAAAGTTGAAAAAGATGTAAAAGACGAAGCTTTCCCGAATGGACATACCGTCATTACAGCTTCTATCAAAGGTGATACAGCTGCTGGAACTAAGGAAATGATGGCTGCTTTTGATAATAATACTGCCACAGAAGAAGACAAACAAATCCTGCAAGGTTTCCGTCAGACTATTGCTGACATTGCACAAAAATTACCAGACGACACCACAACCATTGCATTCCAATACGAAACAAAACCAAACGAATATCGTGTGATTGCTCATTCTGGAAAAACTAAAGATATCATCCCTACAACAGTCAAATAAGCGACTCCTTCTCTTTGCCATTCATTAAAAATTGGCAAAGAGTTTTTTATTGACTTACTTTAAACGACATCCCCTTTCCAAGACATCATGCCTCCAGAAACATTCACAACATCATAGCCTTTCTTTTTAAGCTTTTTCGCTGCTAATCTGCTACGAACACCTGAGTGACAAATCACATAAAGCTTCTCTTCTTTTGACTGCGAATAGCGATCGAGTTGCCCTAAAGGAAGATTCTGGGCTCCCCTGATGTGACCCTTGCTATATTCAGACGGGGTTCGAACATCCAGTAGCTTAATATTCGTCTTCAACCTTTTCTCTAATTCTGCTGTTGAAATACTTTCAACTTTTGTAAAAAAATGGAACATATTCCCTCCTAATAATCTTTTTTTCAATTCTATTCAATCATTTCAATACTTTAAAGTCAAGGAAACGGTTTCCCCCATCATCTTACTTATTAAAATACAGCTAGCAAAACAAAAAATAGGCTCTCTGATCTCTCAGAAAGCCTTTTGTTTATTGGTTTTATAACCTTACTTAGCGATTGGGTAAACAGAAACTTGTTTTTTATCGCGTCCTTTGCGTTCAAAGCGAACTACGCCTTCAACTTTTGCAAACAAAGTATCGTCTCCACCGCGGCCAACGTTTACACCTGGATAGATGTGAGTACCGCGTTGACGGTAAAGGATTGAGCCACCTGTAACAGTTTGACCGTCAGCAGCTTTAGCACCAAGACGTTTCGCTTGTGAGTCACGTCCGTTAGATGTAGAACCTCCACCTTTTTTGTGGGCGAATAATTGCAAGTTAGCAAGATTCATTTTTAACATAATGTTTTTCCTCCGTGTTAGTTTTCTGTGATAACTCTTGTTTGGACGAACTCTGATGAGTTCTCCGATAGGTTTGCCATTCCTAAGAAAAAGGATTCAAAGAAAAGCTGAGTCATTTCCCTCTGGTTCGGTGCAATATCTTTTGGGATTTCAACCCGTAAGAATCCACCTTGATCTTCGTTTAATTCTAAGGTCGGTTCATAGCCCGCAAATTTTTCAATTGAATTGACAAAATTTATGGCAAGCGTCGAAACCGATGCACACACGACATCAAAGCCGTATTCGCCGCTTCCGGCGTGTCCAGTAATCTCTGCACATCTTAGTTCGCCATCCTCAGCTCTCTCAAAGACTGCGTGTATCATGTGTTCTCCTGAAAATTAAGCGTTGATCGCGTTGATGACAACCTTAGTATATGGTTGACGGTGACCTTGTTTACGGTGACTGCCTTTTTTAGGTTTATATTTGAAAGTAACAACTTTCTTTTGTTTACCTTGTTTTTCAACAGTTCCGACAACAGTAGCTCCGGCAACAAGTGGAGTTCCGACAACAGTTTTTTCACCACCAACAAGAACAACTTCGTCAAAAGTAACATCTTGACCAGCTTCAACGTTCAATTTTTCAACGTAGATTGCTTGACCAACTTCAACTTTAACTTGTTTTCCGCCAGTTTTAATGATTGCGTATGTGCTCATTATGCACCTCCTATGATTTTTTTGGGGTTTCCCCCGTATTTTTGTGAAGACTCGCCTAGCATCGTGGGACGAACCACTTTATACTCACTATGTGAGCAACGATGTTCGTGCGGTTGCACAGGAACGTGCATAGTCAACTCTCTAAGTATAGCACTTCTCTTCCCTTTTGACAAGCCTTTTTACCCAATGAAAACGGATTTTCAGGCTTATTAAATTTTTTTAATGAACAAAGATAATCTGTCCTTCTTTATTGACTTCAACATCAATCATTGTCGGTGTCTTTAATTCTGATTTTAAGGTGCGAGCTAGTGTCTGACTTGAGTTTGCGATGTTGACTGTACGCTTCTCATTTCCATTAAAGACTGTCAAGGTAATACTAGAGCTACCTGACTTCCTACTTCCAACATAAGTATCTAACTCAGAAAGTAAGACCGTCTTAGTAACTGTTTCTTGATTAGTAAAATAATTGTAGCGCCAAACACCATTGGTCACACGATATCCAGCATAGAAGGGGATTGCAATGAAAATAATGGGGAAGCCAACTATAAGACCTAAAATACCTCTGGCGCGCCCTCTTGAAAATAGATTATCCCAAAAGACTCCGAAAGCCGCCTTCCAAGAACCTGCTTGAACTTTGGTTTTATAGAATCCAAACAAGACTAGACCAAAAATTCCTAGAATCACTAAAAAGTTAATGCTAAGCCCTAATAAATAAGTCCAGCTAGGTTCTCCTCCAATCAAAGCATTATCTTGACCCTTTTCCCAAGAAAATGCTCCAGCAAGTCCTCTCCAAAAATAATACCAATCGCTCATTCATTCTCCTTTTTTCTACTATTTTATTAAAACTTAAATCAAGAGTATTTTACTATTCTATTTATTAATAAATTTATCTTGTAATTATTGATTGGAAGAAGCTTAAAAATAGCGTCGCACTTTATCTTGATAGTCTTGATAAGACTTTCCGAATTTTTCAAGACACCAGCGCTCCTCAGATAGGATAATCCAATGGGCCGCAGTCTGAAAAATCACTAAAATCAGAAAGAAAATCATTGACTTAGTCAAAAAAGCTATTCCTAAAAAACAAACAAAGTAAGCTACATACATGGGATTACGGGAATAGCGATAAAGACCCTTTGTATTCATGCCGTTTGCATCTGGTCTAGCGAAATTCCTCATACTGATAACACACAAAGCCAAACCAAGCAGGTAAATAGCTATACCAGCATAAAAGAAAAGAGAAAAATCAAACTTAACTTCAAGCAAAAAAGGAGTTATGAACAAGGCTAGATTGCTCAATTGATAAATCATATAAGCTATCTTTTCTTTTCCTTGTACTGGCGCAAAATAAGCCGCTCGTGACAAAGCATTTTTGCTGTAATGACTCAATAAAGGAAAACGAATCAACAAAAAAGGAATTAAGAGAAAAACAGCAAGCATAAACGTCACCTTCTCTCGCTTTTACAACAGCCCTTCAATCAGCTCGTCAACTTCATCAGTCTCTGCTTGTGGTCTGATCTCAGTAATCATGATGCCTGCAACAGCGCGTTCTACCAAACCTTCAACATCTAAGCGAGCTTCGTACTGCTCTGCATTCTCTATCTTAGGATTGGTCTTAGGACGGTCAGGCGCAAAAATAGTACAGCAGTCTTCAAATGGCTGGATAGAAATTTGGAAAGTATCGATTTTTTCTGCAATCTCAATGATTTCCAGCTTGTCCATGGTCACGACTGGACGGATAACCGGTGTATTGGTTACAGCATTGATAGCCTGCATACTCTCGATAGTTTGACTAGCCACCTGACCTAGACTTTCTCCGTTGATAATGACTTGAGCCCCCCGTTCCTCCCGAATCCGATCCGTAATGCGCATCATAAAGCGACGAGTCAGGGTCATCAGGTAGGCTTCAGGAGCCTTGGCCTTGATTTCCTCTTGAATCTCTGTGAAAGGCACTTCGATAAACTGGATATTGCCACCAAACTTGGTCAGTTTTCGTGTCAAATCTTGAGCTTTTTTCAACGCACCTGGACTGGTGTATGGAGGACTGGCAAAGTGAACCGCCTCGATATCTACACCACGCTTGAGAGCCAGATAACCAGCCACTGGTGAGTCAATCCCACCCGACAGCATGAGCATGCCTTTTCCTGAAGTGCCGACTGGCAGTCCCCCAGCACCACGAATCGTCTCATAAGAGATATAGGCCGCTTCTTCTCGGATCTCGACGCGAAGCTCGATGTCTGGCGCTTTCATTTTAACCTGAACATTGGGAATAGCCTCAAAAACAGCATCGCCAAGCGTTTGGTTAAGCTCACGGCTATCTAACTCAAAGCTGTGATCACTGCGCTTGCTGGTAATCTTAAAGGTCATGCCTTCCTGATAGACTTGCTTCATGATGGTTTGAACAGCTTCAATCAAGGCTGGTACAGACTTTTTAACCCTATAAGATGGAGAGAAATTCTGAATCCCAAAAATCTGCTTGAGTGATTCAGCGACCGGCTGATAGTCTGTTCCATGCAGATAGATATGAGTGCGGTCACGGTCAGCCTTGACATGAACCCGCGGATAGATTGATAAGACTGATTGGATATTGCGTTTGAGTTTGTTGATAAAGCGCATGCGGTTCTTGCCCTTGGTTGAGAGCTCACCGTAGCGTACCATAATTTCTGAATAATGCATTGTTTACCTTACTTTTCTAGTTTTTTCGTAAATGATTTTAAAAGTTGTCAAAAACTGCTCCATCTGGCTCATATCGTTGTCAAGATCCAAACTGATACGGACAGCCGTTTGAGCGATAGACTTTTCAACCCCCATAGCGATTAGGGTTCCTGCTGGCTTTCCAGCCTTAGAAGAGCAAGCGCTGGTAGTCGAGATATAAATCTCGTAGTCTTCAAATGCATGAACGACAACTTCGCCACGCACTCCCTTGATACCAAAGGTCAGTATATGAGGCGCAAAATCTCCCATGTCTGAGAAAATCACCACATCTGGATATTTCTGCAGTTCTTCAAGAAGAATCTTCTTCATCTGAGCCGTCCGCTGGGCAAATGCTTCTTGCTTTTCCATGGACAAACGCAGAGCTTTGGCTGTCGCTGCAATGCCAGCTAAATTTTCCGTCGTTGAACGCTTGTCCGACTCCTGGCCTCCACCAGTCAAAAGCGGACTGATTTTCTTGCCAGACTTGATATAGACAATTCCCACACCCCGAAGACCATGAAATTTATGACTGGAAAATGTCGCAAAATCCACGCGATCCGTCAGATAAGCAGCTGTTGGAATCTTCGTAACAGCCTGTACAGCGTCCACATGAAAGGAAATAGTCGGCTTGTCTGCTAGCAGTTCGGATATTTTCTGAATGGGTTGAATACTGCCAATTTCATTATTGACAGCCATGATAGAGACTAGTGTAGTGTCTGGTCGAATCAACTCCGCTAGCTTGTCTACATCAACAAAACCAGACTTGTCCACTGGGGCAAAATCTATTTCAAACCCTTGACTCTGTAGCCAAAGAGCTGATTCTTTAACAGCGGGATGCTCAATGTTAGACACGATGATGTGTTTTCCAAAAGGAACCTTTTCAAAGGCAACTCCTTTAAGCACCCAGTTGTCTCCTTCTGTCCCTCCAGACGTAAAAAAAATCTCCGACGAAGACTTGCCCAAAAGCTCTGCAATTTGCCTACGTGAAGCTTCTAAGAGACGGGTTGCCTGACTGCCTAAACTGTGCAGACTGGAAGGATTTCCCCAGATTTTAGAAGCAACCTCTGTGTAAGTGGCCAAAGACTCAGGATAAGGTCTTGTTGTCGCTGAATTATCTAAATAAATCATGTTCTTTCCTCAAAATTTCAATACTCCTATTGTAACACGAAAGAGAAACAGGAACAAGAAAGAAAAAGCCCTAAATTCAAGAAGAATCTAGGGTATGTTTTAAAAGTCGTAAAATTCATGTAGCAGAGCAAAAAGTTCTTGTTGCTGGGCCATCAATATTTGACCGATACTAGTGGATTTAATCAGAGTTCGCTGTTCAACATTTTCAATAACTTTCTTTAAAGAAGTCTGGGCAAAAGGTGCTTCTACTACCTTTTGGGCATTTTGGAAGGGTTGGTGGGTTACCAGTTGAAAACCGTAAGAATTATTCAGCAAAGAATATCCTGCTGTTCCAGTCTTTTCTTGATAAGCTTCACACAAACCGCCATCAATGACGAAGAGCAAGCCACCACCACGAATAGGAGATTCTCCCTTGCCTGTCTTGACTGGAGTGTGGCCGTTGACCATTCTAGACTCCTGGGAAAAGAGGCCGAATTCTTCTAAAATCAATTGACAAATTTTCTCAGAATTACGATAAGAAAAATAAGAATTTTCCACTTCCTTGTGGGTATCCTTATCCTCGATAAAATAACGTTCTAAAGTGGTCATCTTATCTTTCCCAAATAGAGGGGACAATTTACCTCTCCAACAATACCAAATTAAGTCTGTCGAAAAATCATCGCCGATTTCCTTATTCTTTGCTGCTTGGCGAATATGGTATTCAAAGAAATCCAGCAATTCTCTTCCTACATAATGCGCTTGATGAATCATAAAAGGTTGAAACTCTCCAGAAGGTTCAAGAGGAATACAGCCATGAAAGAGCAAATGTTGGTTGTAAATCTTATACATTGAACCCTTTTTCATGAGCAGGTTGATATGTTCAGCCAGCTTGAGAGATTCTTGGAAGGAAGCCAACATACTGTCAACTGCTTGCGCTTCTTCTGGACTTAATTCTGATGGATTTGTTGGATCAATAGTTTGAAAACAAGTATTAATCAAAGGATGTTTTTTATCATCGATCGTCAGACATTCTTCCCAGTAATCAATTTTATCCAAGGTAACCTGGTCCTCCATCTGGAACTCAGGGCGTCTTTTTATTAATTGACTTTCTAGCTTAAACTGTATTATGGTAAGAGCTTGATGAACCTTTTCCAACTGTAAAATTTCTTCAGAAGTGAAATCGTCTTCTCTATGTCCCAGAATAGGTCTAAACTTAGGATTGGCCTTATAGGTTCTATCCGCAAATAGTGTTAAGGCTCGAAGATTTAAGCCATACGCCTTTTCAATATCCCACAGATAACCATAGCGTGCTGCAATACGCAAGGCATTGAGCATGCAGGCTTTAGAGCCGAAAAAGCCTCCCATCCAAATAATATCGTGATTTCCCCACTGAATGTCTAAAGAATGAAAATGCAAGAGTTCATCCATGACTTGAGGACTACCAGCCCCTCTATCAAAAATATCTCCCACCACATGCAAGTGGTCAATCAATAAGCGACGGATACTTCTAGATATCCCCAGAATAAAAGGAACAGCTTCGCGTAGCTCAATAACATAAGACAGAATATTTTCGAAGTAAGTTTTTTTATCCGCTAAAGCGGTATCACTATAAACCAATTCTTCAATGATATAGGCATATTGAGGGGGCAAGGCCTTTCTTAGCTTGGAGCGACTATACTTGGCTGCTGCAAAGGTCAGCAAGCTTAACAGCTGAGGGATGGTGTCCTTATACCAGTCTCTGCTTTTATTGCCTTCTTTCAAGACAAGTTCTGGATAGGAAACCAAAGCTGATAGTCTGTTTTTATCATCTTGTGATAAAGAATCCCCGAAGCAATCCTTAATTTTTTCATTAAGAATACCAGCACAGCTTCTTAAAATATAGTCAAAAGCCTCGAATTCTCCATGAATATCACTGATGTAAAGCTCTGTCCCTTTAGGAAGGTTTAAAATTGCTTCAAGGTTGGTTAGTTCTGTAATAACCTTTTGCCGAGAGTCAAATTCTTTCAGTAAAATACGCTTATATTGCTCCATATCTGCCCTCCAACGCTCTAACCTATTTATGAAAAACAGTTAACTCTTCATTCGCTTAGTTCAGTTTTTTTAAATGCTCTTCGATCAAGAAAGCTGTCTCTTCAATTGATTTATCTGACATATTAATGATCTGAGCTCCATATTTTTTAAATACGGTTTTAGAGTAGTCCAATTCCTGATAAATTTTTTCCAGATCTGTATAGCTGGTTTCCTGGGTCAAGCCTAAAGAGTCGAGACGGTGACTACGAATTTTCGCTAATTTTTCTGGCTCACAAACAAGACCAATTAAACGGCGAGAATCAACTTTTTCCAAAACCTGAGGCAGAGGAACTTCTGGGATTAAAGGAAAATTTGAAACCTTATATCCTTTATTAGCTAAGTAAATGCTAAGAGGTGTTTTCGAAGTGCGGGAAACACCCAACAGGACTATATCTGAATCTAAAAATCCTTGTGGCGCTTTACCGTCATCATACTTGACCGCAAATTCAATAGCTGAAATTTTATTAAAGTATTCGCTATCTAAACGATGAAGAGTCCCAGGGACTTCAATCGGGTCAGTACCCGTCTTTTCCTTGATAATTTCAAAAAATGGATGCATCAAATCCAAATAGGACAGACCATGAGCCTGACTAAATTCTCTAGCCACAGAGGCTAGCTTGCCATCAACCAAGGTACTAATTACTAGGGCATCATCCTTGATAGCGTCTCGTAAAATATCTAACAGTTCCTCCTCCTTATTAATAAAAGGAAAACGATAGCTGTTATTAAAAATGATATCTGGATACTGAGCCGTAACTGCTGACAGCAACTTTTGGGAAGTCCCACCTAATGAATCTGAAACACTATAAACAATCATTTCTTTTTTCATATTTATTCCTCTTCTCTATTCACCTCAGCGCTTCGAGCTTGCTGAATAATATAATCCAACAAGGCTGACTTGGTCACGCTTCCTAAAATTTTACGCTCATTCTCCTCGTCCACTATTGGCAACGAATCTATGGCATAATCTTGAAGGAGGGCAGCAGCTTCTAAAATATTCATATTCTTGTGACATGTTTTAATATGGGGCATCCTGGTCATACAAACTGCTACAGGTGTACTATTGATATTTGAATTGAGTGAAGCCCTCAGAAGATCTTTACGCGACATAATTCCAAGGAGAAGCTTTTCTTCATCAATGACATAGAGAACATCTGCATCATACATAAAGAGAGTAATAATAGCATCCTGAATATAAGAATCATGGCTTACCAAGACCGGAGAAGTCATAATCTCTACTACTTCTTTTCGAAAAGTATCAAAAAAGAAAAGTGTTTCAAGATCAGTGCCAGAATACGTGTAACCAACTTTCGGAGTAGCCTTTAAAATTCCAACCAAGGTTAGAAAGGAAAGATCTGACCGTAATGTCGCCCGAGAAATATCCAGTAGCTCCGAAATTTTCTCACCGCTTAAAGGCTGCTGAACTTTAACAATTTCTACAATTTTCTTTTGTCGTTCGCTTAATTTCAATTAACATAAAACCTTTCTGTATTCAATAAATGATAAAAATAAATAATGGATATTCTTGGCATATTTAAATTAAAAGTTATTATATAATCATCATTTTTGTTACACATTATATCAAAAAAAATAAATATGTCAACAAAAAACCTGCATGTTTTTTATTTGACAAGTATATATGATGTATATTACAATGAATTTGTCTTTTTATATGACACATATTAAATTAATTTGGAGGCAGATATGACAAAATGGATTTATTCCTTCGAGGAAGGAAGTGCGAATGACAAAGCTCTCCTTGGCGGAAAAGGAGCCAATTTAGCAGAGATGAGCAATTTGGGATTGCCTGTTCCTCCCGGTTTTACCATTACTACAGAAAGCTGTAACAAGTTTCTCGAAAATCCTGATTTCTTTGATTCCTCTTTAAAAGATCATATTTTGAAAGCGATTACCCTTCTTGAGAGGAAAACGAATAAATCTTTTAATGGAGAGAACTCTGACTTGCTTTTAGTCTCCGTTCGTAGCGGTGCAAAATTCTCCATGCCCGGAATGATGGATACCATTTTGAATCTTGGGCTCAATGATCATCGGACACAAATATTAGCCGAACAGACTAATCCTGACTTTGCCTACAACTGTTACCGACGTCTTCTTCAAATGTTTGCAGACGTTGTATATGGTATTCCTAAAGAACTTTTTGATACTTTATTAGAAAACTTTGAAAAGAATCAGAATAAAAACCTTAAAGAATTGTCAATTGCTGAGCACCAAGACTTGGTTAAGCAATATAAAGAAATCTACCATCAAGAAAATAAGAATTTTCCAGAAAATCCGATAGACCAGCTTTACGCTGCTATTCAAGCTGTTTTTAAGTCCTGGAATAATAATCGAGCTAAAATTTACCGTGATTTAAATCATATTTCTCATGATTTGGGAACAGCTGTAAACGTTCAAGCCATGGTTTTTGGAAATAGTGATCAAAACAGTGGAACTGGAGTCTGTTTTACTAGGAACCCTGCTAGCGGTGAAGCTGTATTATTCGGTGAATTTTTACTGAATGCCCAAGGAGAAGATGTGGTCGCTGGCATACGGACTCCAGAACCTATAGCTGCATTAGAAAAAGCTCAACCCCAAGCCTATAAAGCCTTTAAGGACTACGCTAGCATTCTTGAAAACCATTATAAAGACATGCAGGACATTGAATTTACTATTGAAAAAGGGAAGCTTTATATCTTACAAACTAGAAATGGTAAACGGACTGCCAAAGCCTCATTAAAAATTGCGTTAGATTTAGTAGAGCAAGGTATTATCAGTAAAAATGATGCCCTCTTAAGAGTATCTCCTGCGTCTATTAGTCAGCTAATTCATCCTGTCTTTGAAGATGCAGGATTGGAAAAAGCTTCTTTCATAGCACAAGGTTTGCCAGCAAGTCCTGGAGCTGCTACTGGTGAAATAGTCTTTACAGCTGATCGAGCTAAAGAACTACATGATCTGGGAAGAAAAGTCATTTTAGTCAGACAGGAAACTTCTCCTGAAGATATTGAAGGAATGGTGGTCAGCCAAGCTATTGTAACCAGCCAAGGTGGTATGACCTCTCATGCAGCCGTTGTCGCTAGAGGAATGGGAACCTGCTGTGTCGCTGGCTGTGGAGAACTAAGCATTCGCGAAGAAAGCAAGACACTTTCATGTGGAGGTCTTACTCTTACTGAAGGAGATATCATTTCTGTTGATGGTAGTTCAGGTTGCATTTATAGCGGAGAAATCCCAACCGTCCTAGTTGAAAATAATCAAGATCTACAGCGTCTGCTTTCTTGGGCTGATGAAGTTGCTCATCTGAAAGTTCGAGCAAATGCTGAGACAGTCAAAGATTTGGAAACAGCTATGAAATTTGGTGCTCAAGGGGTTGGACTGGCACGTACTGAGCACATGTTTTTTGGTCAGGACCGGATCCTAGAAATGCGTCGCCTCATCCTTGCTGACAATGAGATGGAGATTCAGATGGCCCTCAAGCAGCTTTTACATTTCCAAGAAGAAGACTTCTACCATATGTTCCGAGCAGTTCAGGATAAACCAATGATTATTCGCCTTTTAGATCCACCAATGCATGAATTTCTGCCAAAGGACCCTCAGGAAATCAAGCTTTTAGCCGAAAAATTGCACAAGTCAACAGAAAAGCTGGCCCGCCAAATTGAAAACTTACAGGAAAGCAACCCTATGCTAGGACATCGGGGATGCCGTCTGGGAATTACTCAGCCAGAAATTTACAAAATGCAGGCTGAGGCTATTTTTAGAAGTGCCATTAGACTGCATCAAGAAGGACTTAAAATCAAGCCAGAAATTATGATCCCCTTGATAGCAGATAAAAAAGAACTGGACTTTGTTAAGTCTTATCTAACTGAGCATATCCAATGCCTCTTCCAAGACTATGAACAAGATCCCTTCCCATACGAAATTGGTACTATGATTGAATTGCCACGAGCTTGTCTGACTGCTGACAAGCTGGCTCAGGAAGCTGATTTCTTTAGTTTTGGGACCAACGACTTGACTCAAATGACCTATGGCTTCTCTCGAGATGATATTGGAAAATTTATTGGCCATTATAAAAAGAAGGGCATTCTCTCATCCGATCCATTCCAAAATATTGATAAGGATGGTGTTGGTGAGTTAATGAGAATTGCAATCAACAAGGCTCATCAAGTAAAACCAAATCTATCCATTGGTATTTGTGGTGAGGTTGGCGGTGATCCTGCTTCTATCTCTTTCTTCCAGGAAATCGATGTTACCTATGTTTCCTGTTCGCCATACAGGGTTCCTGCAGCTAGACTCGCCGTTGCGCAAGCTGTTCTCCAAGAAGAAAGAAGCTAAAACTCTTTATAGTTATTTAAAGAAGGCTGGGACAAAGAATTCCCAGCCTTACTTTATGATAAAAGCCATGTTTCCCTAAGCAGGATTCTTTTCACTATTCTGAAGGTTTAACCAGGCATCTCTTATCATCAAACTTCTATCTTTATATGAAAAAACTACTGACTGCGTTTTCAAATATAAAATTTTTATTTTTTTAAGACATTTTAAAATAAAAGACGTATAATGGAAAATATGAAATGAACTTGAATTCATATTTAGTATTTGCAAAGGAGTTTGAAAAACATTATGACCAACTATTCTCGTCAAAATAAGAAAACAAATAAAGATAATCAGGAAACTGGAAAAGCTGGGCGCCATATCAAAAAAGGCCTATCTGCTTTTCAGAAAACCTTAACCTTGATTGGTAGTGTTCTGGGTATTATCACAGCGACTATTACTATTATGAATGCAATGAAGTCCAATGAACAAAAGAAATCAGATACCAGTTCTTCTGCTCAAACGACTACTATTATCAAGGAAGTCGAAAAAGAGACTACTACTGCCTCCACCTCTGAGGCCACTGAGACCTCCACACAAGAGAGTTCAGTTGCAACTAGCACAGAGACCAGTTCAAGTTCTTCAAGCAACGACACTACTTCTTCTAGCCAGTCTGTGACAAGTGCTAGTAGCAGTGAGCAAGGAAGTCAACAATAAAATGAGCCAGAACATCTGTTCCAGCTCATTTTTTTATTTTCTATACATTTTAACCTGTAAATAGAGGTCATTATAAATCCCTAACCACTTTGGTCCAATTTGTTTATAGACTTCTAAGTGTTTCATCGTTTCTGCCGTTGGATAGAAAGCTTCATCATCTTGGACTTCTTTTGGTAAAAGAGCCTTGGCTTTTGGAATGGGTGTTGCATAGCCAACATAAAGCGCATTCTTGTAGGCATTTTCTGGACGCAGCATGAAGTTAATAAATTGATAAGCTGCTTTTTTATTTTTAACCGTTTTTGGAATGACAATGTTATCAAACCAAAGGTTGCTGGCTTCACTAGGAACTACGTAACGCAAGTCTTCGTTCTTCTCTAGCATCTGCCTAGCTTCTCCAGAGAAAGTTACACCAATCGCCGCATTATTTTGAATCATGTAGCCCTTCATCTCATCTGCTACAATAGCTTTGATATTTGGTGTAAGCTTGTAGAGCTTGTCCACAGCTTCCTGCAAATGATCCGCATTTTTGTCATTCAACCCATAGCCAAGAGAATTGAGACCTAAGCCCATAACCTCACGCGCTCCATCAATCAACATGATAGAGTTTTTGTATTCTGGGCGCCAAAGGTCATCCCAATGTTCTGGAGCCTTGTCAACCAATTTGCTATTATAAACAATGCCCAGGGTTCCCCAGAAATATGGAACAGAATATTGGTTCCCTGGATCAAAAGGCTGGTCTAAGAAATCTGAACCGATATTCTCCATCCCCTTGATCTGCTTGTGATCTAGCTTTTCTACCAAATTCTCTTTGATCATCTTGGCAATCATGTATTCACTAGGGATGGCAATGTCATAGGTCGTACCTCCCTGCTTGATTTTAGTGTACATTGATTCATTTGAATCAAAGGTATCGTACTGGATTTGAACTCCCGTTTCTTTGGTGAATTCTTCTAGCAATTCTGGGTCAATATAGTCACCCCAGTTATAGATGACCAGTTTATCTCCACCACTAGTTTTGGTTTGATTTTCAAGCTGAACACTAACTAGCCATAAGACAGCGACAATGGCAACAATACCGATTAGAAAGGAATAGAGTCTTTTCATGCCTGCTCCTCCTTCTCTCGTGAAATGAAGTAATAGCCAATCACCAGTAAAATACTAAAGAGAAAGACTAAAGCAGATAGGGCATTGATTTCCAAAGAAATCCCCTGACGGGCACGAGAATAAATTTCCACTGATAAGGTAGTAAACCCATTCCCCGTTACAAAGAAGGTCACTGCAAAATCATCCAAAGAGTAGGTAAACGCCATAAAATACCCTGCTATAATAGCTGGTGTCAGATAAGGCAACATGATTTCTTTCAGCATTTGTAACTGACTGGCTCCCAAGTCGTAAGCCGCCTTAATCATGTCGTCATTCATTTCTTTAAGCCTTGGCAGAATCATCAGAACAACGATTGGAATAGAGAAGGCCACGTGGCTAGCCAGAACTGAGATAAAGCCCAGCTGGAATTTCATATTTGTGAAGAGAATCAAGAAACTGGCACCAATCATTACATCTGGCGCTACCATCAAGACATTGTTGACAGAAAGGAAAGCTTCCTGGTATTTTTTCTTGGCTTGATAGATATAGATTGCTCCAAAAGTCCCAATGATTGTCGCGATTAAAGCAGAAAGAAAGGCCAGAAAGAAGGTTTGAGCCAAAATCAGCATCAAACGCTTGTCACCAAAGAGGTTCTCAAAGTGAGTCAAGCTAAAGCCGGTAAATTGATTCATATCGTCACCAGCATTGAGGGCATAACCAATCAGATAGAAGATTGGCAGATAAAGAATCAGAAAGACAAAAGCTAGATAGATACTGGATAGTTTCTTCATCGATCTCTCCTTTCTTTGGTTGCCCACATAATCAGGAGCATGGCAATAATCAGAACCACTCCGATGGTTGAACCCATCCCCCAGTTTTGCGTCGTTAGAAAGTGTTGCTCAATCGCTGTCCCTAGGGTAATAACTCGATTTCCGCCAATCAGACGAGTCAGCATGAAGAGGCTGAGACTGGGAATGAAAACTGACTGAACTCCTGAGCGCACTCCATTCATCGAAAGTGGGAATATCACGCGACGGAAAGTATCCCAACGATTGGCTCCCAAATCACGACTGGCGTTAATGAGATTTGGATCCAAATCATCCAACACATTGAAGATTGGCAAAATCATGAAGGGAAGCTCAATGTAACTAGCAACAAAAATGAAAGAAAAATCGGTAAAAAGAATTTGCTGAGGTCCAACTCCGATAAAGCTAAGGAATTGGTTGATAGAGCCATCCTGACCGAAAATTCCAATAAAGGCATAGGCCTTCAGCAAAAGATTAATCCAAGTCGGTAGGACAATCAGCATGAGCCAGAGTTGCTTGTGCTTGAGCTGAGTCAAGAAAAATGCCGTTGGATAACTGACCAATAAGGTGACCAAAGTTACAATTCCCGCGTAAAAAATCGAATTGAAACTCATTTTTAAATAGGTCAGATTCTGAGAGGCAAAATAAGTCCGGTAGTTTTCTAAGGTGAATCCTCCTTCAATATTAAAGAAGGAATTCCAGATAATCATAGCCACTGGTGCTAGTACAAAAAGCACAATCCATAAAAAATATGGAACAATAAAGAGGTTAGAGGTTGTTTTCTTCATCTCTTTCCTCCTCGATTGCGTTAATCAGACCAGCTTCTTGTTCTTCAATTTCAACATATTCTTCGATACGAGCATCAAATTCTTCTTCTGTTTCATTGAGACGCATAATATGGATATCTTCTGGTTCAAACTGAAGACCAATGACTTCACCGACAATGGCTTTGCGGGTCGAGTGAATCATCCATTCATTTCCCAGTTCGTCATAGGCGATGATTTCATAGTGGACTCCACGGAAAAGCTGAGTATCAACCTTAACCTGTAGTTTTCCTTCCTCTGGCAGAGTGATGCGCAGATCTTCTGGTCGAATAACAACTTCAACCGACTCATTAGGACGCATACCACCGTCCACCGCTTCAAAGCGTTTGCCATTGAACTCAACCAAATAGTCCTCAATCATCTTACCAGGAAGGATATTAGACTCTCCAATGAAAGTTGCAACAAAATGATTAATCGGCTCATCATAGATATCAACCGGTGTACCAGACTGGACAATCTCTCCGTCATTCATGACAAAGATCCAATCGCTCATTGCTAGAGCTTCTTCCTGGTCGTGAGTAACAAAGACAAAGGTAATGCCTAGGCGCTGTTGCAACTCACGAAGTTCATACTGCATGTCCGTCCGCAATTTCAAATCAAGAGCTGATAGTGGTTCATCTAAGAGGACCACTCGAGGTTCATTAATGATCGCTCGAGCAATGGCTACCCGTTGTCGCTGACCACCTGATAATTTTCGAATAGAACGGCGATCAAAACCTTCCAGCTGAACCATTTTCAACACTTCTTTGACACGACGTTCAATTTCCTTCTTCTCAACCTTACGCAAACGTAGCGGAAAGGCCACGTTTTCAAAGACATTCATATGTGGAAAAAGGGCATAAGACTGAAAGACAGTGTGTACATCACGTTTATTGGTAGGTACATCATTGATCCGTACCCCATCCAAAAAGACATCTCCTGTAGAGGCATCTAGGAGGCCTGCGATAATATTTAAAATAGTAGATTTACCAGACCCTGAAGCCCCCAGAAGAGTATAAAATTTTCCTTCTTCTAGCTCAAAGTTAATGTCTTTTAAAACAACAGTATTGTTATCCTCAAAAACCTTAGAAACATTTTTGAATTCGATAATTGGTTTTTTCAATTCACATAAATTCCTTCTTTTTCATGTATTAACAGATTGAGGCTCTGTCAAGCCGCTACTGCTTCTCGAGGGCAACTAGTGCCCTGCATACTTGCGATATCGATAGGCGTCACCCCCTCAACTAAAACGTAGCGGTCAGAAAAAAGCAGAAAGTCGTTCATTACTAGACAACGACTAACCTTCTTATCTAACATTTCAATCTCAGTAAAATTTTACTGTAAAGTCTCTCCAATAATCCGGACTTCACGCTCCAACCTTATACCAGATTCATTTTCAACAGTTTGAATCACGTGAGCAATCAAATCTTCATAGTTCTGAGCATTTCCATCTGCAATATTGACCATAAAACCAGCGTGTTTGGTTGAAACCTCAACGCCACCAATCCGATGTCCCTTGAGACCAGCTTCACTAATCAACTGGCCAGCAAAATGGCCTAAAGGACGTTTAAAGACCGAACCACACGATGGATATTCTAGCGGTTGCTTAAGTTCACGCAGGTGTGTCAGACGTTTCATTTCCTGCTGGATGGCTGTGTAATTTCCTGGAGAAAGGGCGAATTTAGCAGAAATGACAATATCACCCGTTTCCTGAATTACCGAAGAGCGATAGCCAAACTTCATTTCCTCTGCTGAAATCGTCTTGATTTCTCCTTCTGGAGTCAGGACCTTACAAGATACTAGGACATGAGCGATTTCGCCACCATAGGCGCCAGCATTCATGAAGACAGCTCCACCTACACTTCCTGGAATTCCACATGCAAACTCAAAACCTGTCAAGCTATGATGCAAGGCCACATGAGTCGTGTCGATTAATTTAGCCCCGGCTTCGGCTTCAATCGTATAGCCGTTTACCATAATGGTATGTAACTGGTCAAACATAATCACAAAGCCACGAATACCACCATCACGAACAATGATATTACTAGCATTCCCCAGAACCATCCATGGAATCTGCTCTCTATTAGCAAACTTGACCAGTCGAACTAATTCGTATCGGTTACGAGGAAAAGCTAAATAATCAGCCGGACCACCAACTTTTGTGTAAGTGTATTTCTTCAGTGGTTCATCAAAACGGATATCAATTCCCGCTAATTCCGACTTTAATAATTCTATATTCACCATGATTTCTCTTTCTTATCACAAATTGATTCTATTATATCAAAATTAATCGGCATTTTCGATAAAAATACAAAAAAACTGGTCTCAGCCAGTTTTCTTTTATAATTTCCGAGTGACATACTTCAAGGTATGATTACCTAAAGCATTGTGTACCATAGAGTAGGCACCAATTCCTGTAAAGAGATAGAGCAATCCAAGGTTAAGCCAGTAGGTATAATGAACTTCTCCACCAGATAAGAGATAATTTGTGAAATAAGAGAAAGCTGTAAAGACATCCGTACCTACTTCTCTTGAAACTAATAAAGCCCAGTCAAGCTGGTGAACAAATAAAATCATCACAAGCATAAAGAAAATACTGATACCAATTCCAAGTTTAGATAATTTCTTTCCTAAAAGTTCATAACCCTTAATGGTACAAACCCCCATAACCAAACCAGATACAAAAGAGACATAACCCAATTGAGCAATTCCCAATGTAACTGCTCCACCGATCAAACATCCAACAAAGGCTCCGACGATTCCGCCAATCACATTTTCATTTTGCTGATCATAGCTTTGATTCTCAATTGCAAGATTAGAGCTCAACTGTTGGAAGCTATCAGCCGATAAAATCAACAAGTTTGTTCCTACTTGGTAAACTGCTGTTGGCTCTGCTTCTCCAGTGTGCTCACAAACATTGATTAACCCATGCTCTTTTAAGAAGGTGACACTAGATTCCAAACATTCAGCAATTGTTTCTTTGGTTCTACCCTTAGTCATTCCGCCTTTAACAGTAACAACAAGCTTGTAACGCGTAAGCTGAGCATTTGTCATACCCTTAGTGGATTTTTTCAATTCTTTCAGATCTTCCGCAATGGAAAGTGCTTCATCACCTTTAACTGAAAAACAAATTCGGTAGATTTTTTCACCAGCATCTTCAATAAAAAGAGTGTACCCATCTTTCTGACCGAAAATAATTTTCGTATCTTCATCGTACTCAAGTCCTAGCTGGCTAGCAAGATCCTGCCATTCAAGTTTATCCATTCGTGTAAAACCTCCTAGTTGGATATTCATTTGATTATATCATAATTTTTTTGATAGGAATAGACAGTCTCTTCGTCTATTTTAAAGCATTTAAAATTCCACTCGAACACCATCTCTGTCAACATCTAGTATAAAGACTTCTCCATTATACTTGCATCCCTCAATCCGTGTTTGAATTAATTTGGCCCTATCTTTTGGAGCTAAAATCATAATTGTTGGACCTGCTCCAGATAAATAAGTAGCATAAGCTCCATGTTTTTTAGCCAATTTCTTAATGTTAGGAAATTCTCTGACGAGTTTTTGGCGAAAACGCTCATGGAAGTGATCCGATTCAATGGCTCGGCCTGCCTTGACAAGGTCTCCCTTGAGAAGAGCTGCAATGGCGACATTGGCAATAGAACTAGCTGCTACTGCTTCCTTATAAGAAAATTTAAATGGCAAAACACTGCGACTATCACGTGTCTTCAGTTCGTACTTAGGAACATAAGCAATGAAAGAACACTCTGGAAAGTCTGCCCTAACAGAGGAAACAGCCCCTTTAAAAACACTAGATATGACTAGATTTCCAAAGATAGCTGGAGCTACATTGTCTGGATGACCTTCAATCTTGTTTGCCCAATCCAGCTTTTCATCATCCGTTAAATCCAGTTTTCCTAATTGGTTAGCCAATTCAATACCAGCCACGATAACTGAGCTAGATGACCCCAGACCACGTGCCAAAGGAATATCGCTGGTCATCTTCAAACGGTAAGGCTGAAGATTTGGTGCCAGTTGCAAGGCTACTTTGATTAGCAAGTTTCGTTTATCCTTGGGAATTCTTGGATTTAAGTCATGTTCGATTAGCCACTCATCTCTTTCCTCCAGAACCTCAATGGTCAAATACTTGCTGACAGCCACACCAACTGAATCGAAGCCTGGACCAATATTAGCACTGGTAGCGGGTACAATAATCTTCATCTTAATCTCCTAATACTTTGAAGGTGTTGAGCAAATCGAACTCAGCAACTTCTTTAAGCTTAGCAGTGACATTTTCCAGCTGTGTCTTGCTGACAGCATGGGTAATAATCACCACACGAGCCTTCTCACCGTCTGTACCTTCCTGCAGAATCTGCTTAAAGGAAACATCCTCAGCATTGAAAATCTCAGCCAAATGCAGAACTTGGCCTTTAGAATCAGGCGCTAAGATAGAGAAGTAATAGCTACTCTTCACATCTTCTGGCTTAGCCAAGACCAACTCACGGTTAAATTCATTAAATGCCTTGCCAACTGTTCCTTCATTCAAACGACGACTAATCCGAACAATGTCTGCCACGACACTAGTTGCAGTTGGTTTTTGGCCAGCTCCCGGTCCGTAGTACATAGACTCTCCGATACCTATGGACTCAACAAAGACAGCGTTCATCACCCCATTGACACTAGCAAGTGGATGCGCTTTAGGAAGGAATGTTGGAGCTACTTCTGCTGCGATCCCTGATGGCGTCTCTTCGATAGATCCAACTAGTTTAACTACATAGCCCAATTCCTGAGCGACAGCCACATCTTCTGGTGTGATATTTCGAATTCCTTGATGGCCCACATCTTCAAACTTAACATTCATACCAAAGGCGAACTGGCTAAGAATAACCATCTTATAGGCAGCATCAATGCCATCTACGTCATTGGTCGGATCACTTTCAGCATATCCAAGTTTCTGAGCCTCAGCAAGAGCATCTTCATAAGACCAACCCTCTTCTACCATCTTGGTCATCATAAAGTTAGAGGTTCCATTAACCACACCTAGGATACGAGTAATTTTGTCAGAAGCCAATGAATTGACCAAGGTACGCAGGATCGGAATACCGCCAGCAACAGCTGCTTCATAGTAGAGAGCCACGTTTTGTTTTTGAGCAATTTCCAACAGCTCAGCTCCGTGAACTGCCAACAAGTCCTTATTGGCCGTCACCACATGTTTGCCAGCTTCAAGAGCACGAGTGATAAAGGTTTTCGCTGGCTCAATCCGTCCCATCAACTCTACAACGATTGTAATCTCAGGATCATTCAGGATTTCTTCAACATTTGTAACAAAATTAAAGTCATTTCCTGCTGCCAAAAGACGCTCTTTTTCAGCATCATCCTTAACCAAGACTTTAGCAACATCAATCTCTGAATGGGCTGCTTGAACGATTTTCTCTCCGTTTTCCTTCAGTAGAAATGGCACACCACTGGCCACTGTTCCAAAACCAAGTAAAGCTATTTTAATAGACATGAAGCACTCCTCAAATTTTTTCTGTATAAAGTCTATTATATCAGAATTTAGCACAAAATTCATACTATTCCTCTCTAGATTTGATATAATAAAAGCAAATATCTAGCCAAGGAGAAATTATGACTTATCCTAATCGCAATCGTTCTGCAGAAAAAAAGGCTCGAAAGAAAAGAGATATCTTACTTCTGTTGAACCTCATTCTTCTCATCTTTATCGTTACTGGTGGTATTTTCCTTTGGAAAGAATACAGTAATAGTCAGCAAGAAGCAAGCAAGCCTGAAGCTAGCCAAGTTAGTAAAGCAAGCCCTTCAGAAGAGGCGAGCCAGCCCTCCTCCACTAGTCAAAAGAAAGAAGAAATCAAATGGGTCAAGCAAGATAAGCCTGTTAAATTGCCCATCTTGATGTATCATGCTATCCATGTCATGGACCCGTCTGAAGCCGCTAACTCTGGACTAATTGTTGATCCGGAAACTTTTGAAAGCCACTTAAAGGCCTTGAAAGAAGCAGGATACTACACTCTTTCTCCTGCTGAAGCTTATAAGGCCTTAACTGAAAATGTCCTCCCAGAGAATAAGAAGGTCGTTTGGTTAACTTTTGATGATAGTCTTAAGGACTTCTATACTCAAGCTTATCCTATCCTACAAAAATACCAAATGAAGGCCACTAACAATGTCATTACAGGTTTTGTTCAAGCAGGTCGCGAAGATATTCTAACACTTGATGAGATCAAAGAAATGAAGAAAAATGGCATGTCCTTTGAAGATCATACCGTGAACCATCCAGATTTATCCGTATCAAGTGCTGATACTCAAAATTCAGAATTACAAGATTCAAAAGAGTATTTAGATCGTAATCTTTCTCAGACAACCACTACCGTAGCTTATCCTTCTGGCCGTTACAGTGAGACAACTCTTCAGCTTGCAGAAAAGTTAGGATATAAAATGGGATTGACGACCAATAATGGCTTGGCTTCTCTCTCAGACGGACTTCTATCACTCAATCGTGTTCGTGTCAATCCAACGACCACTGCACAGAGTCTCCTAGATGAGATAGCAAATTAAAGACCATAACAAAAAGGCTCTCATTCAAGAGCCTTTTTAAATTTATTTGCATAGTGAAAATAAAGAACACCAGAAAGAACCATGATAATAAGGAAAAATCCTAAGGTAATACCATAGACTACTGCTTCTTTTAGATAGAATATCAAGGCATAGGAACCACCAATTGCAGCAATAAAAACAAATAAGATTAGAAAAGCAATCATTGTCTTTAGAGTATTGTTAGATCGGTTGAATAATTCTGTGACATTAGACCAGTTGGTAACCAAGAGACGATTGTCCCGTTGGAAGCCCCAGATACTCCATGCTAAACAATTACTGATCCAGACAAGGACCATAACCAAAAGAGATAACAAATGGGTGCCCAATAATAGGTTGACCACTACAAATATCAAGAGTGGCAAGATTGACTGGATCAAGAAAAGATACCAGAATTTTAAGCGAAGATATGCTTTCATATCAAAGGGAAGTACTTTCAAATAGGAAAAATTCTCGCGCTCCAAGGAAATCCCAATCATAGTTAAGTTGGTCGAACCTGCATTAAAAGTAGCAATGAACACCGTGATCAACATCAATGGTAACAGAAACTTCGGTGTTAAGTACGGGCTAAGCTCAAATCCTCCTCCCTGAATAAAGCCCATTAGTCCAGGAAGTATGAAGAGATAAGGCATAACACTAGACATAAAGACTGATTGAAGAAAAACAGAACCGTCACTGATCAAGCTAAGCTGATAGCTCCAAACAAAGCGAGGGAATGACTTCTGATTTCCAAGTTGAAATTTACGAACACGTTGTTTCTTATTAACAGTCTCAGAAGTTTTCAAAGCCGCTTCATAAAACTCTGGTAGAACCTTCCATTTTACGATTGAAAATAGAAGCGCGGCAACCAAGGCCCAGGCACCAATTCCAATAAGAGATTGGGGCGCAAAAGGAGTAACACCAAAATAATAAAAGGCTTCCATCGGTGGCAAATAGCTACCAGTATCTTTAAGAAGTAATTCTCTATTTTGAGTATTGACCAAAATAATTGATCCAAAAATCAAGAGATTGGTCACTCCCAAAAGAATATTAGAGGCTACTTGCTTATGCTGACGGAAGACAGAAGTTTTAGTAATAAAATGAACAGCTGTCAAAATCCCGAAAGCCAGAACAGATCCCAAAACCACTAGCGAAATCAGAACGATTGGAATAGCCAGCCAAAAAGGATTCCCACTTTGAATCTGAAGATTTATGAAATAAGCTAAAATCGGAAGAGCTCCAAGCAAAACCGTCAGAACAACAGAGATACTCTTCCCAATCATGATTTCTGCTTCACTAAAAGCATAGGGTCGATAAGACTGCAAGTCCTTACTTTCATAGAAAACGTTATAGAAAGATAAGAACCCCTGTGATAGAACCATCAGACTAAAAATAGATACCATATTGGTAAAGATTCCTGGATGGTCTACTAAAGGATAAAAGGCACTCATCACTCCAAAGATAAGAAGATAAAGTAAACTTGTAAACAAGTGGGTCATAATCAACTGTCTAGAAACATTGATTTTCTTGTCCGGCTTTTTTGCTTGCTTCTGACGAAAGCGTGTGAGACTTGACGGGGGTGTTGTATAAATAATATTCGTCCGAATTAAACTTTTTAAGGCTTTAAAGCGCATCGTGGACCACCTCTTCTTTCCGTCCAGCCAAGCCCAGATAAATAGTCTCTAGACTTTGCTCAGGGTGTTGGGACTTGAGTTCTTCGATCGTTCCATAAAAAATTAACTCTCCTTTTTTCAAGATGGCCAAACGATCACAGAGTTGCTCAGCTACTTCTAGGACATGGGTTGAAAAGATAACAGTATTTCCCTTATCTGCATGCTCCCGCATCATGTTCTTAAGATCAAATGCCGCTTGAGGATCCAAACCTGTCAAGGGCTCGTCCAATACCCAGATATCCGGGTCAGAAAGTAGAGCACCAATGACGAAAACTTTTTGACGCATACCATGTGAGAAGGATTCGATGACCTCATATCGATGATCTGCAAAATCAAATGTTTCCAACAAGTACTGTAATCGTTCCTCACAGTCAGCTTCATTCATATCGTAAGATGTAGCTACTAACTCCCAGAATTCATTAGCTGTTAGACGAAGAAAGAGGTCTGGTGAGTCGGCGACATAACCAATTTTTTTCTTGATGGCCAGTCGGTTAGCAGACAACTCTTGTCCGTCAACAATGATTTGACCACTCGTTGGATTAATGACACTGACTAGTGACTTGATTGTCGTTGATTTTCCTGCACCATTATGACCAATCAGACCGACAATTTCACCATTTTGAATGGTCAAGTTTAGATTCCTAAGGGCCAGATGGCCATCATAATCTTTGGTTACATTTTTAAATTCAATCATCAGAGTTCCTCCGCTCTTATTTATAATATATTTATTATATATCTTTTAAAATTGTTTGTCTCTCTTATAACGATAATGTTCGTTTTTTCCTCTATTACACAATGAAAAGGCTGAATTAGTTCCTTTTGACTTCGTCAAGGTGTTCTAAAAGATAGAGAAAGAAAGCTGGTATGGTATCTAACATATCTTCCTCATAGACCCGTTCTGTCAACTGGTGTAAGTCCTTGCCCCAAGGCCCCAAATTTACAGCAGCAACATTAATACTAGCAATTTTTTCCAAATCAAGCGGGTAAATCTCTTTTGAGACTGCCATACTGTTCAGAAGAGATTGATAGTCACTCAAAGGCTTCTCCAAAGCACAGTAACTCATATCACAAATGCCCATGAAAAACTCTTCAACTTTCAACTGGTAACTCCCCTTATTTGCTAAATAATTCTGATAGAAAGAAATGAATCGATCCATGTCAAGATCCTGTTCTTGAAGTCGTCTGCTATTCATTGTTGGGTAATAAGGTGGAGCAACGGCAAGTACAGCCAAGGCTTCTTTCTTATCGTAAAAATCAAGAACTTTTTGAACATTGGACAGAGTAACTTCTTGATAGGACAAGCCCTTTTGTAATTCTACTTTAGCTTCCTGATTGACCCCTTCCATAAAGTCTTTAAAACCAGCCTTCTTTTGGCATTCTTCTAACAAGTCTTGATAGGTTAGCACCCTTGGCTTAGCCATTGATTTGCTTTCCTGATATTGATCCTGCAATTTGGTATACTTATCATAAAATTCGTCTAGTGCTTCTTGCATCAGTCCTTGGATCAGATTCAACAAGTCTTGAGGACTTTTATCCAGATACAGAAGACTAAAATATCCAGCTGCACGTAGGACCGTTGACACATCATATTGCTCTTTTAGGTCTCTCATAAATGACCAAGAAGGTAAGGGGGACTGTTCTCCATAAGCTGCATCAGATAGCAAAGGATTTAAGTCTATTTTTTCAACAATTTTAGCTAAAAGAGAAATCGCATTCACACCTTTTAATGGTTCTTTCATATGAGAAAGCAAACCCTGGGTCACGATCAAGGGCATCAATTTCCCAACTGTCCCAACATGCAGGACCTTTTCTGATTCAGATGTACTTTCAAAAGGTTCCGAATCAATAGCAAGAATGTAATTAAGATCAAAGCGCTCTTTTAAATCATAGAGCAAGCCAACAGCTGCCCTCATCCCTTGAGAATACGCTTCCTCATCGCCAACAGACAAATAAAGCAAGTTTGCTTGGCCTGTGGAGACAGACGAGTATTCCTCTAAGACCCCCAACTGCAGGGCTAGGGCTGCCTTCATATCACAGGAACCTCTACCAAATTGCCAGTCTCCTGAAACGATATCAGCCAGGACATCCTGATGTATAGACTCTTCCTTTAGCTTTTCTTTCAGTGCCTGATTATCAAAAGCCAAGTCTTTCAACGAACCAAAGTCTTCCGTATCCACTGTATCGTGATGATGGAAAAGTATGACTGTATCAGCCGAATCACGACGCACCAAGGCCCAATTAATACTACGCCCCAAACCATCCTCAGGAATCGGACAAGAGCCAAAAAGTTCTGGATGAGTTTGAAAATAAGGGATTTGTCCTATATAGTTCATCAAAAAATTTTCGATATCCCGTTCGAAAGCAGTGTGAGTAAAGCTTTTAATGGCCATACTTTTTTGAAATATATCAGCTATTCTTTCCTTCATTTTCTTCACCTGAACAGAGAACCTGTCTTTCTTCTATTTTGCCTATATTGTAGCACTCAGACTTTCAATTAACAAGGAAAAATAGGTATTATTTTAAACAAAAATAAAAAATTACGCAACCTAAAAGTATCAGACTAAGGAGAGATTTATCATCAGTATTTCATCTTCTTAAATCGACCAACTAGAAAAGCTACTAGCTCTTTTTCTATCCCACAACTCTAAATTAAAAGGACAATCAAATCTGAATACGTCACGAATCTATCATAACTACTCACATTTTTGTTAACTCGCTGGCTTTTCCTCTACCATCCAATCCAACTTTTCCAAGGATAAAATAGTTTTCTTAGAAAGAAATGAAAGATGCCTAATTCTGTGATCTAGATAAAAGAAAAATAGATCTTAGCTCGAGTCTTTGAATTGAAAAGCCCCTCTCCTTCAAAAGGAGAGGGGAATAACATTTCTTCTGAACTTAAATATTTCTGTCTTTAGTCTTGGTATAATTCCTTAACAGCTTGGATATCTATTGGCTGTATACTATAGAAAGATCCTGCTGACTGCATGACAGACTCCGACTCATTATGGTCCAGCCCAATGGCATGGCCCAACTCATGAGCTGCTGTGTTCACAATCCTTTCATGAGAATATCCGTAGTAGCTGTTCAAAAGATAATAAGCATTCAAACGAACAGTTACTTTAGTAAAACGCTTGGTCAAGACATTTGTCTGAGACTCAGCTTCTCCAGCTGCCGTAATAGTACTATCATTCATTTCAGTAGCGATGATATTAGCTTGGCTTTTATCCTCTACAAGTTGAAAAGTAAAGGCTCCTGTTGCATTCCAAGACTTCATCGCCTCCTGATAAGCTGCTCGAAAAGTAGGATTTTCCGTCTCAATATAAACTGTCGCTCTAGCAGTTTCCCAACGTGCTCCATCCGAACTCGCTACATGTTCATCAGTTAAATGCTCTCCCAGATTCTGAACATTTTGACCAAGGCCAGTGTGAATACCTTGTTGATCTAAAAAAGTATCTAACTGATTAACCGCTGTCTGTACAGCCTGTCTTATAGCCGGTAGTCCAGTTTGACTAGGATTCGTTAAATAGAGAACGCTCACTAAGATAATAAAAGCTACGATTCCTGCCCATACAAGGCGCCAGAACATTCGCCATATAAAATGAAAAAGGTTTAAAAGAAATCTCATTCTCGCCTCCTCTCACTCCTAGATAGAAACAGATTATAAAAGACCTTGCTTAAAGTTTTCTAAAGATACAAATAGAAGAAAGTGGATTTCACTAGATAAATCAACGACTTCTACCCACTTTCTACTCGTCTCTAATTTTATGACAAACGCTCTTCTGGCTTATAGTCAATCGGCAACCACTCTAAGAGATATTCCAGTTGCTTTTCCCAATAATACCATTCATGCTTACCAGGACTATGTTTGTAATCCAGTTTTAAGCCAAGTTTCTTCAACTCTTTGACAGCTACTTGGTTAGCCTTATAGAGAAAATCTTGCTCTCCACACCAAGCATAAAACTTAGTTTTCTTGTCTGACTCTGCTACCATACTTGTTAAAAAGTGTTGCTTCATATCAGGAGAATCCAAGTTGCCAAAGACCCCTTCCCAGTAAGCACGATTGTCACCAGGAAGATCATCAAGACTAGTCCCATCAATTCCTAAACCAAGAGCACCAGAAAAGGAAGCTGCATAAGAAAAACGATTGGTTTTCAAAGCAATTTTATAGGCTCCGTATCCTCCCATCGAAAGCCCCGCAATAAAAGTTTTCTCCCGCTTACGGCTCATATTTGGAAAGAAACGCTGTAAGACCTCGGGCAACTCTTTAACTATGGCGTCATAATAACGGTGCCCGTAGTTTGTATTTGTATACCAGGCCAAGTCAGTTGAGGGCATCACAACAATCAAATTCGTGTGTCTCAACAAACGTTCAATATTGGTTCTCTTACGCCAGGAATTTTCATTCCCCCCCATCCCGTGCAGAAGATATAAAACTGGAATATCTTTATCTTCTACTAGGACTGGATCAATCTCACTGGCATCTGGATAGATAACATTGACATGTCTTTCCATTTCTAAAACTTTGGAATTATATTCAATTTCAAGAAAAGCCATCTTAGTCTCCTATTCTATGATTTAAAAACAGCCTAAAGGCTGTTATTCATTTATTTTACTTCCATCACTACTGGTAAAATAGCCGGGCGACGTTTGGTCTGTTCGAAGAGATATTTTGAAAGTACATCGCGAACGTTTCCTTTTAGTTCACTCCAATCAAATTCATCTTTTGCTAGATAGTCCTCAACTGTTTTATTAATTAATTCGGCACTTTCTATCAAAATATCACGGCTCTTTTTGATATAAATAAAACCACGAGTATGAACTTTAGCCTTGGAAATAATTTTTTTCTCCCGACGATTCACACTGATTGCAACGATAAAGATTCCGTCTTCTGATAAGACCTTGCGGTCTCTGAGGACAATATTGCCAACATCGCCAATAGCATTTCCATCAATAAGGACGTCTCCTGCTGACACTGAGCCAGCTGGAACAAAATCTCCACGGTCATATTCCATAATGGTTCCGCGTTTTGGAATGAAAATCCGCTCAGGTAAGATACCAATTTCCATAGCAGCTCGAGCATGAGCATCCAGCTCGCGGTATTCTCCTTGAATTGGGAAAAGGAATTGAGGCTTCAAAAGATTGAGCAACAATTGTAAATCACGAGCATTTCCATGACCAGATACACGTAAATGCTGGGTAATCAATTTCACGATTCCGCCTGCCTGGTAGATCATATTTTCTACTCGGGCAACAACTGCTTCTTTAGCAATAGATGGTGTCGTTACAATATAAACTAGGTCACCCTCTTTGATTTCCACATAACGGTGACGACCAATTGACATTTTGCGTAAGCCGTTGATAGGTTCACCCATCCGACCTGTCTCCAGAATAATCAGCTCATGGTCTTCGAACTTAGACATTTCTTTTGGCTTGATCAAGAGACGTTCATCTGCTAAAGAAAGCTTCTTCAAACGAATGGCTGTGCGGACAATGTTCTCAACATCAAAACCTGTCAAGACAACACGCCGTCCAGTATCAGCTGCAGCATCAAAGACCTGCTGAATCCGAGAAAGGTTGCTGGCTACTGCAGCCACAATTACACGGCCATCCCAGTCGCCAATAGTGTGCATAATTTCATCGCCCACTTCACTTTCGCTTGCTACTTGAACATTACTGTCTGCATTAGCAGAATCACTAAGGAGAGCTAATACACCTTCCCGTCCAATCTCAGCCAAGCGTCCAAAATCAGTCGCATAAGACTGGCTAGCTGATTGGTCAAACTTGAAATCGCCTGTGTAAACAATATTTCCTTCATCAGTCTTTATCACAATACCCAAGCTCTCTGGTATCGAGTGAGTCGTTCTAAAGAAGGAAACAACCACATTTCCAAACTCAATTTCTGTATTTTCATCAATCACATGAAAGTCATTAAATCTCTTAACAACATCATTATTTTTAACAAAAAGTTTAGCCAGCTCAATAGTCAGTTCTGAACCGAATACAGGCACCTTGGTTTCCGCCAAAAGATAAGGCAAAGCTCCAATAGCATCCGCGTGACCATGGGTCAGGAAGACACCTGCAATTCTATCGCTATTTTCAAAGAGGTAATCCATGTTAGGAATCACCACATCGACACCTAACTGCTCATTTTCTGGATATTTTAGACCTGCGTCCAAAACAAAAATTGATTCATCCACCTCGGCGATATAGAGATTTTTACCATTCTCTCTGACACCACCTAAAGCGATGATTTTCACTTTACTCATTAATTTTGTATCCTTCCATACATTTATATTTTATTACTAACGGTCCTTGGAATCCAAGTCGAATTACAGTCTTGCAACTTTCGCTGCATATCCCCTATATTATACAACTTTTTCACTCTTTTTTCAAAAATGAGGTTAGTCTACTGCAAACAAAAAAGATAGAATTTCTATCTTTCTTGCTTTAATAATCGTAATTTTCCTTTACAGCGACCACAACAGTATTTCTTAAGATCAATCCGTCTTTGTCGATAAAAATCTGCACGGCATTGCTGGCATTGGTAATGTAATTTGCCTTCTGGACTAGAAATACTAGGTGTATAGCGCAAGCCTCCTACCTGTTTAAGCAGTTCCTTAAAATCTCTATCCTTATGACGATACCCCTTGCCCTGATAATAGAGATGATAATGAGCTAGCTCATGGCGGACAATCTTTCGAAAGGTCTCCAGTCCAAAAGTTTCATAGATTTTAGGATTGAAATCCAGATGACCATCTTTGGGAAAGAAGCGCCCACCAGTCGTCCGAAGATGCTTATTCCAAAAAGCTTGATGGCGGAATTCCCAACCGAAATCTTCCAGCGAAACCTGCTTGACATAGTTAGTTAGATTCATTTGGTGCTACCAGAGAAAGGTTGACCTTCTCCCGTTCCACATCTAGCTTATCCACCCAAACAGTGACCAAATCACCAACAGACAGGACTTGACTTGGATGCTTAACAAAGTTTTTACTGATCTTAGAAATATGGATGAGACCATCTTCGTGGATACCAATATCCACAAAAGCTCCGAAATCGACGACATTCCGTACGACACCTTCCAGCTTTTGACCGATGCGCAGGTCCTTGATATCCAAGACATCCTGCCGCAGAACTGGCGCGTCAAAGGAATCACGCAAATCTCGGCCAGGCTTGAGCAAATCCGCAATAATATCTTTGAGGGTTTCTTCTCCCAAGCCTAGCTCTGCAGCCAAACTAGCAGTCTGAACAGCCTTTAATTTAGCTTGAGCCACTTCATCCAAACTACTGATTTCCAGACTCTTAAAGAGCTCCTCCACTGCCTTATAAGACTCTGGGTGAACGCCCGTATTGTCTAGCAGGTTCTCACTTTCGGGAATACGCAGGAAGCCTGCTGCCTGTTCAAAGGCTTTTGCGCCCAGACGTGGCACTTTCTTGATAGCTTCGCGAGACCGAATCAAGCCTTCCGTTTCGCGATATTTGACAATATTTTCTGAGATAGTTTTATTGAGACCAGCTACATGGGCCAGCAGTGCAGGACTTGCGGTGTTGATATTGACTCCTACTTGGTTAACCACGGTATCAACGACAAAGTCCAGACTTTCAGACAGTTTTTTCTGGCTGACATCATGCTGGTACTGGCCAACCCCGATAGACTTAGGATCAATCTTGACCAGCTCAGCCAAAGGATCCTGCAGACGGCGGGCAATGGAAATAGCTGAACGCTTTTCAACCGTCAAATCTGGAAACTCATGACGAGCCAGTTCACTAGCAGAGTAGACAGATGCTCCGCTTTCATTAACGATGACATAGCTGACGTTTGGATGAGATTTCAAAACTTCTGCTACAAAGGCTTCGCTTTCTCGGCTGGCAGTTCCATTTCCGATGGCAATGATTTCCACGCCAAACTGCTCAATCAGCTCTGATAACTCCTTCTTAGAAGCTTCAATCTGAGCTGGCTTTGCTGGCGCTACTGGATAGATAACATGAGTCGTCAACATCTTACCTGTCGCATCCACAACAGCCAGCTTAGCCCCTGTCCGAAAGGCTGGGTCAAAGCCCAGTACCACGCGACCTTTGAGAGGGGCAATCAGGAGAAGATGACGGAGGTTATCTGAGAAGAGCTGAATCGCTCCATCCTCAGCAGCCTCAGTCAGCTCAGTCCGAATACGACGCTCCATAGCTGGAATGATTTTCTTTTTAACTGCTTGCTGGACAGCTTCAATAATATAGGCATTTTTCACCTTGAAACGTACTTCAAAGAAGCGCAAAATTTTCTCAAGATTGTGCTCAAAACCGACCTTTAGAACACCTAGCTTCTCACCACGGTTGAGAGCCAGTGTCCGGTAGCCCTGCATGGTCGCTACTTTTTCAGAAAAATCATAATAAATCTGGAAGACTTGCTTTTCATCCAAATCACCGTCTTTGAGACTGGATACGATAGAAGAATTAGTCTGCATCTCGTGGTAGGTCCAAGCCCGCAGCTTGGTATCTTCAGAAATCGCCTCAGTCAGAATATCCACTGCTCCAGCTAGAGTAGCTTCTGCTGTTGGAAAGGCTTCACTAATCAGTTTCTCAGCTTCTTCCTGCAGATTAGCCGCATCCTGAAGGATTAAACGAGCCAAAGGAAAGAGACCTGCTTCACGCGCAATAGTAGCCTTGGTACGGCGCTTCTCCTTGTAGGGCAGATAGAGTTCTTCCACATCAGCCAGCTTTTCAGCAGCCTCAATCTCAGAGCGAAGAGCATCCGTTAGTTTGCCCTGCTCCTCAATCTTAGCCAAGACCGTTGCTTTACGCTCTGCCAAGGCAGTCATACTCTTATCTAAGTCAATGATTGCCTTAATCTCGACCTCATCTAGATTTCCCGTCATTTCCTTACGGTAACGAGCAATAAAAGGAATTGTATTTCCCTCAGCAGTCAGATCTAGGACCTGTGATACTTGGCTTTCTTTAAGGCCAAATTTCTGGGCAATTTTTTCAATATTTATATTTTCCATAACGTTTCTATTATACCACAAGATTGATCTTAAAAATTCAGAAAGTCAAACTTCTATTATTCTTTTATAACTCTAAGTTCTCATTAGAAACTAGGTCCTATGTCTCAAAATATCATTTTTTCCTTTTTGGTAGTATAATAGAATTATTATTTTAGAAATGAGGTGGCCCTATGGCTGTAAAATATAATAGAACAGATGATTTAGATAAGATGTTCGAGGAATTTGCAACCCTTCCTAAGCTAGAAAAAGTAGAATTCCCTGATGATAAAAAGAAAAAAGAAACAGAAGAAAAGGCTAAAAAAGCATGAGTCTCTTTTCAAATCTGCCTGCTAGCGTTTTACAGGCTGGTGCTATCTTTCTCTCTATCATCATTGAAGCCCTACCTTTTGTTTTGATTGGAAGTATTATTTCTGGCTTTATTGAAGTTTACGTCACTCCAGAAAAAGTCTATCACTTCTTACCCAAAAATAAATGGGCTCGGATTTTCTTTGGAAGCTTGATCGGTATTGTCTTTCCCTCCTGTGAGTGCGGAATTGTTCCCATTATTAACCGCTTCTTAGAAAAGAAAGTGCCCAGCTACACAGCTGTTCCTTTTCTAGTGACAGCACCTGTTATCAATCCTATCGTGCTATTTGCGACCTACTCAGCCTTTGGTAATTCCTTCCGAATGGCTCTGCTTCGTGCCTTAGGTTCTATGGTAGTGGCTATTGTTTTAGGGATCTTTTTAGGTTTCTTTGCAGACAGCAATATTCAAAAAGAAAACCGCAAGGCGGTTCATGAGCATGACTTTTCACATCTCAGCAAAGGACAAAAGCTCTTTCAGGTCTTTGTGCAGGCCATTGACGAATTTTTCGATACCGGTCGCTATCTGGTCTTTGGTTGTCTCTTCGCCAGTCTGGTCCAAGTCTATGTGCCAACCAGAATCCTGACTTCTATCAGCTCGACTCCAGCTGTTGCTATTCTTCTGCTCATGATGCTGTCCTTCCTGCTCTCACTTTGTAGCGAAGCTGATGCTTTCATCGGAAGCTCCTTAATTTCGAGCTTCGGCTTATCGCCAGTCCTAGCTTTCTTGGTCATTGGGCCTATGCTTGATGTCAAGAATCTACTGATGATGAAAAACTACTTTAAGACACGCTTTATCTGGCAATTTATCAGTCTAGTTACTATTGTAGTCTTTCTTTATTCTTGGCTTGTGGGGGTGGTTCTATGATTCGATTTTTAATCCTAGTTGGTTACTTTGAGATCACCATGTATCTGCAACTGACAGGCAAGCTTAATCAATATATCAATCTCCACTATTCCTATCTGGCATACTTGTCTATGATTCTGTCATTTATTCTGGCAGTGGTTCAACTCATCGTCTGGATGAAGAAGATGGAGGTTCACAGTCATTTAAACACTCGCTGGGCAAAACTGGGTAGCATACTGCTCCTTATCATCCCACTCTTTGTAGGAATTTTCTTTCCAACTGTTACCTTGGATTCGACTACAGTTTCTGCTAAAGGTTTTCATTTCCCGCTGGCTGAGGGAACTTCAACTGCTATTCAACAGGACGAAGGAACAACCAGCCAATACCTGAAACCGGATACTAGCACCTACTTTACAAAAGGGGCTTATGAAAAAGAAATGCGGGCAGTTGCCAAGAAATATATCAACAAAAGTACCATTCAGGTCACGACTGAAAATTACATGGAAGTTATGGAAGTTATCTATGATTATCCAGATGAATTTGTTGGTAAAACGCTTGAATTTACCGGTTTTGTCTACAATGACCCTAGCGATCAGAAAAGTCAGTTTCTCTTTCGCTTTGGTATCATCCACTGTATTGCTGACTCTGGAGTCTATGGTCTCTTGACAACTGGAAATACCCAACATTTTGAAGACAATACTTGGATCCATGCTAAAGGAAAGGTTGCTGTCCAATACCATAAGAATTTAGGACAGAGTCTGCCTATCCTAAAGGTCTCCAGTTTTGAAAAGGTAGAAAAACCAGACAATCCTTATGTTTATCGAGTATTTTAGAAGAGTTAGACAAGTAGTCTAACTCTTTTCTTAAACTCAGACAAATTAAATTCTATTCGTAGCGTCATTTACCATTTTTGAGGCATTTGTGATAAAATAGATACATCATTTTAGAAAAAAAGGATATTAGGATGTCATCTAAAGTTATTGTTACAATTTTTGGAGCTAGTGGAGATTTGGCTAAACGTAAGCTCTATCCCTCACTTTTTAGATTATATAAGTCTGGCAACCTTTCTAAGCATTTTGCTGTTATCGGAACAGCTCGCAGGCCATGGAGCAAGGAGTACTTTGAATCAGTTGTCGTTGAGTCTATCGCTGATTTAGCTGATAGTCCTGAGCAAGCACAGGAATTTGCCAGCCACTTCTACTATCAAAGTCATGATGTGCAGGATACCGAACACTACATTGAGCTACGCAAGCTTCAAAACCGACTCAATGAAGAATATCAAGCAGAACACAATAAACTCTTCTTCCTATCCATGGCTCCTCAGTTTTTCGGAACCATTGCCAAACATCTCAAATCTGAAAACATTGTCGATGGCAAAGGATTTGAGCGTTTGATCGTCGAAAAACCTTTTGGAACAGACTTGGAATCAGCTAGCCAACTTAATGATGACTTGTTGGCAACTTTTGATGAAGAGCAAATCTTCCGAATTGACCATTACCTGGGCAAGGAAATGATCCAAAGCATCTTTGCTATTCGTTTTGCCAACTCACTTTTTGAGAATATTTGGAACCGCGACCACATTGACAATGTCCAAATCACCTTCGCCGAAAAACTGGGTGTAGAAGAACGTGGCGGATATTACGATGAATCCGGCGCCCTAAGAGATATGGTCCAAAACCATACCTTGCAATTGCTGTCTCTTCTTGCCATGGATAAACCCAACAGCTTTACAAAAGATGAGATCCGTGCAGAGAAAATCAAGGTTTTTGAACGTTTGACACAACCGAGCCAAGAAGATTTGAAAAAATATTTCATTCGTGGCCAATACAAGTCTGGAAAAGTCAATGGTAAGAAATATATTTCTTATAGAAGTGAACCCAATGTCAATCCAGAATCTATGACTGAAACTTTTGTTTCAGGTGCCTTCTTTGTTGACAGTGACCGCTTCCGTGATGTTCCTTTCTTTTTCCGCACAGGTAAACGTCTAACAGAAAAAGGGACCCATGTTAACATCGTCTTCAAACAAATGGATTCCATTTTTGGTGAAAAACTAGCACCGAATGTTCTGACCATTTATATCCAACCAACAGAAGGTTTCTCCCTCAGTGTTAATGGTAAAGAAGTCGGTGAACTCTTCAGTTTATCCCCTATTTCTTTAGATTATCGTACAGATGCGACTGCTTCTGGAGCTTCACCTGAACCTTACGAAAAATTAATTTTTGATGTACTTAACAATGACTCAACTAACTTTAGTCACTGGGAAGAAGTAAAGGCCAGCTGGAAATTAATTGATCAAATTGAAGAGCTCTGGAGAAACAATCAAGCGCCACTTCATGAATATGCAGTTGGAACAATGGGACCAGCTGCTTCAGCAGAATTATTGGCTCAGTTTGGAGCTGAATGGCAATGGAACCCTCAAAATTAAAGATAGAAAAAGAAATCCAAGGAATATGGATTTCTTTTTCTATCTTTAAAGCAGTCCTTCTAGAAGGCCACGCATGAAATTCTCTGAATTGAACTCCCCAATATCATCAATCTTCTCACCAAATCCAATCAATTTAACTGGGATATCCAATTCCTGGCGAATAGCGAGAACAACTCCCCCACGCGCTGTTCCATCAATTTTAGTCAGAACAATTCCTGTAACTGGAGTAATCTTTGAAAATTCCTTGGCTTGAACGAGGGCATTTTGTCCTGTTGAAGCATCTAAAGCCAGGAAAGTCTCGTGAGGAGCATCTGGATTGACTCGCTTAATAATCCGGCCAATCTTTTCCAATTCAGCCATGAGATTATCTTTATTTTGCAAGCGACCAGCAGTATCAATCATCAGAATATCGACGTTTTCAGCTTGGGCGCGCTCCATACCGTCAAAAACAACACTGGCTGGATCACACTTTTCTGGACCAGTCACGACAGGTACATCAACACGTTTCCCCCACTCCGCTAACTGGGCTACTGCTCCAGCCCGGAAGGTGTCTGCTGCTACCAACATAACCTTCTTGCCTTCTTGCTTGTACTTGTAGGCCAACTTACCGATAGATGTAGTTTTCCCAACACCATTGACACCGACAAAAAGCATGACTGTCAAACCATCTTGGAAATTAATTTTCTCATTGTAACGACCATCTTTTTCGTAGATATCAACTAGCTTTTCTATGATAACCTTTCGTAAAGCATCAGGTTTCTTAGCATTTTCCAATCTAGCCTCATAGCGTAGCTCTTCTGCCAAATTAGAGGCCACTTGCACACCAACGTCACTGGTAATCAACAGCTCTTCCAAATCTTCAAAGAAGTCTTCGTCGACAGTACGGAAATTAGCAAAGAAAGCATTGAGCTTAGCTCCAAATCCTGTCCGAGTTTTTTTCAAACTACGGTCATACTTTTCTTGAACAGTTTCAGTATGACCTTCTTCCTGGTCTGACTTTGTAACTTCAGCCTCTTCACTTGTATCTAGACCTTGCTCCGCTTCATCTGGTAAATCTTGCTTCTCTTCCTCAACAGCTTCTGCTTGATTTGAGTCTTTCGCATCTTCATCAGCCTGACCTGGTTCATCGACGGTTAGAGGGCCTTGGTCTTCTAACTTGCTATCTTCAAGTGCTGGTGTTTCTGAGTCACGTTCTAATTGATCTGCTTCAGACTCTTCTTGGACTGAGGCTGGTTCTTCAGCAAGCTCTTCTTCACTTGAATTGTCTATTTGAGCTTCTTCAGACTTTTCAGCAATGCTTACACTCTCTTCAGTCTCTTCTTGCTGGAGTTCATCCGCTTCTTGATCCTCGAATATATTTTGAGTCTTGTCTTCTATGACCTCATTTAAGACCTGGTCTTCTGCTAAGCGCTCTTCTAGCTCTTCGTAAAATTCCTGCTTTTCCTCTTCTTCAAAAGGTTGATTCTCCTCTTGTAAACTTACTTCAGCAGCATTTTCTACTTGAGACTGATTTTCATTTTCCAGTTCTTCTATTGCGTCCTCTGTTTCAGAAACTTCCGTCTGAACAGACTCCTCTTCTCGGATGTCTTCTTTTTTTTCTTTTTTTCTGCCAAAAAGGCGATCAAATAAGCCCATGGTCTGTCCTCCTTTTCTCTATAAAATATAGTTTTCAATCGCCCAAGCGACTGCGTCTTCATCGTTGGTCAGCGGAGCAACTACCTTGGCTACTGCTTTGATTTCTTCCGTTGCATTCCCCATGGCCACACCAAGTCCTGCCCACTCAATCATGGAACGGTCATTTCCTTCATCTCCACAAGCCATGATCTGACTGGAATCTAAACTAAGATGCTGGCTTAATTTTGCTAAACCAGTTGCTTTATGAACATTTTTCGGAGACCACTCTAACAGCATATCTCGAGATTTAAAAATTTCATATCGCTCAAATAGATCAGGTGAAATCTGAGGCAGTGCCTTATCAATGCTGGATGGATCAAAGGCTGTCACACATTTATTGTAGGTCTGTTCCTCAAATAGATCGTTTAGCGATACGTGTTCAAACTGGAGATAAGGATTGGCTTGGGCATAGAGGGATTTCTGTTCAGATTGCAGCTGATACACAACTCCCTCACTAATAGCATCGAGTGGCAAAGAAAGCTTCTGCGTTTCTTCAAAAATACGAACCACATCAGCATGGGAGAAGACGGTTTTATCTATAATTTCACCAGTATTTCGCTGTACCAAACCACCGTTAAATGTAATAGTATATTCATCCTCTAAACCTGCTGTTCCCAGCTCATCTAGTAAAAACTCCATAGCCTTGAGTGGTCGGCCTGTCGTCAATACAACTTTTACTCCCTTTGCCCTGGCTGCTGCTAGAGCCTTTATATTCCTCTGAGAAATCTTCTTGTCAGAAGTCAACAGGGTTCCATCTAAATCAAGCGCAATCAGTTTAATAGCTGTCATACTAGTTTCTCCATATAGGCAATTACAGACTGATCTTTGTGAGAGCCAATCACCTCAGTTGCTAATTCTAAAATCTCTGGGCGGGCATTCTCTGGTGCAATCGGATGGCCAACAACCTGCATCATATGAAGGTCATTAAGATTGTCACCAAAAGCCATGACTTGGCCCATTTCCAAACCAAGTTTCTTGGCTAATTCGACAATCGCAACCCCCTTATCCACATAATCAAGAACAATATCAATAGATTCATAGCCCGTTGTCATCGCTTTGACTCCAGGAACATTTTCATTGACCCAAGCTTCTCCTTCAGCTATAGTTTCAGGTGTGAAATTAGTCGTGAATTTGAAAATCTCATCATCAATATCAGCTAAACTAGCCACCTTTACAATATTTTCATTGTAGTGAGCTGAAAAATGTAGATAGGTCGGATCTACACTGTCTAAAACATAGCAAGCTTTTTTACCTGTTAGCAAGAGCTTACCAGTATTTACATATGGAGACTCCTTTAACTTTTCAAAAGTATCTAAATAAAAATCTCGGCTCATCGTAGCCTCATATAAATCCTGCCCATGGAATTCAACTAGACTGCCGTTTTCAGCAATGAAAATAATCTCATTACGAACTTCGGCAAACAGCTTCTCCAGAGACAGAATCCCTCGGCCACTAGCTACCGCAAAATAGAGACCTTTCTCTTTGAATTTGACTAAAAGACTTTTCAGACGTTCCATGTCAAATTGCCCTTGACCATCTAAAAAGGTACCATCCATATCGGTTGCAACTAGTTTAATATCCATTTTACATACCTTCTAAATCTTTTAATTTCACCGAAACAATCTTCGACACACCGGACTCCTGCATGGTCACTCCATAAATGGAGTCAGCTGCTGACATGGTCCCTTTTCGGTGGGTAACAACGATAAACTGACTCTCCTTATCAAAGCGGTTGAGATAATCCCCAAAACGTTTAACATTTGCTTCATCCAAGGCCGCTTCAACTTCATCCAAAATAACAAAAGGAATGGTTTTCACTCGAATAATGGAGAAGAGCAAAGCGAGAGCTGACAAGGCCTTTTCCCCACCACTCATGAGATTGAGGGACTGGATCTTCTTGCCAGGTGGCTGCACCGAAATTTCAACTCCAGCTGTCAAAAGGTCACCTTCTGTTAAGATTAAATCTGCCGATCCTCCACCAAACATTTGTTTGAAGGTCATTTTAAAGCTTTCACGAATAGCCTCAAAGGTTGACTTGAAACGTTCCTTGACTTCATCGTTCATTTCTTCGATGGTTGTCAAGAGAAGATTCTTAGCGGACAAGACATCATTTCGTTGTGTATTGAGAAAGTCCAAACGATTTTTTACTTCATCAAATTGTTCAACAGCATCCAGGTTTACTGGGCCAAGCGCACGTATAGATCGTTCCAAGTCTTTGACTTGCCCTTCCGATACTGCTAAGTTTTCGAGAGGACGAGCCTTCTGATTGGCTTCGTCAAAACTCATTTGATATTCTTCCGTCAGACTGGTTAAGAGACGACGCAAAACATCAGTAATCTTTTCTTTTTCAGCCTCAGCCTTGGCCTGATTACGTATCAATTCTTCATTTTGCTTACGAGCCTGATCCAAATGGCTGAGAATGTCTTCAGACTGACCTTCCAAATCTTCCAATTCAAATTTCAGGCGAATCAGTCCTTGGTTTAAGTCTGTCTTTTCTTGATTTGCAGTCTTCAACTGATCTTCTAGAACTGCAATGTCCACCTTTTGGAGACTGGATTCTTTTTGTTCCATTAAGAGTTCTAGAGTAGACTGTTCTTTGACTAAAGCTATTTTTTCTTCTTCCAAACGTTCTAAGTCATTTTTCTCAAAACGTTGGAGAGAGGTCAGCTCAGTCCGAGATAGTTTTAAGTCTGACAATTTATTGGAAAGTTTATCAAAACGTTCTTGAACAGCATCTTTATTCGATTTAACCTGCTCAATTTCCTGTGTCACATCCAATTTAGCCTGTTCAATTTCTACTAAACGAGCCTGCAATTTGGCTTGTTCGCCAGAAATATCTAAGCCAGACAACCTTGCCAATTCTTGCTCTTGCATATCTTTCAGATTCGTCAGCTCTTCCACTCGCTTTGCAATTTGCTCATAAGCTAAACTAGCTTTTTGTTCTGCCAAGCGGGCGCTTTCGCCATCTTCCTTGATTTGATCTAAGACATGCTTAGCTTGACTCAGTTGATTGTGTAGGATTTGGACAGTCTCTTCTTTTTCCTTCAATTGGACATCTTTTTCCTTTATATCAGACAAAAGAGCGTCCAATTCCGGTTTGATAAAGATCGTATTGTTGTTTCTATTTGCTCCACCAGCGTAGGAACCACCTGTTCGCAGTTCTGTCCCGTCTAGAGTGACTATTCTGACTTGGTAACGAACCTGACGGGCCGCAGCTCCTGCATTGTCTACCGTATCAAAAATGGCTGTCGTCCCAAGCAGATTTTGGAAGATGGTATCCAAGCTTGCATCATAAGTGACCAGCGAAGATGCCAAACCAAGGAAACCTTTACTAGACTCAATGCTTGTCCGATAATGATCAGCTAGCTGACGCGGTTTAATCGTTGTCAGTGGTAAGAAAGTTGCCCGACCAGCTCGATTCTTCTTCAAGAAATCAATTGCTCTTGTAGCAGCTGCTTCATCTTCGACAATGATATTTTGACTGCTAGCTCCTAAAGCAATCTCAAGAGCTGTCTGATAATGCGGATCAAAACTTAATTTTTCACTAACAGCACCAACAATCCCACCTAAGCGTTCAGACTCCTGCAAGACACTTTTTACACCTGCATAAAAGTTACTATGATTTTTAAGAATAGCTTCCAAACTTGCAGAACGAGCCTTCTTATTTTTCAAATCATCCAACAAATCAAACATGGCTTTTTGTTGATTTTGGTAACTTGTCTGCAGTTCTTGTACTTTTTCCACCTGCGCCTGGTAAGCATTCAATAAGTCTTTAAGATTCTTCCGAGCTGTTTCTAACTCTTCTATATGGGCTGTTTCAGCCTTTTGGCTTTCTAACAAGTCCCTTTTAATTTTTTCAAAATCAGCCTGTTTGCTCTCATTTAGTTTCAACTGATTAGCCTGACGGCTTTCCAAAGCAGTCAAATCATTGGATAAATCGGCCTCTTCTTTCATGAGTTTGACATATTGATCTCGTAAATGCTCAATCAATTGATCAGGATCCTCAGAAAAATCGGCAATCTCTTTTTCTAGCTCAGCCATTTCCTGCTGATTCTTGTCCAATTTTTCTGCAATAAGAGCCAGATTTTCAGTCTTAGCCTTACAATCTTGCTCTGTTTGCTCCAACTTCTCTACTAATGTAGCCAAACGAGCCTCATTCTCTTTACGGCTACTTGCTGCCTGACTCGACTCTAACTTAGAGAGATCAATTTGTCGTTCCAAATCACTAATCAGACGAGTTAATTCGAGTAGCTTAGCTTGGTCGGCCGCCAAGGTCTGGTTAAGCTCATGACGCTTGGATTTGAGATCTTGGTTCTCCAATTCCAATTCATCGCGTTTGCTATAATAGGCTGACAGCTCTTCCTGAATCTTGGCCAAATCCTCCTCTGCCTGGTTCAGCTTTTCCTTATTGGCGATCATTTGAGCAACTAAGACATCTAGGTAAAGTTCCCGCCTTTCTTGATCTAACTCCAAAAAGCGTTTAGCAGTTTGTGCTTGTTTCTCTAAAGGTTTGATTTGCCCATCCAATTCGTAAATAATATCTTCCAAGCGGTCCAAATTGTCTTGGGTTTGAGCCAATTTACTCTCGGTTTCCTTACGACGCGTCTTATATTTCAGTACGCCCGCAGCTTCTTCAAAAATAGCACGTCGCTCCTCCGGCTTACTGTTAAAGATTTCTTCTACCTTACCTTGGGAAATAATAGAGAAGGAATCCCGTCCAAGCCCAGTGTCCATAAAGAGATCATGAACATCACGCAAACGAACCTTTTTACCATCTATTTTGTACTCACTATCACCACTGCGATAAATATGACGCTCTACTCTAATCTCCTTAGCTACATTCTTGATAAATTGGTCGCTATTATCAAGAACCACTACTACAGACGCATAATTAAGGGGCTTGCGTGTTTCTGTCCCTGCAAAAATGACATCGGGCATCTTACCACCACGCAAACTCTTAACACTGGATTCTCCCAAAGCCCAGCGAAGACTTTCTGTAATATTGGACTTACCTGAACCATTGGGGCCGACAACTGCTGTTACCCCTTGGTCAAAAACTACCTTTGTTTTATCCGCAAAAGATTTAAAACCCTGGATTTCAATTTCTTTTAAATACATGAATGATTTTCCTTTTCAAAGGCATTCTTAGCAGCCTCTTGTTCTGCCAGCTTTTTAGAACGCCCTTGGCCTTTTCCTACTAAACGGCCGTCAACCGAAACGCTAACCTCAAAATTTTTGGCATGAGCTGGCCCAGATTCAGACACGACTTGATAAAGAATTTCTACATCTCCATTAGACTGAAGTAACTCTTGCAATTTTGTCTTATAGTCTGTCACCTGCTCAAAATCTCCTGCCTCCACCTTAGGAATCATGACTTGATAAATAAAGTCCTTCACAACTTCCAAGCCTTTATCAAGTAACAAAGCTCCTAAGAAAGCTTCAAACAAGTCCCCTAAAATCGTTTCGCGCTCACGGCCCCCAGATTTTTCTTCTCCCTTACCCAGCTTGATGAAGAGATCAAACTGACAATCACGACTAAAACCCGCCAAACTTTCCTCACGAACAATCGTTGAACGAAGCTTAGTCAAATCTCCTTCAGGTCTCTTGGGGTATTTTTCAAATAAATACTCAGAGATAATTAATTGCAGAACAGCGTCTCCTAAAAATTCCAGGCGTTCATTGTGTGAAATTTTTAAGAGGCGGTGTTCATTGGCATAGCTTGTATGAGTAAAAGCTGTTTCTAGCAATGAAACATCCTTAAAAACCAAGCCAAATCGATCAAACAAAAGGTTTTCTAATTTTTTCATAAACCTCTACCTGTGTTCAAACTGATAAACACAAGTCCAATCCTTTCTATCTTTATAGCAAAGTAGAGTAGAAAGACACTCTTAACAAAGGGTAAAAGCAAGTCCCACTGCTCTTTAAATCTTCTATTAGAAAGAAGACTGCACAGCTACTATTATACCAAAAATTAAATTTTCCTGCCCTCTTTTTCTTGCTTTAGGCAAAGGAAAAAAGACAATTATAACAATTGTCTTTTCTATAGTTATTCCTTATCAGGAATGACCTTAAATAAGTAGTAGGTGATAAAAATTGTTAGGGCAAATAGACCGATTTTTACAAGTACAAGAGGAGCAAAAAATATAGAAATGCCCATCAAAATGTAGATGGATACAATAATCTTTTTCTTACGCTCCTTGGCAATCGATCCTGTCTCCCGAAAATCCGCCACATAAATCTGATACATTTTTGTATGATAGAGCCAATTTTCAAAACGTTTGGAACTCCGAGAGAAGCAAGCTATGGACAAGAGCAAAAAAGGCGTTGTGGGCAAGATTGGAAGAAGAATTCCAACAACACCCAGCCCCAAAGACACAAGCCCAACAAGAAAATAAATGGGACGCATAAAATCTCCTAGTAATTTTTCATTTTCAATATGATTAAATTGATGTCAGAGGCGTAGCCGTATCAGGAGAAGTATCCAAAACTTGAAAATCATGATTGACTGCCAAGTCAGCTTGAGCCAGCTGATTAACCATAGTCATATGAGCCAGCTCCTTGATATTATTCTCCTTACTCAAGTGACCTAGATAAATCTTTTTGGTACGGTTCCCCAAGGTTCGAATCATCGTATCAGCACCATCTTCATTAGATAAATGCCCTTTATCAGATAAAATACGTTGCTTAAGACTCCAAGGGTAAGCTCCACTACGCAAAATTTCTACATCATGATTACTCTCAATCAAGTAACCATCAGCATTTTCAACTACTCCAGCCATACGGTCACTCACATAGCCCGTATCCGTCAGCATGACAAAGCTTTTATCGTCTTTCATAAACCGATAAAATTGTGGTGCCGCCGCATCATGGCTAACACCAAAACTTTCAATATCTATATCACCAAAAGTCATAACCTTACCCATTTCAAAAATATGCTTTTGGCTGATATCAATTTTCCCTAAGGCACTATCCATAGCTTTCCAAGTATCTTCATTAGCATAGATATCTAAATTATACTTGCGGGCTAAGACCCCAACACCATGAATGTGATCCTTATGTTCATGAGTTACTAAAATAGCATCTAAATCTTCTGGTTTACGATTAATTTCACTTAGGAGACTAGTAATTTTTTTACCAGATAGTCCCGCATCCACCAAAATCTTCTTTTTATCTGTTTCTAAATAAAAACAATTACCGCTAGATCCAGATGCTAAAATGCTATACTTAAAACCTTCCTTAGTCATCTTTACTTTCTACTTCTTCACTTTCCCAGCCATCATCCAAAACAGCATCCTTATCATACGGCAGGACAATTGTAAAAGTTGATCCGACTTCATACTCACTCTTGGCCCAGATAAAGCCATGGTGCTGCTTGATGATTTCTTTTGCAATCGCAAGTCCTAAGCCCGTTCCGCCTTGCGCACGGCTTCGAGCCTTATCCACTCGATAAAAACGGTCAAAGATCTTAGGCAGGTCTTTCTTAGGAATTCCCAATCCTTCATCAGAAATTGAAATAATCAACTGATCTTCAGTCGTTTTCATTCCTACAGTAATCTTTCCACCATCTGGAGAATACTTGATAGCATTATTCATGATATTATCAATGACCTGCGTCATTTTATCAGTATCAATTTCAACCCATATAGGTGTGATTGGATAATCTCGTACAATCTCATATTTTTTGGTTTCATCCTGACTTTTAATCTTATCAAAACGATTCAAAATAAAAGTGATAAAGGCTGTAAAATTAGTTAATTCTACATCCAAATGACTACTATCATTATCAATCCTTGATAAGCTAAGCAAATCAGAAACCATCCGCATCATTCGGTTCGTTTCAGTAAGAGAAACTTTAACAAATTCAGGTGCAACTGGCTCAGAAAGAGCGCCCTCATCCAAAGCTTCTAGGTAAGACTTAACACTTGTCAAAGGGGTACGGAGCTCATGACTAACATTTGATACAAAAAGTCGACGTTCCCGCTCCTCTTTTTCCTGTTCCGTCGTATCGTGCAGAACAGCTACCAAACCAGAGATAAAACCAGATTCCCTACGAACCAAGGCAAAACGAACACGCAGACTTAAATATTCTCCATTTTCATCCTGTGAATCAATCGTCAATTCCGGCATCTTGGTAATTAAATCTCGCAGATCATATTCATCCGCAATATCCAACAAGTCCAATATACTTGTATTTTGGACTTCCTCTGGATCAACACCTAGTTGCTTAGAAGCCATATCATTAATCATGATAATCTGACCTCGACGATTAGTTGCCAAAACCCCATCTGTCATGTAGGACAGGATACTAGTCAAACGTTTGGTTTCTTGCTCCAGATTTTCTTGTGTTAATCTAGTCACCTCAGACAAATCATTTATACTATTGGTCATATCCGTAATTTCTGGACTGCCCTGCATATCCAGAACCTCGGAATAGTCTCCTGCGATTAAATCTTTGATCTTTTGATTGAGCAGGCGAAGTTGGCGATTATCCCTTCGATTCTCTAAAAAGAGCAGGGCAACTACCAAAATAAAACCTAAAACAATTAAAACAAAAACAAAATCTACAGAAAACACAAATTGTCTAATATTTTCAATCATTGTTTCTCATATAGTAGCCAACACCACGACGAGTTAAAATATACTCTGGTCGGCTTGGCGTATCTTCAATCTTTTCACGTAAACGGCGAATCGTCACATCAACAGTACGTACATCACCAAAATAATCATAACCCCAAACTGTCTCTAACAGGTGTTCGCGTGTCATTACTTGACCAACATGACTAGCCAAATGGTAGAGTAATTCAAACTCACGATGGGTTAATTCTAGTTCCTCGCCATGTTTCTTAGCAACAAAAGCATCTGGTAAAATTTGCAATTCGCCCACTGTCAACTCATTTGAACCCTTTTCACTTTCTTGGGTATCTACAGCAAATTCTGAACGTCGCAAAATAGCCTTGACACGAGCTTGGAGCTCACGGTTAGAGAAAGGCTTGGTCACATAGTCGTCTGCTCCAATTTCGAGGCCGATAACTTTATCAAACTCACTATCTTTAGCAGATAGGACAATAATTGGAACGTTACTGGTCTTCCGAATGGTACGTGCTACTTCTAGCCCGTCCAACTCTGGCAACATCAAATCCAAAATCAAAATATCTGGATTTTCAGCTTCAAACATCTCAAGAGCTTCACGACCGTCAAAAGCAGTAACAACTTCATAGCCCTCTTTTACCATATTAAATTTTATAATATCTGAAATTGGTTTTTCATCATCTACAACTAATATTTTCTTCATATCTTTCACCTTTTTTTCTGTCTCTTTTATTATAACAAACTTTCTTAAAATAGACTAATTTCCCCAATTAAAAATACTATTCTTTATCTTACAATTTAAAGACATTCGTGACAATGCTGTAAAAAATTAGCTCATAAAAAAATCTAAAAATAAACTGTCAAAAAATGAGATTACAAAAAGAACCCGCAAAGCGAGTTCTTGATAATTATTTTTCAACGCGTGATTTGTTGGCGATATCAGCTAGGATAGCTTCAACAAATTCGTCTACTGCTACCGTATGTGTTTCTTTTTGGCCGTAGCGACGAACGTTGACTGTTCCGTCTTCCATTTCCTTGTCCCCAACGATCAATTGGTAAGGGATCTTGCTGGTTTGTGAAGCACGAATCTTGAACTGCATTTTTTCATTACGCTCATCCACATCAGCACGGACACCGCGGTCACGGAGTTTCTTAGCCACTTCCCAAGCGTAGTCCACGTGTTTTTCGTTAGAAACGGGGATGAGGGTCACTTGATGTGGTGCAAGCCATGTTGGGAATGCACCCTTGTAGTTCTCAATCAAGATAGCTGTGAAGCGTTCCATAGTTGAGATAACCCCACGGTGGATCATAACTGGACGGTGCTCTTCACCATCAGCTCCGATGTATTTGAGGTCAAAGCGTTCTGGAAGCAAAAAGTCGAGTTGGATAGTCGAAAGGGTCTCTTCTTTTCCAAGGGCCGTCTTAACTTGGATATCGAGTTTTGGTCCATAGAAGGCTGCTTCACCTTCAGCTTCAAAGTAGTCAACACCCATTTCATCAAGGGCTGCACGAAGCATGGTTTGGGCATTTTCCCACATTTCATCGTTGTCAAAGTACTTGTGAGTATCTTGAGGGTCACGAAGAGAGAGACGGAAGCGGTACTCAGTCAAGTTGAAGTCTTCGTAAACATCGATAATCAACTGAAGGGCACGTTGGAATTCTTCTTGGATTTGTTCAGGAGTAACAAAGAGGTGACCGTCATTAAGAGACATTTCACGCACACGTTGAAGACCAGTGAGGGCACCAGATTTCTCGTAGCGGTGCATCATACCGATTTCAGCGATACGGATTGGCAATTCACGGTAAGAATGAACATGGTGTTTGAAGACTTGGATGTGGTGTGGGCAGTTCATTGGACGAAGGACAAACTCTTCACCGTCTCCCATGTCCATAGTTGGGAACATATCTTCACGGTAGTGATCCCAGTGACCAGAAGTTTTATAAAGCTCTACTGATGCAAGTGGTGGAGTGTAAACATGTTGGTAGCCTGCAGCGATTTCCTTGTCGACAATGTAGCGTTCCAATTCACGACGGATAGTCGCACCGTTTGGCAACCAGAATGGCAGACCTTGTCCAACCTCTTGTGAAATCATGAAGAGGTCAAGTTCTTTACCAAGTTTACGGTGGTCACGTTCTTTGGCTTCTTCACGCATTTGAAGGTAGTTCTTCAAGTCTTTCTTGTCAAACCAAGCTGTACCATAGATCCGTTGCATCATAGCGTTGTCGCTATTTCCACGCCAGTAAGCACCTGCTACATGGAGAAGGTGGAAGATTTGGATGCGACCAGTTGATGGGACGTGAGGTCCACGGCAGAGGTCCACGTATTCACCCTGACGGTAGATAGTCAAACCACCTTCGTCTTCAGAGTGTTCTTCGATCAATTCCAACTTGTAAGGGTCGTTCTTAAAGATTTCACGTGCCTCGTCTTTGGTAACTTCCTCGCGAATAGATGGGAAGTTTTCCTTGACGATCTTCTTCATTTCTTCTTCGATACGAGGAAGGTCTTCGTTAGAGATTTGACCAGCTGTGTTGTCCGTATCGTAGTAGAAACCATCTTCGATAGCTGGACCAACCCCCAAGTGAATATCTGGGAAAAGACGACGAGCTGCTTGAGCAAACAAGTGAGCAGCTGAATGGCGCAAGATTGGAAGGGCATCTTCGTGATCAGGTGTCACGATTTCGATGGAACCATCTTCGGTGATAGCACGAGTCGTGTCGATGAGTTTGCCGTTGAATTTACCTGCCAAGGCTTTTTTCGCTAGGGAATTGCTAATGCTTTGTGCAATTTCAAAAGTTGTAACGCCAGATTCGAATTCACGAACAGCGCCATCTGGGAAAGTAATCTTAATCATGGTTTTCTCCTTTAAAAAATTATCGTATTTTTATAACTGAGGTTTGAAGGAATGGGGAAACTAGCTATTTACAATGAATGATATCAATTGATTATCTAAGCAAATGATAGTTTAACTTTCTCATTCTAAAGAAAAAGAAAGCTGTAGAAATAAATAGATAGCATACCAAAGAAAGGATTAAAGACAAGTATTGCTCATCAGTCATCTCACCTTCCATGTATATCCTTATCGGATAGCTTTTTATCGCATTGACCAAATAGATAGCAGCTGTCAAACTTAAAAGATATCCCGTTATAATGAGTTTCTTGTTGTTGAAAAACATTAAGATACCAAGAAAGGGGGCAAGGAAGGGCAAGAGAGGAATGAGTAGAAAAAATGAAAAGACGACAATATACTCTAAACCCCATAGGCTGAGAGTTTTCATTAGCCATACATAGACTATAAGGAAGGTACAAGTCATCATCCAAGATAAATATTTCTTCAAATCTATTACCTCATTCAGCTCTTAGCTAAATTTCATTTTAACTTTGTCGTAACTATTCTCCATACAAAAAGCGACATCCTCGAAAGGACGTCGCAACGTGGTTCCACCTTCATTTATGTTCCTCAAAAAAGAGGGACACCTCTGATTGGCTCTAACGTAGCCACCGTTTTATGTTTTCATAAAATCCAGTAGAGTAGTCCCAACTGCATCCTCTACGCGATTTCCAGCTCCACGCGCTCTCTAAAAGATTTCCTGCAGGTGATATGTCTCTAGGAAACATTATAGCACGATTGAAAAAATTTGCAAGAACTTTTACATTTTTCTAGCTTCGCTTTTTTTCTTTCTCAAATGATAAAACAAATGGCCTAATCCATTACCAGCCAGTGAAGAAAGAAAATAAACCAAGTGATAGAGAGGAATCCATTCTCCAAAGATAAAAATTGTCAGCAAAAACAGAAGGCCAACTAAAATAGAAAAATGCAATGAAAATCCATAAATTACTGCATATAGCAAGGATACTAATAGAGTGACAAGAGGTGAAAAGATAAGAATGTTTCCAACCACAAGGTTTTTACTTACCATTGAATCAAGTGGCAAATATATTAGCAAAATATCAAATATTAAATAGAAAAAAACAAGGGGAAGTAAGAAAAGAAATTCATTTTTTCAGTCTCTCATCCCCTCATCTCCTTTTCACCTTTCAAAGAATAAACTTATTCTAGGTATTTGCGAATTTTTCTGATTTGTTTTCTTGAAGCTTTAATCATCCGAGTTGAACCATTTACCGGAAGAAGGATAATTTTACCTGGCAGTTTTATCATTGATTTTGCAAAGCGCTTTGTTCTTGTTTCATCCGGCCTAATTTCATTTTGAAAATCTTTAGAAATCCCTAAATCCAGATAGAATTCATAGACACGGCGCCCAAAATTTTCTGCTGAAATTTCATAGAGTTTATCTGCCAATCTCTCTTCGTCCATTTTAGGCGTTGTCATAACTGCTTCTAAAATAGCACCAGATAGGTCGTTATCCTCATAATAAAGTGTCCCAAACATTTTATCCGTCACAACATTATCTAGATAAGGATTGCCGTGGGCAATAATCGGTGTACCACTGGCAATACTTTCCAAATATGTTAGTCCCTGCGTCTCACTAGTTGAGGCAGAGATAAAGAAATCAGCCGCCTTATAGTAAAGGGCAGTTTCATTTGGAGGTATCATGCCTGTGAAAATAATAGAATCAGTAATACCTAAACTCTCAGCCTGTTCCTTCAAGTCCGACAAATAAGGGCCGTCTCCTGCCACTACCAATTTTACAGTAGCATTTTCTTTTAAGACATCTGGTAAAGCTGCAATAACTGCTTGAATATTTTTCTCATAAGAAACTCGAGACAAACTGAGCAACATAGTTTCTGAGTCATCGATTGCCAGTTTCTTTCGTAAATCTTCAATATGATCTTTGGTGATTTCAGGTCGTTCAAACTTAGCCAAATCAATCCCTGTAGGAATGACCCTCTTTTCAGTTGTAACCTTGTAGCGTGTTAACAAATCATAGACGATCTCACTAGGACAAATCACACCATCCATATCATTCAAAAAACCACGGACGATATACTTAACCATACTAGGCCGAATCAGCATTCCATTTGCAATATAGCGGACGTAATCTTCATATTGAGTATGATAGGTATGCAGGACAGGAATCTTTAATTCCTTAGCAATCCAGACTCCTAACAATCCCAATGAAAATTCAGTCTGTGTGTGAATGATATCAAGCTGATACTGGCGAGCAATCTCTAAAGCCTTAGAAAAACCGCGGTATGCAACCCGACGATCTTTAAAGGCAAAAAAGGGAACACTCGGTATCCGAATAATCTGCCAATCCTCATAACGATTCACGTCTTTATCAGTTGTCGTAAAGATAAAAACAGTATGTCCTTGCTTTTCAAGTTCCGTCTTCAAAGTACGAATACTCGTCGCTACACCCGAGACCTGAGGAAAATAGGTATCTGTAAAAAGACCAACGCGCATATTACATCTCCAATACTTTTCGATAGGCTTCTACTAGCTGATAGGCTACATCATCAATTGAACGACTTTGAGCCACTCGATAACCAGCTTCACGTTTATCAACTTGACCGTCTAGAACCTTTCGAAGTGACTCAACAAATTCATCAACATTATGACAAAGCTCAGCAGATTCTTCGCTAATCCATCCCTCATACACAGGAATATCTCGAAGGACAACATGTTGCTTGCTAGCTAGGGCTTCCAAGACCACAATACCTTCTGTCTCTTCGTAGGATGGGAAAAAGAAGGCATCACTTCCTGACATAGCTCCTTGAAAAACTGCTCCCTTAAAATAGCCAGGAAACTCCACATTAGAAGGATGATCTTTTTCTACTAATCTACGAATTGAAGCAGGGATCAACCACTTATTGATCGAACCTAGCCAAATAAAACGAACATCAGGCATCCTTCTAGCCACTTCAACAAAGTCTTCTATTCCTTTTCGCTTAAAATAGAGGCCTGCACAGACAACAACCTTTTGGCCTTCCTTAACCTGAAAATGTTCTCTAAAAACCTTTTCTTTTTTAGGATCTGCTTGGTATTTTCCAAGATCTATACCGTTTGAAACAGCAATAATCGGTGTCGTTACCCCGTAGCCTGCAATAAGCTTTTTAGAATACTCTGACGGTGTAATAACAAAGTCAGCCTTTTGATACATATGAGCCAGATACTTACCAAATAACGGTGCAAATAAATTTGACCCAATAAAAGAATTCTGAAAATCCTCCTTGGTAGAATGGCCATGCATAATAACCTTCTTCCCATGTCTCTTAGCAGCGTGCAAGAGAAGCAAGCTTCTTGGCCCGTAAGTATTAATATGGACCACATCATAATCACCTAAAATATCTGTCGTATACGGAATACCAGCTAGGTCCAAGGCATGCATTTGGTGTTGCAAAGCTCGACCAATACCAGATTTTTCTAGCACTGATTTTCCTTCTAAATACAATAAAACTTTCATAAATACTATTATACCTGAAAGCAGAAAAAAATTAAACTTTAAATGGCAAAAGCAGGTATGGATCTCTCAATCCTATTGCTTTTCTTGCCAATAAGTAGCCTCAAACTGCATACAAAAAAAGCCACCAAATGGTGACTTTAACTTTTATTTTCTAGTTGAGTCCCGTTCGTAAATACCATGAGACAGAACAACTTCACGTTCTTCCAACTCTTCTTTGTGCATAATCTTAGTCAGCATACGCATACTAATAGCACCTAAATCATATAAAGGCTGGCTGATAGTTGACAAATTTGGACGTGTATAGCGAGATATTTGTGAATCATCGCTAGTGATAATTTCAAAATCCTCTGGAATTTTTACTCCGCGATCAGCTAGTCCGTTTAAAAGACCAGCTGCCAGCTCATCACCTGTAACAAAAGCAGCCGTTGCTTTAGAAGCAATTACTCTTTCAGCTAAATTATAGCCATCATCATAGCTATACTTAGACTCAAAAACAAGACCTTCGCTGTATGACAGCTTTTTACTCTTAAGAGCCGTTTTATAACCGGATAAGCGTACTTTCCCATTGATATCATCAACTAAAGGTCCGCATACAAAAGCAATTTTTTTATTGCGCTTAGCAAGGAATGTGATAGCATCAATTGTAGCCTGTTTATAATCTATATTAACACTTGGCAATTGGTGCTCCACATCAATAGTTCCAGCTAAGACAACCGGCGTGCGTGAGCGTGAAAATTCTGAACGAATCTTTTCAGTAAGGTGGTAACCCATAAAGATAATACCATCTACTTGTTTCGAAAAGAGAGTGTTTACAACTGAAACTTCCTTATCATCATCCTCATCGCTGTTTGCTAGGACGATATTGTATTTATACATCTCAGCAATATCATCAATTCCTTTTGCTAGTGTTGAGAAATAACTATTTGTAATGCTTGGAATCACGACTCCAACTGTTGTAGTCTTCTTGCTAGCCAAACCGCGAGCCACTGCATTTGGACGATAATCAAGGCGATCAATTACTTCCAAAACTTTTTTTCGTGTGTTTTCTTTTACATTCTTGTTTCCATTAACTACACGACTAACTGTCGCCATAGAAACCCCTGCTTCACGGGCGACATCATAAATGGTTACTGTATCGTCTGTGTTCATATTGTTTCCTTTCCTAAATTTGAAAATAACGTTTTCATATTCCTACCAAGAACATTTTATCACTTCTTGGAAACACTTTCAAGCATTTTGATGAGTTTATTTGAAAACTCTTGCTTTTTTAGCCATTTTTTGCCAAAATAGAGGCATAGAAAGAAGGTTTCATTATGACAAAATTGAATCAAATTCGTAGTTTTCTTGAAAATGAGAAAAAAGACGCTGCAATCATTTCAGATCCAGTCACAATTCATTACTTAACCGGATTTTATAGTGACCCTCATGAACGTCAAATGTTTCTCTTTGTCTTCACAGATCAAGAACCTCTACTCTTTGTTCCCGCTTTAGAAGTAGAGCGTGCTTCTAGTACCGTTTCTTTTCCTGTAGTAGGTTATGTAGATTCTGAAAACCCTTGGAACAAAATTAAGGCTTCCCTACCGGTCGAAGGGGTTAAAGCTGTGGCTGTTGAATTTGATAACCTAATTTTAACTAAATATCACGGTTTGAAGACTGTCTTTGAACAGGCTGAATTTACAAACCTTACACCATTTATTCAACGGATGCGCCTGATTAAGTCTGCCGATGAAATCCAAAAAATGTTTGTAGCAGGCCAATATGCTGACAAAGCCGTTAACATTGGTTTTGACAATATTTCTTTAAATAAAACTGAAACAGACATCATTGCTCAGATTGATTTCGCCATCAAGCAAGAAGGCTATGAAATGAGTTTTGAAACTATGGTCCTAACTGGAAATAATGCAGCCAATCCTCATGGTATTCCAGGAGCAAACAAAATTGAAAACAATGCTCTCCTACTCTTTGACCTAGGATGTATGGTTAATGGCTATGCTAGTGATATGACACGGACCGTTGCGGTTGGCCAACCTGACCAGTTCAAAAAAGATATCTACCATCTAACTCTAGAAGCCCAGCAAGCTGCACTTGACTTTATCAAACCAGGTGTAACAGCCCATGAAGTAGACCGGGCTGCTCGACAAGTTATCGAAAAAGCTGGTTATGGTGAGTATTTCAACCACCGTCTTGGCCATGGTATCGGTATGGATGTTCATGAATTTCCATCTATCATGGAAGGTAATGACATGGTTATTGAAGAAGGTATGTGCTTCTCTGTTGAACCTGGTATTTACATTCCTGGCAAGGTCGGTGTCCGCATCGAAGATTGTGGTTATGTCACTAAAAACGGATTTGAACTCTTCACTGAAACTAGCAAGGACTTGCTCTACTTTGATTAGAATAACAAAAGGCGCCCATTGCGGTGCTTTTTTACTAGTTTGACATCTACTTAGTCTACTGTTACTCCGCCAAGTTCTATAGTTGAGACGAATTCCAATTTGAATACTCGGAACGAAGACATAAACTATAGACTTCTGTCTCTGGACTTTACTTGCAAATGAAAGATTACTTTTTCTTTGTTTCTATTCGTTATTGGATGAAATTTTTTTGGCACTTTCTGGATCCTCATTGTCCTCACTTTGAAACAGCAATTACAAGCCTGAACTCTATTGTTTGGGCTTTTTTTCTAAAAAATAAGAATCCTGAAAAACAGTCGACAACCATTTGATGAAATTTTTTAAATGAATAAATGATTAACGTATCAAATCATGTCTTCCCTTGCCCTTCTTTTTTTAAAATGTTATAATTTCATTAAATTGTCAGAATATTCTAATTTACTTTCGTTTTAAGGAGCCATCTATGTCCGTCAAGAAAGTCAAAAGTAGAGGCTATCTTCTCTATCTTACTCTCTTACTATTTCTCATTATATTTTTACTTTTTTCGTTGTTTTTATCAGTTTCTTTAGGAGCTGTTAAAATCAATTTGTTAGATACTTACCGGATTGTGTTCAGTAAGCTAGGCTGGTTCTCAGATATTGGTAACCTTTCCAAATCAAGTATCGCAATCATATGGAATATGCGAGTCCCAAGAGTACTCCTTGCCATTATTGCAGGATCTGGACTTTCTATCTGCGGGTGTGTGATGCAGTCCACAGTCAACAATCCCATTGCCGAACCTTACATTCTGGGGATTTCTTCAGGAGCTACTTTTGGAGCTACACTCAGTATCATTTTAGGCCTTAAAGCCTTCACTGGAGTTGCTGCTTTTACGGGAGCACTTCTAGCAACTGCTGCTGTTTTACTAATTGCGACTATACAAGGAAAGTCGACAACATCCAGTCTGATTCTTTCCGGTACAGTAGTTAACGCCCTCTTTATTGCCTTTGCTAATTTTATCATTTCTCTTGGCGCCAATGCTGATAGCGCCTTGACTATCAAATTTTGGACTATGGGTTCTCTGGCAGGGGCATCTTGGTCGAATCTAACTTTTCCTGCTTTCATTGTCAGTCTTTCCCTTTTGTTCTTTTGGTCTCAATATCGAATTTTTAACGCCATGACGATGGGGGAAGAAATTGCTTTAACATTGGGTGTGCCCTTACGCTTTTATTGGTATCTTTATATCACTATTGTCGCGATTATCACTGCTATGCTAGTAGCGTCTTGTGGAATTATTGGTTTTGTAGGATTGATCACTCCTCATTTAGCCAGAGCCCTAATAGGAAGCAATTATAAAGAAATCTTACCCATAGCCAGCCTTCTTGGAGCCCTCTTTATTCTTTGGGCCGATGTTTTTTCCAGGATTTTAATAAAAAACTCTGAACTTCCGATTGGTATTTTTACCGCTTTAGTAGGAGCTCCCTTTTTTATCTATATGGTTGCTAAAAGTCGAAAGGAGATGCTTAGTTGAGATGGATCTAATTTGCGAAGATATTCACTATTCAATTGGCCAGAAAAAAATTTTAAATGGCATTTCTCTAAAAGTCGAAGGGAGAAAATTCCACACTATTCTTGGACCCAACGGCTGCGGTAAAACAACCCTATTGAAGACTATATATCGTCAAATTAAACCAGACAGTGGTAGGATTTTTTTAAACGGAAGTCCATTAAAAAATTTGAGTTTAAAATCTACCGCTAAAGGCATGGCAGTTCTCAGTCAATTTAACCAGTTGCAATTTGACACCACTGTTGAGGAAATCGTGTTACTGGGGCGAATCCCCCACCTATCTTTTTTACAGAGGGAACAAGAAGAAGATTATGACTTGGTTCACCAATCTTTACTTAAAGTAGACATGGCTGACAAAGCCAAACGCTCCTACTCCTCCCTATCTGGAGGAGAAAAGCAAAGAGTCTTGTTGGCTAGAGCTCTAGCCCAGCAACCAAGCTTGCTACTCCTAGACGAGCCTACCAATCATCTGGATATCAAATACCAGCTGGATATTCTAAGTATTGTTAAAGACTTAGATATCAACGTATTGGCTGTTCTACACGATATTCAATTAGCCTGTCGCTACTCAGATTATCTGTATCTTATGAAAGGAGGTGAAATCCAATACCAAGGCATCCCTGAAGAAGTAATTTGTCAAGAATCACTGCAAGTCATTTATGGTGTTCAAAGCAAGGTCGCTTGGACCAGCGATCAACAAGCAATGATTCAGTATCTCTAAGAAACTATTTTCAGAGATGAATAGTTGAAGAAAAAATTGTTTCCAATGTGACTTTCTTATAATTAATGGAAACTTTTGGATAGCCACTTTTTGAAAACCTTAGCCTAATCTAGCTATATTCACAACACATGAAAGGAAATGTATATGAAAAAAACTCTCAGTATCTTACTCGTCTCAACAGCTGCACTGACAATGGTAGCCTGCAATTCCTCATCTAAGGAAAGTACGAAAGAAAGCTCAACTTCGCAATCTTCCTCAAAAACACAAAACGCGAAAAAGAGCACAGCAGAGACAAAATATCCAGTGACAATCAAAACCTACGATGCCGAAGGCAAGGAGATTGATCAGGTCTTTGAAAAGGCACCGGAAAAGGTCATCACCAACAATCTTTCGACGACCGAAATCTTGATTGAACTAGGCTTGAAAGACAAGATTGCTGGTATGCTCAATCCAGACAACGACGTCACAGATAAATACAAGGCTGATATTGCCACCATTCCGCAGGTCGGCGACAAGAAAACTGTATCACAAGAAACTGTGCTATCCTATGAGCCAGACGCTCTTCTTGGACGAAACATGATGTTTTCCGAAAAATCTCTGGGGACAGTTAGTGCCTGGAATGAAAATAAAATCCCTGTCTATACACAAAAGGCTTCCCTGTCCAATACCAAGCAAGATCTAGGCAATATCGTTGAAGATGTCAAGAATATAGGAACCATCTTTAACGTTCAAGATAAGGCCAATCAGTATGCCAACCAGCTACAGGCAAGAATTGACACTGTCAAGAAGGCGAATAAGGCTAGCCAAGGAGAAAAGAAAAAAGCGCTCATCATGTGTGCATATAACGATGAGACTTTCGGTGCTTATAAATCTGCTCTGCAAGAAAGTCTGCTAAACCAGCTCGGCTATACCAATGTAGCGACTGGAACCTCTGGCTTAACCTTGGAAAACCTGGTTTCTATGGATCCAGAACTCATCATCTACGTAACCAGCGACCGCAACAAGTCCATGGATGAGCAAGCAGTTGATCTAATGAAAGCCAATCCAGTTCTGGAAGATGTCCCAGCGGTCAAAAATCAGAAAATTATGACCATCTCCTATGATGAGTTTATGGATTATGGTCCTGCTGTAATCGACTCACTCGAGAAAATCAATGACTTTATCAATAAATAAGGCCTTTGTCTGGGAGGGTATCACTGTCAATATTACTCTGCCCCAAGATTATGACGGATCACGACCTTATCCAGCAATCTTGCTAAATGATGGCCAGATAAACTACCTAAGCAAGCTTTCTCCATCGGTAATCTTGATTGGACTGATACCGAACAATAGGCTGGACGATTTTACACCCTGGAAAGCCAATGCTCTAAAGCCTGGCAATCCTGATTTTGGTGGCAAAGCAGATAGTTACCATCAAAAGCTCTTCAGCGGTATTTTAACAGAAATCAGACAGCACTACCTACTGGACGACAAGAGAATTGCCTATGGTGGCTACTCTCTCGGTGGACTAGTTGCTGTATACAGCCTCTATAGCAACTGCAAGATCCCCTGTGTCTTTTCTATCTGCGGTTCCTTTTGGTACCCAGGTTTTACCGACTATTGCCAGACACAGGACTTGAAAAACAAGGACTGTCTAGTCTATTTACAGAATGGAAAGACAGAAGGTGCTCATCATTCTAATCGCTTGGCTAAAGCACCATTCTATGCCGAACTGGTCCACAGTGTCATTCAAAATCAGATAACTGACACTTACTCTGTCTTTGATTCTTCTGGACATCATGATGCTCTTCAATCAAGATATGATTCCTTTATAAAATGGTTAGTTCAAAACTGGAATATAGAAACAACTAGTTAACTATCTTTCTTGAAAACTTTAATCTAATCATGGCACTATATAGAGAAACACTTTAATTTTTATTGAAGTAGACTGCTTCTACCTCCCTCATCTCTTCTGATTTTAGAAAGATGATAAAAAGCACCAGATTTACTTCCCCCTAAGACTTAGATAGAAATAATCTAAAAACTAGGGTAGGGTAAAATTGGTGCTTTTTCTGTCTTAAAGTATAACTACTCTACAGTTACTTCTCCAGTTCTATAGTTAATACGAATCCCGGTTTGAATATTTGGAACGAAGACATTAAACTCAAGACTTCCATCGCTAGACTTTGCTTCTAAATGAGAGCCCGCTGCTATTAAGTCATCAGGATTAGCATAAATCAAGGTTACTCGATAACGAACTCGCTTCTTTTTATCCAAAGCCTTCCGAATCAAGCTTTCATAAAAATTTTGTCCAGTAGACGAAGGGCTGTTTGCTTGATTTGCCCAGGCTGTTTGAACAGCGATATTCTCCGGGTTGCTTGTAGAAGCGTCGAAGTTCTTTAAGCCTCCGACTAAAGAATAAGCTAATAAATGCCCTCGATCAACAGCATGATTAAAATCTCCAGTAAGATTTCTCAGCTGATGCCAGCCGGCAGGAACCCAACTTGTCGTCCCGTTTCCGGTTTCTTCTCGATTTTTGTATTGTCTAGTCTGTTTAGAAAGCAGTGCGTTCCCAATTATTGGTACTAACTGTCCCTGGACTGACTTCGTTTGATTTTGTGCATAAGGCTGACTGGCAATATCAGCATTCAGGTCTGTCTTGTTGCCATTAATAATAAAAGCACCTGCCTGATTCCATTCTATGCTGCCTTTTAATTGCTTACGAACAGAATCAGTCAGCACACTCTGAGATAGTGCTTGCTCGGGAGTTGAGATATCCCTTCTTCCTGTTCTTTGAACCTGTGGATTAGACTTTATGTTATCCTGATTCTGATGGTTTGAGAAATAATTAGCACCAGCTATCAGAACAAGTGCCAGAATCAGTCCTACTATGCTCTGAAAGAGTTTCTCTTCTTGTTTTTTCTTCATTTTTTCCTCATAAAAATAGGAGCGGACAAACTGCCCTATACTCCTTATTTACCTGTGAATTTATTAATAATGCTCTGCCATTTATCAGGTGATAAGATGGACCAAGGATTATCGCCACCACCAATCACACCATAACCAATAACTAAACCAATAGCAAAGACAAGGAGTCCCAATAAAATCACTAAGAGAACAATCCCAACTTGTTTCGCTACATATTTCAACTCATCATTCATCGTCATCTTCCTTCACACGCTTGATGTTGGCTCCTAGAGCAGCCAATTTCTCATGGAAAAGATAGTAACCACGATCTAAATGCTCTAATTTGCTAACCTTGGTTTCCCCACTAGCGATAAGGCCAGTCAAAATTAAGGCCGCACTAGCCCTTAAGTCAGTAGACATGACCTCTGCTCCTTGAAGCTTCTGCCCTCCAACAATTCTTGCTGTATCCCGCATAATTTCAGAGTGCAAGCCCATACGACGCATCTCTTCTAAATGTTGGAAGCGATTTTCAAAGACTGTCTCAATCATAGTTGATTCGCCACGAACTACCGTCATCAAGGCAGTAAACTGAGCCTGCATATCCGTTGGAAAACCTGGGTGAGGCAGGGTTTTAACACTAACGGCTTTTAAGCGAGATAGATCTGATTGAATCCGGATTCCCTCTTCTTCTTCAGTTACTGATACACCCATTTCCTGTAGCTTAGCTAGCAAAGGACGATTGTGTTCCCAAATCGCATCCTGAATCAGAACATCACCACCTGTCATAGCAGCAGCAACCATAAATGTTCCCGCTTCAATTCGATCCTGAACGACACTATGTTTGGTTCCTATTAATTCTTTGACTCCAAGAATGGTTAAGGTCTCAGTCCCTGCACCACGGATCTTAGCCCCCATTTTATTGAGCAAGACAGCTAGATCAACAATCTCTGGTTCCCTAGCAGCATTTTCAATAACAGTTGTCCCTTCAGCCAGTGTCGCAGCCATCATAATATTCTGAGTCGCGCCTACACTCGGGAAATCCATATAAATATGTGCCCCGTGCAACTTATCTGCTTTTGCTTCAATATAACCGGCTGTCTGAGTAATCTCAGCCCCCATTGCTTCAAGACCTTTCAGATGCAAATCAATTGGACGACTTCCAATCGTACAGCCACCAGGCATTGATACCTTAGCATGTCCATTACGCGCCAAGATAGGCCCTAGGACGACAATAGATGCCCTCATCTTGCTGACATACTTATAGGGGGCTTCTTCTGTGATATCTTGACTAGCATCGACCACAATCTCATGCTCATCCTGATTGAAGTCTACAGTAGTATTTAAACCGCGAACAACATTGTTCATGGTAAAGACGTCTGAAAGGACAGGTACATTTGTTAAAATCGTTTTTCCTTTACTTGCCAAGACGGTTGCAGCCAAAAGAGGTAAGACTGCATTCTTTGCACCCTCGATTTGTACTGTTCCAACTAAGCGATTATTTCCACCTTGAATAATAATTTTATCCATATATACTCCCTTACTCATTCATTGTTTCTAGCTTCTCTCTTATTTTACGTTTCCATTCAAAATATCAAAACTCACTTGATAAATACTTAGGAAAAAAAGACTAACCAGATAACCAAGCGCAATACTCAAGAATAGAATGAGTAAGCGAATTTTTAAAGCATTATCAGCATTTACTTTCAAGAGCCTCTCCCAGTTAACAAGACTAGATAATAACTGATGAGACAAAAAAATAAATAGTAAATGACTGCTAAGCGTAAAAACTATTTGAATCATAGACCTATTATACCAAAAATACTAAATAATGGGAAATGACCTTTACTTATCCCCTCTCGCCTTGTTCTTGAAGCAAGTTCTAACAGAAAAAAGCTTGTTGCCTTACAGCAACAAGCTTATATCTAATCATTATTTAACAAAGTCAAGCAATGCCAAGAAGCTTTCAGCTTCAAGTGAAGCTCCACCAACAAGGGCACCGTCAACGTCAGGGCAAGCCATGTATGAAGCTACGTTCTCAGGTTTAACTGAACCACCGTATTGAACACGAACTTTGTCCGCAACTTCTTGACCGAAGTCTGCAGCTACAACGTCACGAACAACTTTACACATTTTTTGTGCATCGTCTTGTGAAGCTGATTTACCAGTACCGATAGCCCAGATTGGCTCATAAGCGATAACGGTTGAAGCAACTTGTTCAGCTGTCAATCCAGCCAATGCAGCAGATACTTGAGCACCTACAAATTCAGCAGCTTTACCAGCTTCGTAAGTTTCAAGTGACTCACCGCAACAAATGATTGGAAGCATACCGTTTGCAAAGATTGCTTTTGCTTTTTTGTTAATATCTTCGTCAGTTTCATGGAAGTAGTCACGACGTTCTGAGTGACCGATAACAACGTAGTCTGTACCGATTTCTTTCAAAACTTGTGGGCTAGTTTCACCAGTGAAAGCACCTGAATTTTCAAAGTAGCAGTTTTGAGCAGCAACTTTAAGGTTTGAACCTTTAGCAGCAGCAAGAACAGCTGTCAAATCAACTGCAGGAGCTGCGATACCTGCTTCAACAAGGTCTGATGAAGGAAGTTTTGATGCAACGGCTTCAACGAATGCTTTTGCTTCTTCTGGATTTTTGTTCATTTTCCAGTTACCAGCGATAAATGGTTTACGTGACATTTCACATACCTCTTTTTTCATTTTATTTTCATGTTCCATTGTATCACAGTTGACTCAATAAATAAAGGCGCTTGCTAAGTTTTTATCAAATTGAAACGGCTAAAATACTGCTCTCTATTTTATAAAAGACCTTGCTATATGTCCATTATGAAGCTAAATACATTGGTGTTAGGAATATTAGTAAACAAATCCTTCTTTCAAAAAAATATAAAAAAACCCGCATAAGCGGGTTTAGTGTCTGACTTAAATTGTTAATCTGGTAACTTAATTGAATTAAGCTTCGATTTCTGTAACCATACCTGAACCAACAGTACGTCCACCTTCACGGATAGAGAAAGTAGTACCTTGTTCAACGGCGATTGGGTGGATCAATTCAACTTCGATAGTTACGTTATCACCAGGCATTACCATTTCAGTACCTGCTGGAAGTTCGATTGAACCTGTAACGTCAGTTGTACGGAAGTAGAACTGTGGACGGTAGTTGTTGAAGAATGGAGTGTGACGTCCACCTTCTTCTTTAGTAAGGATATAAACTTCACCTTTGAATTTAGTGTGTGGGTTGATTGAACCTGGTTTAGCAATAACTTGTCCACGTTCGATTTCATCACGTTGGATACCACGGAGAAGCACACCTACGTTGTCCCCTGCAAGACCTTCGTCAAGCTGTTTACGGAACATTTCAACACCAGTAACAACTGCTTTTTGGATTTCTTCTTTGATACCAACGATTTCGATTTCGTCGTTGACTTTAACGATACCACGGTCGATACGTCCTGAAGCAACTGTACCACGTCCAGTGATTGAGAATACGTCTTCGACTGGAAGAAGCAATGGTTTGTCAGTGTCGCGTTCTGGTTCTGGAATGTATTCATCAACAGTGTTCATCAATTCCATGATGATATCTTCATATTTAGAGTCACCTTCAAGAGCTTTAAGAGCTGAACCTTGGATAACTGGAAGATCGTCACCTGGGAAGTCGTATTCTGACAAGAGGTCACGGATTTCCATTTCAACCAACTCAAGCAATTCTTCATCGTCAACCAAGTCAACTTTGTTCATGAACACGATCAAGTGTTTAACACCAACTTGGCGAGAAAGAAGGATGTGCTCACGAGTTTGTGGCATAGGACCATCAGTTGAAGCTACTACAAGGATAGCTCCGTCCATTTGAGCGGCACCAGTGATCATGTTTTTAACGTAGTCCGCGTGTCCTGGAGCGTCGATGTGAGCGTAGTGACGTTTTTCAGTTTCGTACTCAACGTGTGCAGTGTTGATTGTGATACCGCGTTCGCGTTCTTCTGGAGCAGCATCGATAGACGCATAGTCTTTAGGTTGGTTAACTGATGAAGGCAAGCGACGTGCCAATACAGTTGTGATAGCTGCTGTCAAAGTAGTTTTACCGTGGTCAACGTGTCCGATAGTACCAATGTTAACGTGTGGTTTACTACGATCGTATTTTTCTTTTGCCATTTGAGTAAAAGCCTCCAATAAAATATATTTTATAGATAGACAGTAGGCAATACAGTCTAACTTTCCTTACTATTTTATCAAATTCTAGTGAAAATGCAAGCCTTTTACACATTTTTTGTGAATAAACCTTTTCTAACAGAAAGCTCAACTTGTATATGACAAGTTGACTACTAGCATATAATCTTAAACTCATCAGCTGCTTCTCTTCTTACTTCGTTAAATGGTTTAACAAAACTACAAAAATGATTTAATCGATTATAAAAAAATCGGAAATAATTCCGATTTTTTCTTTGTATTAGCCCGAATTTCGTAGACCTGTTGCAATACCATTGATAGTGATATGAATCAGCTTTTCTTGATCAGGTGTAAGTTGGCCATTACGCTGACGTTTAATCAGCTCTAGTTGAATATAGTTCAAAACATTAAAGTAAGGCATACGATAGTCCAAGCTGTCTCTTAAATAAGTATTTTCAGCCAAGAGCTCATCGTGTCCTTCAATCTCAAGAATAACATTCTTGGTTAGTTGCCACTCGTCTAAGATAATGTTGAAAATATCTCGAACATTTTGATCTTCGCATAACTGAGCATATTCAAAAGCGATGTTCATATTGGACTTAGACAGGACCATGTCAACATTTGATAATAGAGACTTGAAGAATGGCCATCTCTTGTACATAAGTTGTAGAAAAGCAAGATTATTTTCCGGATCTTGATCAATAAATTCTTTGAAACTTGAGCCAACACCATACCAACCAGGGAACATCACTCGACTTTGAGACCAAGAGAAGACCCATGGGATCGCTCGAAGACCACCGATTTCAGTAATCGTTTTACGAGCAGCAGGACGAGAGCCAATATTAAAGCTAGAAATTGCTTTGATTGGGCTAGATTCAAAGAAATAATCATAAAAGCGCTCGTCGCCAAAAACTAAATCACGATAAATCTGATAGCTTCGCTCGACAACCTGATCCATAATCCTCTCATATTTATTGGAAGTATGGGTATCACTTTTCTTATGTGTTACCATTCGATTGATTGCTGCAGAAACAAGCATCTCCAAGTTATAGTAGGCGGCATCTTTATTACCATATTTGTTTCCAATCACTTCGCCCTGTTCAGTAAGACGGATACGGTCATTGATACTTCTTAAGGGTTGTGAAGTAATAGCTTCATAGGTTGGACCGCCACCACGTCCGACTGTACCTCCACGACCATGGAAGAAGGTAATTTTAACACCAAATTTATCACCAATAGCAGTCAGCTGTTGCTGAGCCTTATAGAGAGTCCAGCAAGAAGATAGGTAACCACCATCTTTATTACTGTCTGAATAGCCCAGCATGATTTCTTGGTAATTATTCTTAGAGGCAATCCACTTCTGAGCAATAGGCAAAGATAGATACTTCTCCATTGTTTCGCATGAATTATCCAAATCTTCAATGGTCTCAAAAAGAGGAACAATCTGTACTCGAGTCCCATTTTCATCAATCAGTCCTACTTCTTTCAGCATGATAGCCAACTCCAGTAAGTCTGATACACTGGTCGAGTGAGAGATAATATTCTGCTTGATGACTTCTTCACCAAGTGCATCTTTCAGCTGTCGAGCAGTCTTGAAAATTTCTAATTCTTTTTGCAGAAGTTCAGACTTAGGCTCATGGGTAGCTGATAGGATACGAGGATCTTCTAGCAGCTGCTTAAGTAGTACCTGACATTTCTCTTCTTCAGATAAGCTACTGTAATCTTTTACAATGTTTGCCGAAGCCAAGAGTTCAGCCACACAAGCCTCATGAACACTGGAATCTTGTCGCATATCAATGCTGGCTAAGAAGAAGCCAAAAACATCTACTGCTTGTAAAAGTTCAGTCAGGTCTCCTGTCACCAAAGCCTCACCATGATGTTCGATAAGAGAATCATAAATGACTTGTAAGTCTTCCTTGAATTCTTTTGCAGTTTTGTAAGAAGGTGTTTCCTCTTTCTTCAACTCAGTTAAGGTTTCACTGATACGTGACTGGATATAGTTTGGAATAATTTCCCGCCCCTTATTACTCACAGAAGGAGTTGTTTTGGTAGACAATGTTTTCTCAGCTCGATCAGTAAAGCGCTGACCTTCATTTGAAAAATTACCTTCTTTTAGGTACAGCAAGGTCTGAATCAGCTTAGACTGTATATAATGAAAAGCACGTCGGTAAGGTTCATTTTCACGATAAACAGACTTATCAGTTGACAAAGCAGCCATTTCTGCTACTGCCTGACTAGTTTCTGAGAGATTTGTTGATAGAGAGAAAGTACGATAAAGTGTATAAACCTTGTCAATGTAATAGTTGAGAATGACTTCACTCTGGAGAGTGGCTGATAGTTTCAAGGTTTCTGCCGTTACAAAAGGATTCCCATCCCGGTCGCCACCGATCCACATTCCCATGGTAATAGGTTTAGGATTATCCAACTTGATACCCCGCTCTTCTGCCAAGCGTCTGTATTCGACCATAAAATTGGTAATGGCTTGTAGAAAAGAGCTATTGTAGTATTCCATAACATTGGTAATTTCATTGGTTACTTTTAGCTTCTTATCCCGAATCATATCTGTCTGCATCATGAGCTCGATGTAACGACGAAGGTTGCCTAGCCACTTCTTCTCATTAACCAGACCAGCCTTAACATCTCGATGCTGACGCAAAAGGGTGTGAATATGATTTGTCAGATCCAGCATTGTCTTTCTTTGCACTTGAGTTGGGTGAGCAGTCAGTACCGGAACAACATTTAAATTTTCTAGAATTTCTTTTGCATTCTCCCGCGTTGAAATCAAGTCAATAGTTGTTGATAGCTTTCCAAGATAATCTTGGTCAATATTGTTCTGATGGTTGATTTCATAGGCTAGATCAACGTCTTCAGAAATATTAATCAAGAGTGGAAGAATAGAAAAATAACGAGAAATATAGACCATTTCTTCTGTTGTTAGTTCTTCTACGATTTCCTTTAGTTCCTGGTATTTGGAGTGAACAGCTAAGTCCTCCATCATTGCAATCTTTTCGAATGTCTCAGGACTAAGAATTTTACGCGTAACATCAGTAAGTAAGTCCGTCAAAATGGAAACTTCTTCTCGAATAACCTCTTTATTACTAAAGCTTTCTAACTTATTAAATGACATGGTCTGAACCTTTCTATTTAAGGACAAAGACTAGCTAACAACCAGCTGGTCTCACAAAGTTTCTTCTAAAACACGATTGATATTGTTTCGTTTTTCGTTGGCATCAATATTGAGTACAAAGGCAATTCCAACTGACAGAACTAAGAGACTGTTCCCACCTTGAGATAGGAATGGAAAAGTCACCCCTGTTGAAGGAATCAATCCAGAGATCCCTCCAATGTTTATAAAGGTTTGGGTCAGCATCATGCCTCCAATTCCCAAAGCTACCATTGAATTAAAAGGGTCTCTAGCTCGAATACCTACCAAAATGATTCTCAAGATTAGGAAAAACAGTAGGGCCAAAATTAAGCTAGCACCAATAAAGCCCAATTCCTCAATAACAATTGAAAATACAAAGTCTGTCTGAGCCTCCGGCAGGTATCCTCGCTTTTCAATGGAGTTTCCCAATCCTAACCCGAACCAGCCTCCATTAACAATCGCATAGTATGAATTCGCAAGCTGATGTCCTGCTCCAGACACATCAGTAAAGGGATTAAAGAAAGCACTAAATCTCTTAGCAACATATCCAAATAAGGGAACTTTGGAGACCTTTTCCACACCAATCAGCCAAATACTGGATAAGATCAAGGTTGAAGTTCCTACTAGTATTCCCAGAATAGCCGAGAACCATCGATGTCCAATACCACTTACAGAAACCATTATCAGGACTGTCAGAGCTAAAATAGTTGCATTCCCCAAGTCCGGCATGATAACAACAATACCTATCAAAATTCCTGTGATAGTCCGCCAATCGCTTAAAGTTCTGGGCAACCAACGGTTAAAAGTTAATGCTTGATAATCATATATTTCAATCTCTTCCTGCTTTCTTGAAAACCTCAGAGCTAAGAACCAGACAAGCAGAATTTTCAGATACTCAGCTGGCTGAATACTAAAACCGCCAATAAAAAGCCAACCATGAGCTCCGTTTACAGCACGAGTTACAAAACGCGATAAGAGTAACAGGATCACTTCCACTAAAATGAAGCCAAACAAAACCTCTTGTTTCTTAAAAATATCGATCTTTACCTTGTAGATAAAGACAATTGCTATTAAACTCACAATCCAAAATATGCCTTGATTCATAACTGATTTAAAAGAATTAGCACCTGACTGAACCAAGGTCGCACTGGTTGTTGAATAGACAATAATCAAGCCTAAAACTGATAAAATCAAATAGGGAATCAAGATAGAGTAGTTTAATAGGTGTCGTTTGTCAATCTTCATACTTCACCTAAATTTTCTAAAATTTCATTGTACATTATATCATTTTTCAAAACGAAAAAAAAGCCATATCCTTTTCGCAATGTAGCAAAATCTTATGATAAAATGTAAGAAAACAACTGATTGGAGGTCTAAAACTATGAATGTTTACCAATTTTCTGTCGAAAAACAAGATGGCAGTCAGCTTTCACTGGACAGTTTTAATGGGAAAGTCTTACTCATTGTAAATACAGCAACTGGCTGCGGATTTACTCCACAGTATAAAGGACTGCAGGAATTATATCTTCGCTATCATGGTGAAGGATTTGAAATATTAGATTTTCCCTGCAATCAGTTTAAAAACCAAGCTCCAGGAAACGCAGAAGAAATCAATAATTTCTGTAGACTAAACTATCAGACCACCTTTCCCCGTTTTCAAAAGATTAACGTAAATGGGAAAGAAGCTGCCCCACTATATACTTGGCTTAAAAAAGAAAAAGGTGGATTTCTTTCTAAAGATATTAAGTGGAACTTCACCAAATTTCTTTTAGATAAAGAAGGACATGTGATAAATCGCTACTCTCCTCAAACATCTCCTCAAGATATTGAAAATGACATTCAAAAACTTTTAAAATGAATAAATCTCAAACAAGGAAAAACTTAAGCGCTAGGTGTTCAAAAAGTTCTATTATAAATGATTTTTTTTGCTTTTTTATTTATTTTAGGTTAAAATAAAAAAAGTATGAGAAAGAAGATAAAACCAATCGTTGTACTCGTTTTCTTTGTCTGCTTTATTCTAACAATATTGGTTAGCAGGCAATTATCGAATGCGAAAGGTCAACGAGAACAAACAAAAACTGTCCAATCATCTTCTTCAAGCTCTTCGGAAAAAATAGATCTTTCTAAACCAATCATCGATTTGTCTGGTTGGCAACTTCCGAGCGAGATTGATTATGATCAATTGGCAAAAAATGTTTCAGGAGTCATTGTGCGTATCCAAAGCGGTTCCTATACCAAAAAGGAGAATGCTGCTACCTATGCTAACGGGCTGGATAAAGCATATAAAACCCATATCAAGGAATTTCAAAAACGTAACATCCCTGTAGCAGTCTATGCTTATGTATCTGCTTCTTCAACTAAGGAAATGGAAAAAGAGGCAGAAAGTTTTTACAAGGCTGCATCAAAATACAAGCCGACCTATTACTGGCTAGATGTTGAAGAAAAAACTATGTCTGATATGAACGGAGGAGTCGAAGCCTTCCGTGCTAAATTAGAGTCTTTAGGCGTAAAGAATATCGGGATTTATGTAGGCACTTACTTCATGGAAGAACACAGCATAAATACTGAGAAATTTACAGCTCTTTGGATTCCAACTTATGGAACTGATAATGGTTATTACAATGCCGCTCCCAAGACTGACATTGATTATGACTTGCACCAATATACTTCCCAAGGAACTTTAAATGGTTTCTCTCATCCATTAGACTTAAACCAGATTTCAACTTTAAAGAACCGAGAGGAAACACATGCCAAATTATTTGGCAAACAATGATTTAAAATCAAGTATTTTACTTGATTTTTTCTTTTCACTTTAAGCAAGTTCTGCCCATTTTAGGACTTTACTTAAATTTTCACTAACTAAAAGTAAAATATGTTATAATAAACTACATTGAACATGTTAAGGAGATTTTGATGTTTTCTTGGATTACAAGAATGATTAAAGGAGTGATTATCGCACTAGGTTTTATCTTGCCTGGTGTTTCTGGCGGAGTCTTAGCTGCCATCTTGGGAATTTATGAGCGTATGATATCCTTTCTAGCTCATATCAAAGATAACTTCAAAGAGAATGTCCTCTTTTTCTTTCCGGTTGGTATAGGTATGATTCTTGGAATTGCCCTCTTTTCTCTTCCGGTTGAATATTTACTAGCCCACTATAAGATTATTGTTCTTTGGGGATTTGCTGGAGCTATTATTGGGACGATTCCTAGTTTAATCAAGGAGTCTGTTCGCGAGTCAGACCGTGATCGAATAGATATAGCTATTTTTTGGCTGACATTTATCCTGTCAGGTTTACTCCTATATTTCCTCAATAGCTTGGTAGGAACACTTCCAGCAAACTTCTTGACCTTTATACTTGCAGGAGCCTTAATTGCCTTAGGAATATTAGTTCCTGGTCTTAGTCCCTCTAATCTACTTTTGATATTAGGCTTATACACTCCAATGTTGACTGGTTTTAAGTCCTTAGATCTTTTTGGAACATTTTTACCAATTGCAATCGGAGGAGCCTTAGCTCTCATAGCTTTTTCAAAAACAATGGACTATGCACTCAAAAATTTTCACTCGCGAGTCTATCATTTCATTATAGGTGTTGTGCTTTCTAGCACCTTGCTTATTGTCATTCCAAATGCTGGTAATAGTGAAAGCATTACTTATGCAGGAACTTCTATTATCACCTTTGTCATAACAGCCTTCTTCTTTGGCTTAGGTATTTGGCTGGGAATTTGGATGAGTCAGTTAGAAGAGAAGTATAAATAATGGCAAAAAAAACAAAATTAAAAAAAACACTAGTCGAACAAATCTTAACTAAGGCGGATATTCCCCACCAAGGATTGCAAATTAATGCCCTCGAAAATGAAACTGGCGACATAGATGACCGGTCTCAGATCTATAAAACCCTTGCACTGACAGGGGATAAAACCGGGCCTGTAATTGGTATTCTCCCCATTACTGAGCATTTATCTGAGAAAAAATTAGCCAAGATTTCTGGAAATAAAAAGGTTGCTATGATTCCTCAAAAGGAACTCGAAAAAACAACTGGTTATGTTCACGGTGCCAACAATCCAGTTGGTATCCGCCAAAAGCACTCCTACCCTATCTTCATCGACCAGGTTGCTCTAGAACGAGAAGCCATTATCGTATCCGCTGGAGAAGTTGGACGTAGCGTTCTAATCAAGGCCCAGGACTTGGCGGATTTTGTCAAAGCAGATTTTGCAGATATAAAAGAAGACTAAATCAGGCATTTTATTTGAAAGAGAAAACTATGAAACTATACTTTATCCGTCATGGAAAGACTGAGTGGAATTTGGAAGGTCGCTTTCAGGGTGCTGGAGGCGATTCACCTCTCTTACCTACTGCTATTGAAGAATTACATGTTCTAGGGAATCACCTTGCTAAAACTCGTTTTGATAAGATATTCTCTAGTGATTTAAGCAGAGCTGTAAAAACAGCTGAAATTATAAATTCAGAAAACCAGTTTCCGCAAGAAATTATTCTTAAAGAGGAATTAAGAGAATGGAAATTAGGTAAATTAGAGGGGGCAAAATGGGCAACTGTTGCTGCCGTATATCCCCACCAAATGCATGCCTTTCGTCATAATCTTGCTCAGTTTGACCATAGTTTATTTGATGCTGAATCAGTTTACCAAACGACCCATCGGGTTATCCATTTTATCAAGTCTCTAAAAGATTTAGAGGCGGAGAATCTCTTATTTGTTGGACATGGAGCTAATCTTACGGCTTCAATTCGGACTCTTCTTGGCTACGATGTTGGCAGCATACGAAAAAATGGTGGCCTCAGTAATGGAAGTGTCACCATCCTCGAAACAACTGATTTTGAGAAGTTTTCTCTACTAGACTGGAACAATACTGACCATCTTGAAAATCTTGATACTGTGAATCTTTAAATTCGCAGTTTTTTCTTTCTTAAAAGCTAAATATAGGTGAATTTCCATAAATTTTGTGATAAAATAAATTGGAATACTTTTGGAGGAAAACATGACTACTGAACATTTTGAAGAATTAAATGACCAGCAAATTATTCGCCGTGAAAAAATGGCTGCGCTGGCTGAGCAAGGAATTGATCCTTTCGGAAAACGTTTTGAGCGCACTGCAAACTCTGGACAATTAAAAGAAAAATACGCAGATAAAAGTAAAGAAGAGTTGCACGACTTAGCTGATACAGCTACTATTGCTGGACGTCTCATGACTAAACGTGGTAAAGGAAAAGTTGGATTTGCTCACATCCAAGACCGCGAGGGCCAAATTCAAATTTACGTCCGCAAAGATGAAGTCGGTGAAGAAAACTATGAAATCTTTAAAAAAGCTGACTTAGGAGACTTCCTTGGAGTTGAAGGTGAAGTGATGCGTACTGATATGGGAGAATTATCTATTAAAGCTACCCATATTACCCACCTCTCTAAAGCACTTCGTCCTCTTCCTGAAAAATTCCATGGACTGACAGATGTGGAGACTATCTACCGCAAACGCTATTTGGATTTGATTTCTAACCGTGAGAGCTTCAATCGATTTGTTACTCGCTCAAAAATCATTTCTGAAATCCGCCGTTACTTAGATGGTCAAGGCTTCCTTGAAGTTGAAACTCCTGTTCTCCACAATGAAGCAGGCGGTGCTGCTGCCCGTCCTTTCATTACTCATCACAATGCCCAAAATATTGATATGGTGCTTCGAATTGCAACTGAATTGCACCTTAAGCGCCTCATCGTAGGTGGTATGGAACGGGTCTATGAAATCGGACGTATCTTCCGTAACGAAGGAATGGACGCTACTCATAATCCAGAGTTTACATCTATTGAAGTTTACCAAGCTTATGCAGACTTCCAAGATATTATGGACTTGACAGAAGGCATTATTCAACATGCAGCTATCTCTGTATGTGGAGATGGACCTATAAACTATCAGGGAACTGAAATCAAGATCAATGAACCATTTAAACGCGTTCATATGGTAGATGCCATCAAGGAAATTACTGGCGTAGATTTCTGGCGAGATATGAGCTTTGAAGAAGCCGCTGCCTTGGCCAAAGAAAAGAATGTTCCTCTCGAAAAGCACTTCACAGAGGTCGGCCATGTTATTAACGCTTTCTTTGAAGAATTTGTTGAAGAAACCTTAACTCAACCAACCTTTGTCTATGGTCATCCTGTTGCAGTATCTCCTCTGGCCAAGAAAAATCCAGAAGATCCACGCTTCACTGACCGTTTCGAACTCTTCATCATGACCAAAGAATATGCCAACGCCTTCACCGAATTGAACGATCCAATCGATCAACTCTCTCGTTTTGAAGCGCAAGCTAAAGCCAAAGAGCTTGGTGATGATGAAGCAACTGGCATTGACTATGACTATGTCGAAGCTCTAGAATATGGTATGCCACCAACTGGAGGTCTGGGTATTGGGATCGACCGTCTAGTTATGTTGCTGACTGACGTGACTACTATTCGCGACGTCTTGCTCTTCCCGACAATGAAATAATTTTCACATTCAAACACTGCTGTACTCCAGCGGTGTTTTTTATAACCAAAAAAAGAGTTTAGGTTCCTAAACTCTTTTTCTTATTTCATTATTCATACCTCAGTGCTTCAATTGGATCCAATTTAGAAGCTTTATTCGCAGGTAGAATTCCAAAAACAACACCTACCATTGCTGAGAAGACAAGGCTTCCTACTGCAGCGGTAGTAGATACGATTGGAGGTCCACCAAAGACATCTTCTGGTACGACTGCAGCAATTAACGCGTTAATACCATAAGCCAGTCCTAAGCCCAACATTCCTCCAATTAGGGTAAGAACCATGGATTCAATCAAGAATTGGGTTAAGATGTTTCCTCTTGTAGCTCCTAAAGCTTTCCTCAGACCGATTTCACGAGTCCGCTCGGTAACTGACACCAGCATGATATTCATAACCCCGATACCACCGACAAAGAGTGAGATTCCTGCTATCGCGCCAATAACTCCTGTCATGGTACCTGTAATCTGCTTGTACTGTTCCAGCATACTCTCCATATTCAAGATTTGATATTCACCCTGGCGTGCTCCTGAAAGCTGGGTCAATTTTTTAGCTGCTTCTATCCCAACTTCGTTGACACGGCTGACTTCTGGAACATAGACGTAAACAGTTGAGATTTCTTCTGAATGAAACTCAGATGCTACTTGGGTATTAGCCATTAGAGCACTTCCTGAACTCATACTCATACTTTGACCAGCATTGGGATCTTTAAAGACTCCAATAACCCGATAGTTGCTATCTCCTACTGATACGATTTTGTTTAAGGCTTCTGCGCTACTTCCAAAAAGTGAGGTTGCAACTGTTTCATCAATCATCATCACATTAGAAAAGCGCTGGTAATCCACAGGAAGGAGGGTACGACCTGCCAAGATCTCATATTTTCTAATTTGAAAGAAAGATTGGCTAACACCAGTGATAAATACTCCATCTGCTTTCTTATTTTGATAAGAGAATGTTGCAGATGGTCCACCATTGGTTGTATAGTAACCTTTCACTCCGTCAATTTTCAATAGCTCTTTAGCCCAAGCATCTTGAATAACTGGTGGAGCTTCATTTTCTTCGTTATCAACTTCCTGGCCACCTCCCTCATTTCCTGCAGGGCCTTCCATAAGATTCATCCCCATAACATAATTACTCTTTGTTGGTGAATAATTCAGAGCGACATATTGTTGATCCTTCGTGAAACTTTTGGTAACTCCCTGTTGCATCCCATTTCCTAAAGCCATGATAACTACAACCGAAGCGACCCCGATGATAATTCCAATCATTGTTAGAAAGGAGCGCATTTTGTGACCCATAATAGAGCCAATAGCAAATCTCCAGTTTTGCATCTATGCTTCTCCTTTCTGTGCTGAATCAGAGTAAATTACGCCATCTCGAATGACAATTTGTCGTTTAGCATAGGCTGCAATTTCTGGTTCATGGGTAACCATAATGATGGTTTTGCCTTCTTTATTTAATTCAGTCAGCAATTCCATAATCTGCTCACCTGTTTTTGTATCCAGGGCCCCTGTTGGCTCATCCGCCAAAATAATAGAGGGACGATTTACTAGGGCACGAGCGATCGCAACACGCTGCTTTTGCCCCCCTGATAATTCTGATGGTAAGTGATGCATCCGCGTTTCTAACTCAACTTTTTCCAAGTATTGTTCTGCTAAAGCCTTACGTTTAGACTGAGAAACTCCTGCATAAATCAAAGGTAATTCAACATTTTGAAGAGCATTTAACTTGGACAAGAGGAAAAACTGCTGAAAGACAAAGCCAATTTCCTGATTACGGACTTTAGCTGATTTCTTTTCACCCAAACGAGCCACTTCTTTCCCATCTAAATGATAGGTTCCACTAGAAGGACGATCCAACATACCAATAATATTCATCAAGGTTGATTTACCAGATCCAGATGGTCCCATAATGGCTAAAAACTCGCCTTCTTCAACTTGAAGATTGATGTTTTTTAAAACCTGCAGTTCTTGATCTCCGTTGCGATAGCTCTTATTGATGCCACTTAAATCAATTAATTTCTTCATAAGATTTTACCTCCTGCCCATCTTTTAAATCAGCAGTTGGATTTATAATCACTTTATCATCTTTTGATAAGCCAAATGTTACTTCTTGATTTTCAGCATCAGCATTTCCAAGTGTGACTTCAACTTTTTTAGCTATACCCTTATCATCTAGTTTCCAAATGTAATTTTTTCCATCTTCATCAGTAACAACACTGCTTACCGGAATAAGAATGGCCTTGCTGTTATTCTTCACTTCGATATTTACAGAGAATCCTTGCTTTAAATCACCTATTTCGCTAGTGAAATCAATGGTAAAGGGATATTTAGCGCCTGATCCTCCACCTGATCCTCCAGCAGCTGACGCACTTGAGCTTGCTTGCTGAGCATCTTTTGGATAGTTAGAGATATAGCTGATTTTACCAGTCCAAGTCTTATCTGGATAAACTTTTGAAGTAATGCTGACTTCTTGGCCCACTGACAGATTAGCTAAATTGTACTCTGACAATTCACCCTTGACTTGGAGATTACCATTATTAACAATATGGACCAATGTTTGATTAGATCCTGTTGTTGATTTTGAAACATCACGATTAACTTCAACTACTGTTCCTTCAACAGTACTTAATACAGTTGTAGCATCAAGTAAAAGTTTGGAACTATTGACTTTATCTGCAGCATCAGCTCGGTTGTCTTGCAAATCTTTTAATTGAGAATCCAAGGATTGTTGTGTATTAACCGCTGGTGCAGTGCTTTCGCCAGATTCTTCTCCTTCTGCTGTTGGGCTTGGGGTAGGAGCTGTCCCATTATTTTGCAGTTCATAAATTTGACGGTCAATTTTATTGAGAGCTCGAACAGCAGAATCATAGTTAGATTGCGCCTCAGTGTTTCGATATTGGACCAAAGCTTGTCCGACTGTAACTTGATCACCCACATTAACGAGGACGCCTTCTAGATCTCCCTTTGTCGAATCATAATAAATATACTGCTCATTATTAGCAGATACTTGTCCTGACAAAAGTACAGAAGATGCTACTGATCCTTCTTTTGCCTTTTGAACCAGAGGTTTCGAATCTAAAGCTTCTTGGCTGCCACTTTTCTGATTCAAAAACAGCATAGCAAGAACAACTACTACAATGACAAGAGGAACAGCAATCAGAGCAGTCAACTGCCACTTTTTCAATTTTTTCATTGGAATCTCCTTTAAAAATGAAATCTAATTAATTTTTTTCATTATAACATACATTATAACCTGGAACTATTGTTTTGAACTTAGCAATTTTCAAATGACATTATATCTTTCTCAAATGTCAGTTTTTCTCGTAGCAGATTTTTGCATTCATTTCTTAAAAAGGGTACAATTACCTCATATTGAAAGAAGGAGAATAAACATTATGAAAGAATTTGATATGATTGCTATCGGAGGTGGTAGCGGAGGTATCGCTACCATGAATAGAGCTGGCGAACATGGTGCTAAGGTCGCTGTCATTGAGGAAAAGAAGTTAGGTGGCACCTGTGTCAATGTTGGCTGTGTTCCTAAAAAGATCATGTGGTATGGTGCTCAAATTGCTGAGGCCATCCAATACTACGGTCCTGACTATGGTTTTACTTCAGAAAAACAAAGCTTTGACTTTGCCACTTTGCGTAAAAACCGCGAAGCCTATATTGATCGTGCTCGATCTTCTTACGACGGAAGTTTTAAACGCAATGGAGTTGAATTGATTGAAGGACGCGGTCGCTTTGTTGATGCTAACACTGTCGAGGTTAATGGTGAGCTAATCCGAGCTAAACACATTGTCATTGCAACGGGTGCTCATGCTGCTATCCCTTCTATTCCAGGCTCTGAATTAGGTGAAACATCTGATGATGTCTTCGCTTGGGAAGAATTACCCGAATCTGTAGCCATCGTTGGAGCTGGCTATATCGCAGTTGAATTGGCAGGAGTCCTCCATACTCTTGGAGTCAAAACAGACCTTTTTGTCCGACGTGATCGTCCCTTACGGAACTTTGATTCTTATATCGTAGATGGTTTACTTGAAGAAATGGATAAGACAGGTCTTGCCCTACATACTCACAAAGTACCTACAAAACTTGAGAAACTAGATGACAATCAACTGCAACTTCATTTTGAAGATGGTAGTAGCCACATAGCTCAGCATGTCATCTGGGCCATCGGCCGAAAACCTAATGTTCAAGGCCTCAATCTAGAAGCTGCTGGTGTCACTCTCAACGAACGAGGTTTCATCGCTGTAGATGAATACCAAAACACTGTAGTTTCAGGTATCTATGCCCTAGGTGACGTAACAGGCGAGAAAGAACTAACCCCTGTTGCCATCAAGGCTGGTCGTACATTAGCCGAGCGACTTTTCAACGGCAAAACAGACGCAAAGATGGACTATTCAACTATTCCTACCGTCGTCTTCTCCCACCCTGCTATTGGAACTGTTGGGCTAACCGAGGAAGAGGCCAAAAAAACTTATGGAGCTGATAATATTCACCTCTATACATCTAGCTTTGCTTCCATGTATTCGGCAGTAACTCAGCATCGCCAACAGGCCAAGTTCAAGCTCATCACGGCTGGTGAGAATGAAAAGGTCGTTGGTCTGCATGGTATCGGATATGGGGTAGACGAGATGATTCAAGGCTTCGCCGTTGCAATCAAAATGGGCGCAACCAAGGCTGATTTTGATGCTACAGTGGCCATTCACCCAACGGGATCAGAAGAGTTCGTTACTATGAGATAAGAAGAGAAAAGGTTTGTTTTACAAGCCTTTTTTGGCTTATGTCCTTATTTTATTATAAAGCTTATAAGTATTCCATAATCTAATCTTTCATTTTTCTTTTGATTCTTACATTTTTGTAAGATTCTATAAGGATTCTTCAAAAATTTTTACCTTCCCATGCATCATTTTTAGTTTCTAAAAGAAAGATTTGACTCGTATTAACTTGTTAATCCTACAATCTTTATTTTACAGCCTCTTTATCAAGATTTCATCAAGAAAATCTCAAAAATTTCTAAAGTTTTGTAAAAAAGAGAGTCTGAAGTAAAACTTCAGACTCATTTTTCTTATGGTAAAATGGCTAAAGCTCGTACTGGCGAACCACTAGCTTGATGCCAGTTAGGGAAACTGATAGAAATTAGAGCTCCCTTAGCAGGTAATTGGTCCAAGTTAGACAATACCTCTACTTGGTAAATGTCCTCAGCCAAGAGATAATATTCATTAACCAAGCCATGCTCAGCTGTAGGAAGACCTGCATCAGTATCAAAAGTTTCATGACCTACTGCAGCTACACCTCGCTCATGAATCAGAAATTCCAAAGCATCTCGTCCCCAGCCAGGTGTATGCTGGATTCCTTGATCATCTAAATTTCTCATAGCGTCTTGACTAGGCCAACGCTTGGACCAGTCTGACCGAAAAGCTACGAAACTTCCTTCAGGAATCTTCCCATGCTCAGCTTCAAAGTCCAAAATATCTTGTTTGGTCAAAATGAAGTCTGGATTCTCCTCTACTTCTTTTGATTTATCAATGACAAACAAAGGAAGAAGGAGATCTTTTAAGTCTATTTCTTCCAACCAACGGCCACCTTCTACAAAATGAATAGGAGCATCAATATGAGTACCATACTGACCAACTACCGAAAACTGCTGCACATGGAAACCATCTTTTAGAGTAAAAATATCTTTCTTCTCTAAGGCTGGTAAAGCCGGAAAGTGCGGACTATCTTCCTTAATTTGATGAGAAAGATTAACCCATTTTTTATTTTTTAATTCTTGGTATATTTCAAGCAAATCTGCCATATTTTTTTCCTCCGATTCTATTCTCCCCAGACTTCTTTTACAATATCTGAAATCAAAGTAATTTTTTCCCATTGACTCTCTTCTGTTAGGATGTTTCCTTCTTCCGTAGAAGCAAAGCCACACTGGGTTGAAAGGTAAAGATTTTCTAGCGGTACATACTGACTAGCTTCCTTAATCCGAGCAATAACTTCTTCTTTTTTCTCTAAGTCACCACTTTTTGACGTCAAGAGGCCCAAGACTACTTTTTTCCCTGGTGTTACTTTAGCCAAGGGTTCGAAACCACCGGCTCGCTCAGTATCAAATTCAAGGAAATAAGCATTCACCTTTTCTTTTTCAAATAATTCTTCAGCAATTGGACCGTATCCACCTGAAGAAGCCCAGGTAGAATGGTAGTTACCACGGCAGACATGGGTATTAACAGTCAAACCAGCAGGGACATTTTGATAAAGATCATTATTGAAACTTAAGAAGAGCTCCGCTAATTCAGCACGAACTTGGTCTTTGGTCTTACCTTGAAGAGCACCCCAGGCTGTCAAGAAATTATCATCTACCAAGACACCTCAAGTACAATCATCCACTTGTAGCGTTCTGAGGCCAGCGTCATATAAATCTTCAACAACTTGTAAATATGCTTTTTTTATATCTTCTCTCAATTGATTGAAGTCAGGATAAACTTGATTGAGCTTCTCCACATGCTCGGCATCCCGGATTAATTCAAAATAAAATTGGGCAGGGGCTGGAATGGTATACTTTGCTTCAACTCCATCTTGATCAGCCACTAAATCTCTTAGAAACTTAAAATGTTCCACAAAGGGATGGTGAAAACCGGTAATCTTACCAGCGATGAGGGCCGAATCTGCCTTGGTTGTTTCCCCATGAAAATGATAGCCTTCTGCAGCTTGAACATGCTCAATTCCTTGAAAGCCCCAGAAAAAGTCCAAATGCCAATAAGCCCGACGAAATTCTCCGTCTGTTACATTCTTCAATCCAGCTTTAATTTCTTTAGAAACTAAAGCTCGAATAGCTTGGTCTTCCACTGCAGTTAACTCTTCTTTGCTAATAGTCCCCCCCGCAAAGGCTTCACGAGCTTCTACCAATTCCTTAGGGCGAAGGAAAGAGCCAACGTGATCAACTCGAAATGGTCCATGATTAACTGTCATCTCAACTCTCCTTTTCTAGTGTAAAGAAATGTTATAAAAATCAAATGGAAATTTGGTTATGGTTCATTATATCAACACGACAACCTTATCTCAAGTTTTTAAAGGGTTTTGAGCTAATCTTATTTTATTGATTATTATATAGTTTATAACTATATCAGTTCTTCCAATTCCTACTTTTCTTTTGGATATTAATTTGCTATGCTAGAGAAACACGTATATATGAGGAGAGTTTGATGAGTAAAACAAATAAAATTCTTACAACATTTGGTATTATCTTCTTTAACATCTTTGGTTTAATAGCATTTATTTTCTTGTATTTCAGGAGTAAAAAGAAAAAATAATACGAAATAGTCTAAGTCGATAAAAAACACTTGACTTTTAGCACTAGAGATCTTAAAATAGTTACCATAAATTATAAAAGAGGTTTACTATTATGAATCGAAATAAAGTTTTCTTACTTGTGCTCCCAGCCATTGGGGCTGCTATTTTAGCGGTTTTATCACAATTTAGCTTTGCTATTGGAGCTGTTCCTATTACTCTCCAAACCTTTGCCATCGGTTTGATTGCAACTATTTTTAAACCCAGAGAAGCGGTTTCAGCTACGCTACTTTATTTACTACTTGGTGCTATCGGTCTCCCAGTTTTTGCAGGCGGTCACGGCGGATTTCAATCATTCCTAAATCCAACTGCTGGTTACCTTTTGTCTGCTCCTCTCTTTGCCTTCATCACTTCTATCCTAACTCATAAAAACAGTTCATTCTTGACCATTTTACTGGCAAATATCTTGGGAGATACCATCCTATTTATCGGTGGAATTATAGGTTTGAACATCTTAGGGAATCTTAATTTTTCAAAAGCTATCGCTGTAGGCGTTACCCCATTCATTCTACCGGATCTTTTAAAAATGCTCCTGATAGCTATTATCAGCTTGCCAGTATTAAAAAGTCTCGGATTTCATCCTTACTTTGCTGATAAACAAAAAAACTGATAGACTTTTCTATCAGTTTTTAAATGCATCAAGAAGAACCTGAAATTCTTCATTAGAAAGAGTGATTCCCTTGCCCATTTTACTGTGATCCGGACTCCAAGTTCGAATATCATATTTAGCTGGCGCTCCATTGAAGCTAACTCGGTTAAGCTCTTTGGTCCAGCCTTTATCGTTTTCTGATAAGACTAGAAGTTTTTCTTCAATCTCAAATGTAAATTCTGACATAGTACCTCCTTGGTGAATTCAAAAGTAGATGAGCTAAAACAGCCTCTGCTGTTTAACAGTTTTCCATCTCTCATTTAATTCATTCGTAAAAATTTAGAATTTTACGAGAAAATGTTATATAATGATATTGTATCAAGTTATGGAGATTTTAGCTATGAAAAAATTTCTAAGAATGCTGACTGAGAAAGCTAATGAGTTTATAAACGATAAAAAAAACGAACAGATCGGCGAGAATAACACTGCTATCTTATCCGCGATTGAGCTAGCCTTAAAGAAAAAATCCGGAATTCATGTTATTTTTCAAAATAAAAGCTTTACTGGCGATATTGTTAAGTATGACAAAGAACGCCAGCAGTTGATTGTTAAAAATTTTAATAAGAGCATGTCAACTATTATTCGGATTCCAGATATTCAACGTGTTCGTCTGGTTCCTCAGACCGTTCGAGTAGCACAGAAAGCTAATCCAAAGAAAAAATAAATCCCAGTTTTTACAAACTGGGATTTATTTTATATCTAGGCGCGGACAGTCACGCTAGTACCATCTTCCTTATATAGATTGATAAGGCCTTCTTTTCTGCTACGCACCATATCACCTGGGCAAACAGGTGTCGGCATAGAAATTGTTAAGAGTTCCATAGGATTTGGCGCTCGATCAATTTTATTGCCCTGCGCATCATGCAAATCTGTAATGACTGTCTCAAAATGACGGAAGCCAGGACCGTAGAATTCAACCTGATCTCCTTCATGAATAACATTCCTCTGACGAATAGTCGCGATCTGTTTTTCAGCATCATAGTCTACAACTTCAGCCACAAACTTGTATTCCGGAATTTTTCGGCGTGCCCCAAAGAGCTGTTCGTTCTCTGTTGGAGTACCGTAGTAAAATCCCGTTGCCAATTCGCGTTGAGCAACTTTCCACATTTCATCAATCAAGTCCTGTTTAATCGCTTCAAATTTCTCAGGACTTTCCAAATAGGCATCGACAGCTGCCTTGTAACAGTTCGATACTGTGGATACATAGTGTATAGACTTCATTCGACCTTCGATTTTCAGACTGTCCACACCATTTTCAATCATATCAGGTATGTGATCAATCATGGACATATCTACCGCAGACATAGAAAATTCTTCTGGGATTTCACCCTTCAAGCTCTTTCTTTCTTGGCCAAAAGGCATATCATAAAGGTCGTATTTCCAACGACAAGACTGCGAGCAACCACCACGGTTAGCATCACGCATACTCATGTGGTTAGAAAGTGTACAGCGTCCTGAGTAGGAAATACACATTGCTCCGTGAACGAAGGCTTCAATCTCAACATCCGTTCTTTTACGGATTTCTGCTAATTCTTCCATGGAAACTTCACGCGCTAAAACAACACGCGTCAAGCCTAACTCTTTCCAAAATTCAAGGGTTTCATAATTAGTTGCACTAGCTTGGGTAGACAAATGGATTTCTAATCCTGGTGCTTCTGATGCTGCAATAGCAATCAGAGCTGGGTCTGAAACAATTACTGCAGCAATCCCAATATCACGAAGCTTACGGAAGAATTCTCCAGCACCGATTTCATTACCTTCGTGCATCACCATATTAGCAGCAACATAAACCTTTGCGCCGTACTTTGCCGCAAACTGAACCCCCTCTTCCATTTGTTCGTAAGTAAAGTTTCCAGCTCGGCTACGAAGTCCGTAGGCCTGACCACCAATAAATACCGCGTCCGCGCCATAGCGAACAGCTACTTTTAACTTCTCTAAAGTACCAGCAGGTGCCAAGACCTCTGGTCGTTTCAATGTTTTTGTCATCATTTCTCCTATTTGCAAGATAAGATCGATAATCCCTAATTTTTAATCCTTTCTATTTTATAGCAAAAAACTTGGAAAATCAAGATGTGGCAAATGTTTTCACAATTCTAATCTTTCCTGAATTCAAAAAATTGTGATTTTACATCTTAGCAACAGAAAAAAGCAAGAAAATTTCTTGCTTTCTTAGATAGCTATAATTATTTGACCATATCTGAATCGTATTCATAAAAACCAGTATCCAAGAAACGGTTTTTAGGATGAAAACGGTGAACAGCTTCATCCAAAAGAAAGGCCTGATCATGGGTGAATTTACCAGCCAAAATTAAATCTCGAGCTTGAATGAACAACTTAGCGATTTCTACAAAATTATGACCTGGAGTATAGATTCCTTCTAATTTCCAATGAGTAAATCCATGATCCACTAACTCTGTCAATTTTGTCATCAAATCTAAGTCGTTATTTGCAAATATATGAGTTCCGTGATTGTCTTCAAAAATGGAATAATGACTGCTTGGGTCACCTGGCTCAGCCAAGAACAAATCACGCTCCCTCGTCTTCTCATCATCAATATGGGTGAAATTGTAATAATTTTGAAGCAGAGGGCGCTTGGAGTGATGAATGACACTAGCCCCATAGACCAAGACCTCTGCAGGAATCTCTAAAATATCCTGCATGGCAAAAAGTTCAGCTGAGGGAACTTCTCTAGCTAAAACTGCTTCTGATGCGCCAGCTTTTTGTCCCCAAAAATTAATCTGACGACTGCTGGTAACCATGGTTGAAGCATCATAAATTGTCTTAAAGGGATATTGATCGCGGTTAACAACGTAAAAAACTCCCGCATCTCCAACAGTAATATAATCCGTCTGGATTTCTGTTAGAAAATCAAGAAATGGCTTGATCTTGTCCATCATTTCCTGGTGCATGAGAGCATTGACTGCTATGACTATTTCTTTTCCCGCCTCATGAACTAAATTAGCAATCTCTCGTAATTCGTCATAAGAAAAAGTGTGGGGAAGACGAAGACCATAGTTTTTCTCGCCAACATAAATCCGATCAACTCCTGCTTCCAGCAGTTCCTTCACTTGCTCAATACTTTCAGCTGTCGCTGTAATAATTATCTTTTCCATAAAGTTAATTATAACACACTTTTAGAAATGAACCAGTTTTCTTTTTAAATTCTTTCTTTTACTTCTATTTTTTCTTAAATTTTCGATACTTTATTTTTATATTGAAAACTATTTTTATTCTTTCTGTAACAAAAATGTAATAATTACCCCAATAAATCATGATACAATGATATAGTACTAGTAGGAGAGAGAAAAATGACACTTAGAGATTATAAAAATTATCAAGAGGATTATATCTATCAGGAAGTTCCTGAAGAACAATTACCTTTATACCAAGAATATATTCCAGAATCAGATATTGAACCTAAAATAAAAGAGTTTCTTTTCTTCTTTAATATTGCTGCGTTTTGTATTTTAACAGCAATTTTTAGTTTTCTGTTTCTGTCTTTCAAACTGAATACTTTCTTTGCTCTGGCATTAGCTATGACTTTAAGCTTTGCAACAGTGCAAACCTATCGTTTTATTTCAAAAAAGAAATTTTAATCAAACAAGAGACCTACTTCTGACTTGAAGCAGGTCTTTTTTCTTACCATGCATAATTCGGCTCTTGGCAAGTCAACATAGCTGTCAAAAGCTCTTGAGGGGTCACTTTCTTTAACCCTCCATAAACCGGATTTTGAACAGTATAAGATGGATCAATATAATAAACTCCAATAATATCAGAAGCATCTGAGTTTAATTCATATCCAATTCCGATAACATTGTGCTCCCCACTACGTCCAGGATACATCTTTGAATTATCAAACGTATAATATAGAGGATAGCCAGCATCAATATTCTTCTTGAGTCGCTCTTTAAAGAGGCGCATATCAATTGAATTAGATGAGCTAGATCTCACAGTTTCCAAGCGATAGCCCGCCTGTCCATCAGTTGGTTCTGGATAACCAAATAAATGCTGATTAAGTACCTGAATAGCATTGGCATTATGGGTCCCAAAATGAGCATCTGTGCCCATTTCCTCAGCCAATTGTTCTTGCGACATATCGATTCCCCGACAGGCTAACATCATGCTGACAGTCGTTGGAGCACAAGTATTCCATGCTCTTTGCACCTGCATAGGTACTTCCAGCCTATGTCTCAACTGAAGTGATCCTTCTTCTGTTTTTTGAACTTGTGGCATCTCCTGCGATTCTGAAGCACTACTCGAAGACGAACCATTGTCCGAAGAAGTTTCTTTTGATCTGTAAAAAGTAGATGAATTGCTTGAAAACTTCTTACTAGAAACAGAGTTAGAAGAATCTAAGGGTTTTGCTACTTTTCTTTGGTTAGCACATGCAGTAAAAAACAATATCGCAAACATAAGGCTTAAAAGTTTGATGCATTTCATCAGACCACCTCCCCAACTTTATCATAGTCTTTTCCGTACCTGGAGTCAAGTTATTCTACAAAATAAAAAAGCTGGTTTAACCAGCTCTTTTAGTCTTCTTTTAGGTCTATAACAATTTCTTCAGAATGATCTTTTTCATCCGTCAAAGCATGTGCTTTTTCCCTGATAGAAGAGATCAAGTCGTCTTTAGTCAGATGTTCTTCCTGAATTTTTTCTTTAATAGCTTGGAACTTATCCTGTGAATAGTCTAACATCTCTTTTGTAGTTTCCTTTACAGATGTCAAAATAGACTCTTTTGTAATCTCACCATTATTGACCTTGTCTCTTACTTGTGTAACAGTATCTACTGTTTGATTTTTCAAGTCAGTTGCAGAATGACACACCTGCTCTTTAAACTCATCTGGGTTCTCTTGCACTTCTTTGATAAAATTACTGACTCTAGCTCTTACTTCTTTGCCTTTTTCACTGCTTAAGAAGATAGCTGCTGCAGCCCCAGCCGCTGCTCCTAATACAATCGATGAAAATTTACCCATAATGGACCTTCTTTCTTATGATTATCTATTGAAAAATTTTGATAATAGACGCCAAGCTGTTAAACCCGCACCCGCTTTGACTGAATTTTTACCAGCAGTTGCTGCTTTTTTACTCAGATTACGAGCTGAATCATTTAAATCTGAAATAGACAACGATAAATCTGCAACAGCTGTAAAGAGGGGTTCTATGGTCTCCATTTTACCATTAATATCATCAGTCAAAACATTTACTTTAGCTAGTAATTCATTGGTTTGATATAGTGTGACATTGACATCTGTAGTAAGAACCTTAATAGTCTTCTCTGTCTCATCCACTACATTGCTAATTTTTCTAACCAAGAAGATGGAGTAAACAATCAAAGCAATCAAAGCAACTGCGACTAAACTATATGAAATTTCAAGCATTTTTCTTCTCCATTTCTAAAGATGTGTCATAATACGGTGTATCTTTTTTTCTACGTTGATAAACAACCAAGGCTACACCAAAAATAATCAAGAGAGCAGACAACCACTGAGAAACCCTTAGTCCCATAAAGTAGAGACTGTCTGTCCGCATCCCTTCAATAATCATCCGACCACAACCGTACCAGATAAGATAGAAGGCTGTAATGTCTCCTTGCTTGAGAAAATTGGGTTTTCTGCGTAAAAAGAGAATAAGGATGAAGCCTAGCAAGTTCCAAGTAGATTCATAAAGGAAAGTAGGTTGCCGATAAGCTCCATCGATATACATTTGATCTCTAATAAACCCTGGCAAATAGTCTAAACTCTTGACCGCAGCACCGTAAGCTTCCTGGTTGATAAAATTTCCCCAGCGGCCAATACTCTGAGCAATCATAACACCTGGAGCCGCGATATCTAAGAAATCTAAAGTATTAATAAATTTACTCCTAGAAAAGAAATAAAGAACTAGAGCACCAGTAATCAGTCCTCCATAGATAGCTAAACCACCATGCCAGGTAATAAAAATCTCAATAAATGGTTGTTTTGAATAATAAGACCATTCAAAGGCCACATAGTACAGTCGTGCACCCACGATAGCAAGCGGAAAAGCAATCAAGATAAAATCAATAATGTCATCAGGTTTAATCTTTTTACGAGGGGCTTCCTTCCTAGCCAAGTAAACAGCTAATATTAAGCCTGAAAGTATACAGATTGCATACCAGCGAATAGCAAATGGTCCGATTTGAAAGGCAATTGGATTAATCATGCTTCACCTCATTCTGGCTGATCAGATTTGTCAAGCGTTCTTCAAAAATCTTTGTAGCGTCAAAGCCCATCTCTTTTGCTCTATAATTCATGGCCGCAGCTTCAATTACAACGGAGATGTTACGACCAGTTTTAACTGGAATGCGGACCCTTGGGATTCGAACACCGGCAATTTCTAATTCATCTGAAGCATTACCTAGGCGGTCAAAAGTCTTATTGACGTCGTAATTTTCCAAATATACTGCAATTTGAACCTGCGATGAATCTTTAACTGCACTAGCACCATAGAGACTCATCACATCGATAATTCCAACACCTCGAATTTCCAGCAAATGACGCAGAATTTCAGCTGGCTCACCCCAGAGAGTCATTTCATCCTTAGCAAAGATATCAACACGGTCGTCTGCAACCAAACGGTGACCTCTTTTGACTAACTCAAGTCCCGTCTCACTTTTACCGATACCACTGTCACCCTGAATGAGAACTCCCATGCCATAGATATCCATTAAGACACCGTGAATGCTTGTCCTTTCAGCCAAACGAGAATCTAGATAGCTGGATATTTCTCCTGATAAACGGCTGGTTGATGTATGGCTACGTAAAATAACAATCTGCTTTTCTTCAGCAGCCTGCATCATTTCATCTGGAATTTCCAAATTTCTAGCAATGATCACAACTGGTGTCGTCGGTTGAAACATTTTCAGAAGGACTTGATGGCGGTTATGACTCGTCATCTTCATCAAATAAGACCATTCTTTCATCCCAATCAGCTGAATGCGCTCTGGTGTATAGTAGTCAAAATATCCCGTCATTTCAAGCCCAGGCCGTGAAATATCGGATGTCGTAATTTCTTTTTCCAGTAGTTCTTCGCTACCGTAAATCAATTGTAATCTTACTTTTTGCAAGAGGTCCTTGACCTTAACAGACATAAGTTTCCCCCTTTGGAATCTTTCTTTTTCTATTATAGCAAAAAATTACTTTTATAGAGAGTTTCAGCGTCCTTTTTGGGAAAAGAAAAGATGACAGGGGAGGTTTCTACACTTTATCTGTCACCTTGTTTTTCTATTAGTTTTTTTAATAATATTTTTTAATGTCGAAAGAGAAGCTCCTCTTTCATGAAAACGGGCAATTCATCTATTCCTACCCAGACATGTCCATCAGTCTCACCATCTTGATAAGTTATATTCCCCTTATCACCTACTATAATTGCTTCATAGTAATCAAATAGACACCGATCTTCAGAGGATATTGTCTGCTCAATGAGTTTTATCTGGCTGGGGACTAAACCTGTTTCTTCTTTCAACTCGCGAAGTACTGCGCTAAGGCTATCCTCGCCAGCTAGTACACTTCCTCCAGCTCCAAATTCAAAGTAGTTGGGGTAGAGTTCCTTTTGGCTGCTTCTTTTCATAAAAAGAATGTCCCCATCCTCATGTCGTACTATGACATTCACACAGAGATGATATAAGCCAGCCGGTATCCTCTCTCCTCTTACCAAGTACTGGCCAATTTTTTCTCGCTTGTCATTATAAGCATCCCATATTTCCATAGTTCTCCTTTTTGACCGGTAAGCCATTACCAAAAGAGTCCTTTATCGTCATCAATTGGTTCTGCATCCTTACGCTTTCTTGGTCCAGTCCCGTACATTTCGGCCTCTATGTCTTCCTTGGTTGGAAGAAGTACAGCTAAAGAAATGTAAATAACAACTCCAAATCCAAAAGACGAAATGGTAAAAAGGATGTATAAAAAACGAATCAAACTAAGATCAAATTTAAACTTATCTGCCAAACCAGCTAAAACACCGGCTAACAATCGATTTCTTCTTGTTTTATAAAGGACCGTTTTCATGTTCTATTTCCTCTTTCTGTAGATAGTCTCATTTTATCATTTCTTTTGGAAAATCCATCAGGCTCAGGGCTGATTCTAATTGTTATTTAAGCGAAAAAACTAAGATTATTCTTAGTCTTTATTTTCTATGTTTACTTTAGTGGGTGCAATCATTCTCACAGCAATTCCATCTGGGTCTGTGACTTCTAGCACTTGGGAGCTAATCCATCGGGCTGGCGCTTGCAAGTCCTGAGCATTTTCATAAATAGCTACTAGGTCTTCTTTCCCTTCTACTTGCGCTTCAAAATAGGCTAGTCCCAGTTGCTTCGGTTGGCGATGATTCAAGTGAGAACCTCCCCATTCATTAACGGCTAAATGATGATGGTAGTTACCTGATGCCAGCCAGCTAGCAGAAGGTACAGAAAATTTATCCTCTAAGCCTAGAAGCTTTTGGTAAAAATGACTGGCTGCTCTGCTATTTTTCACAGACAGGTGGACATGGCCCATACGAGTGCCTTCAGCAATACTAAACGGCTGGACTTCCTGACCGAGTTCATAGATTTCTTGAGCCGCGAGCGCTTCCGTCACTCCGATAATGCGGCCATCTTCCCGAATATCCCAATCAGCCTGAGGCTTGTCCCGATAAAGTTCAATGCCGTTGCCTTCTGGGTCCTCCAGATAAATGGCTTCACTATAACCGTGATCCGCTCCTCCAACCATAGGAACTTTATTTTCTGATAAATGCTTCAGGATATCCGCCAAAGCTTGACGACTTGGAAGTAAGAGTGCCAGATGATAAAGACCGTAAACCGACTTAACGGGCTGCCGGTCACTGGTCGCTAAAAGTCTCACCAGAACTTGTCCGTCCCTGCCCAAAGCCACCTGTCCGTCCTGCTCTTCCAAAAGGTCCAAGCCTAAAATACGCTGATAAAAATCCTTTTGTCTTGCTAAATCGGCCACATAAAGTGCCACCTCTCCTAGATAAATATTGCTTTGATATTCAAAAGTCATGTTTTTCTCCTCTCTTAAATTTAAAATTTCAGCAGTGCTCCTGCTCCATCTTTTTTTATTTCTCCAAAACAGAGATAGGTTCCTTGATATGGCTTTTCACATTGCCATTTGTTCCTAAGGATTATTTCTGAATTGTAATTGTTTTTGTTACATCTATTAGTATAGCACATTTTAATGTAATGTCAATAATTACATCTTAGAATACTATTCACCAAAAAAACAACCTGCTTTCTAGGAAACAGATTGTTCTTTAATTTCTTTTTCGGTTGCTGCGACAACTTCGTCAAGGCTGGTCTGAGCCAATTCAGCTTCCATGGCTGCCTGAATAGCTGCCAAGCGGTCGTCTAAGACATTGTGAATGTTCTTGCCGATAGGACAGTCTGGATTGGGCTTGTCATGAAAGCTAAAGAGCTGGCCACTCTTTCCTAGACACTCAACAGCACAATAAACATCTAAAAGGCTAATATCTTTCAAATCTTTAGCAATCTCTGCTCCTCCGGTCCCACGAGCAACGGTAATCATTCCTGCATTCTTGAGCTGGGATAGGGTCTTACGAATAATAACTGGATTGACACCGACACTGCCAGCAAGAATATCACTTGTCAGTTTTCGTTTTTTTCCTTCCAAAGCCAGAACAATCAGCATATGGGTGGCAATGGTAAAACGGCTAGAAATCTGCATCTCTTCTTCTCCCTTATCATTTTCCTTTATTTTTATTATAGCTCAAAAATGGTGTAACTTCAAGAGTTACGACTAGACTTTAAGAAAGCTGCAATCTCATCTGCATATCCTTCCCGCTCGCTGATTTCTCTCAGCAGATCATGATTGTGGGTATGGTGGATACCATTAACAAGACTCTCCTCATAAATCTCATAATAAGGCAAGTGGAGCTCCCGAGCCAATCTCAGCTCCTGCTCCACATCGTAGGGCACGCGCCGCAGGTCGACATCAGCCAGACCCGTCTCATCAATCTCTAAAATGGCATACTGGGCTCGCAAGTCCTGACGCAAAGCCGAATCTAGAAAGAATGGCTGACCAATAGAGCCGGGATTGATAATCAGCTGGCCCTTAGTCCCGTAGCGGAGAAACTGCTGGTGAATGTGACCATAAACAGCGATAGCGCAGTCATTGCCCTCAAAAAGGCGGTCGAAATCGCTCTGCGCGCCAATATGAATCAGCTCCCGCCCCCAATTCTTATCTGGCAGATGGTGACTGACCGCAATCTTCAATCCCTCTACTTCTGTCAAGATTTGCAGAGGAAGTTCCTGCATGCGGTCAATCTCTTCAGGACTGATTTCCTCTAGGACAAAATGGCAGAGCCGGGTCAGGTAGAGATGACTAGGACGAGCCAAATCCAGCTTTTGATGCAGGGCATGCCAGAGACTGTCTTCCCAATTCCCTCTGACTTGGAGGCTGATGGGCAGCTGATCCATCCTATCTAAGATATTTCTACGACCGGTTCCTGGCAGGAGCAAGTCTCCCAAAAACCAATAATCTGTCACTTGCTGGCTTTCCGCATCCGCCAGCACTGCTTCCAAGGCTGTGCTATTTCCATGTACATCGGATAATAAGGCAATTTTTCGTGTCATCGTGTGTCTTTCTCTTTCTTTACAAGGAATATTATATCAAAGTTCAAAAAAACTTCCACCCATCAAGTGAGTGAAAGTTTTGAAGTCTTTTTTTATCAATCAACAGACTTGAGCGCTTCCAGCATATCCAACCGCCTGAGGCGGTAATTGACAAAGAAGCCAAGCAAGGTCAGAATAAGAGTCACTGCAGTTAGAGGAAACAGATAGACTGAGGGACTTACTTGAGGGTTTAAGCTGATAATGCTAGGCGCAACCTTCTCAATCAAAAAACGATGCAGGAAGAAACCGCCTAGAAGCCCAACTGCCATCCCAATTACTGACAGAATAATGGTCTCTCGATAGATATAGAGGGTCACTTCCTTATTATGGAAGCCCAGAACCTTGATAGTGGACAGCTCGCGAATCCGCTCAGCTACATTGATATTGGTCAGATTGTAGAGAATGACAACTGCTAGAAGAACAGAGATCACCACCAAAATAAGCATCGTATTATTAAGAGAATCAGCTAGAACGTTGAACTGCTTCACCATACTAGCATTTTGTGAGACACTCTTGACAGACTTGAGGCTCATAAATTCATTGGCCTTGTCCACAATATTCTTACTAGAAGGGTTCTTGAGTCGCACTAGATAAGCGTTTTTCTCGGGCTTTTTTCTGTAAATCTTCTGGTAGTCAGTCGCCTTCATAAAGGCAAAATGGCCAAAATGATTCTCATTGACTGCTGCGAGCTTGACAGACTTGCCACCCAGCTCTATACGGCCACCGGGGCTAACCCCAGCTATACGGGCCAATTTATCCGAAACAACTACACCGTCCTTGAGAGTCAGCTTTTGCTGGTTGTCAGGAGTTTCCATGGAAATAAAAGGTTCGAAATTTTCCTTGTCCGTAACCATTAAAGTGACTGATTCTGTCTCTTTTTTTCCTTTGTATTTCTCTGTCAAGGTTTCACTATGGATTTCCTGATAATCAGCAATCGAGTCATCTGCCAGCAGCTTTTTCAGCTTGTCCTGCTCAGCCTGATTTTCTCCAGGATTGACAGCGACAATCAAGTCGTATCGCAGAATCTCCTTAAACTGACGTTTGGGAATACCACCAATAGAAGATTGGAGTCCTAGGCCGGCAAAGAGCAGGGCAACAGAACCCGCCACACCAAAGATAGTCATAAACATCCGCTGCTTATAGCGAAAGATATTGCGAGCTGTGACTTTCTGAGTAAAGCTAAGACGTCGCCAGATAAAGGGCAGACTTTCCAAGAAAATCTTGGAGCCCTTGACCGGTGGCTTGGGCAAAAGCAAGTGAGCTGCTTCTTCTCTCAGCTCCCGTCTTGCCACCAAATAGGCAGGGAGGACACTGGATAGAAGGGAAAGTCCCAGGGCCAGTAAACTATAGGAAACATAAAAATATGCATGAGGGGTAGAAAGTACCATTCCTCTAGTAATAATAGAAGAAATCACTCCCGACAAGAAATAATGTCCCAGCAGAATCCCTATGAGGGTACCTAGACTGCCCGCTACCAAACCGTAAAGAGCAAACTTGCGAATGATATCTTGGCTATGATAGCCTAAGGCCTTAAAGACACCTGCATTTGTTCGCTCCTCATCGACAAAGCGCGTCATAGTGGTAAAGGTCACCATTGCTGCCACCAAATAGAGCACCACCGGGAAGATATTGCCAATCGACGCAATACTATTCATGGAGTTTTTATACATATGATAGCCATTCCCACCTGGCAGGGACTTGCGGTCATAGCTATGATAGGCCGGCTCTTTCAAACGACTCAGGTTTGCCTTAGCGTCAGCTAGCTTGTCCTTGCTAGCTGATAAGTCTTTCTCTGCCTGAGCTAGCTCTACTTTTTTCTGATTGAGCTGGGACTCAGCTTCCTGAATCTGCTGCTGGCTCTGGCTGAGCTGTGCAGGAGCTAGGATAGAAGCGGCTTGAGCTGCCGCTAGCTGGTTTTTTTGCTGGTCCAGCTGACTCTGAGCTTGCTCTAATTGCTTTTTACCTTGGGTCAGCTCACCCTCAGCCTGAGCAATCTTATCTTGGCCCTTCTGAACGGTGCTTTTGGCATCCGCCTCTAATCGCTTAAACCGGGCCGCTCCGTTATCTTCCAGGCTCTTGTCCAAAGCAGTCTGGTGCTGCTCCAAACGCTCCTGATAGCTTTCAGAGAAGGGAGCCAGCTTTTCTATATCATGATAGCGCAGGCGGGCAATAGTGTAAACATCTGAATCAAAAGCCTTAGGGCTGACTACAGCATAGGCTGATAAAGCCCCGCTACCACTAGTCGCATTGCCCAGATTTCTATCAGACCAGAGCTCTGCCGAGTTGACAAATCCCACGATCTTATAGGTCTTGTTTTTCAGAACTGATCGACTGCCGGCTTTTTCGGTCAGATCAATCTCCTGGCCAATTTTATATTTTTTAGACCAAAAGCTAGCTAGGGCAATTTCTTGCTCCTTCTTAGGAAGACGACCGGAGGTCACTTGAAAGTTTGAAATATCCTTGGTATCTGAGAAAACTCGGAGAGCCTCTTCATCTACAGTGACATCTGTCAGATAGCCAAACTCGACATCGGCTCCCTTGATAGCTTCCAGCTCTTTCTGATCCGCCTTATCCAAACCATAGTCCGCCATAATAGCCAAGTCCATGGTTCGCTGTTCTTTCAAGTAATCTGTTGCTGTTCTGCGCATATTGGGAGGAGCGACCTTGAGCCCCACGAGAGCTAGAGAACCCAGCATCATGAGGATTAAAATAGATAGGAAACGTCCTTTAGAGCTAGTGAAGGAGCGCAGAATATCTTTCCAATAAATCTTTCTCTTCATATCAATACTCCAATGTACTTATATCCTGTGATTGATCATTGACTGTGATACTCTTGACTCTCGCGTCGTGCATGCGGATGACCCGGTCAGCAATGGGAGCCAAGGCAGCATTGTGGGTCACGATAATCACCGTCGCTCCTTGATTGCGAGACATGTCCTGTAAGATTTGCAGCACTTGCTTGCCAGTATTGTAGTCCAGAGCCCCTGTCGGCTCATCGCAGAGCAAAATCTTGGGATTTTTTGCCACAGCCCGAGCAATGGACACTCGCTGCTGCTCCCCGCCTGATAACTGCGCAGGAAAATTATTGAGGCGATTTTCCATACCAACCGCAGTTAGAACGGCAACAGGATCTTGAGCATCCTTGACAATCTCAGAAGCCAATTCAACATTTTCCTTGGCTGTCAGATTGGGCACCAAATTGTAAAACTGAAAGACGAAGCCCACATCATTACGACGATAGTCCGTCAGCTGGTGGGAATTGTAGTCAGCAATATTCTGGCCGTCTATCAGGATGTCTCCCTCATCATTGGTATCCATACCTCCGAGAATATTGAGCACTGTTGACTTACCGGCACCAGAAGCCCCCAGGATAATGACCAGTTCCCCCTTTTCAATCTCAAAAGAAACATCGTTATTAGCGACAATTTCTGCCTCACCTACCTGATAACGTTTAAAGCTATGTTTCATTTCAATATAAGCCATGTCATCATCTCTCCTTTTCAAAGCTCGTTTCCTTAAATCAACAAGATGTTGATTCTAAATCACAGATATTATATAATGAGCTTAGATAAAAAGCAATAAGCAAAAATCAACAAAGTGTTGATTTAAGAAAAAGGAAGAAAATGGTCCAGAAACGAAAAACCAGCACCAAGGAAGATATCAAAGAAGCCTTGATTCAGCTACTATCAGAAGAAAGGTTTGATACTATCTCCATCAGCAAACTCTGCAAACGGGCAGGGATTAATCGCGGCACCTTCTACCTCCACTACCAAGATAAGTATCAGATGGTTGATAGTCTCAAAAAAGAAATTATTTCCCAACTTTCTAGTTATAGCATGTTTGAAGCGGAGAACGAATATCCCAAAAAGTTAATGATAGCAAAATTTCATATACTGCGCGCTAATGAACGTCTTATCAATGCCCTGACCAAGAGCCATTATATTGACTTTCGCGAAGCTATTCGGGAGTACATAACCACTATCATTCTGAGTGATAAGCAAAAGGCTGCTACCCAGCGTTTTTTAGAAGAGAACTTCCATATCCCTCAGAAATACGCCCTAGAAATCTTCCTATCAAGTGTTGAGGGGATTATTTCTCTTTGGATAGCTGGCGGAGCTCAAGAAGAACCTGAAGAACTCACTGACATAATTTTGACTACTTATAACTATGATTATTTGAGATAAGAAGGAGCAGAACTACTTTGTCAATCTCTTTGTGACATAAGCTTCTACTTACACGGAATACTGGTAGTCTGGGAAGAGAGAATTATATGCTGAACCTAACTGATATGTGCAAACAGACCTCACTTTTCAAACTAAAAACAAGCCTCTCAAAGGCTTGTTTTTAGTTTATTCAACTTAAATTACTCTCTTTTATGACTAGTCGGTAAACCTCTACAAAGGTAGCGGCAAGAAAGGCAAAAAGAGCTCCAACAACTAGATTGATCCGGTGTTCTGTTTCGTAAAATGGAGAGTTCCAAATAAAATGGTTAACAACTGTTGAAACGACGCACCAGAGACCGAAGCGGCGATATTTCTTATAAACTTTAGAAAAGAGAAGGTAGACCCCAACAGTCACAACTGCCGTATAGAGCGTATGAGAAGCAAATCCACCAGCAATTCTACCAATCGCTTCCAAAGCACCGCTATTTTCTCCACCAAAAGTCTGTCTGGATACATAACCAATATCTTCTATGACTTGGAAACCAAAACCAGAGCTCAGTCCAGCTATTAAGACAGATTGAAGATCTTTTTTGCCCAAAATATAAAGGGCTGCAAAGGCAGTCAAGGCCTTGAAAAATTCCTCAGCAAATGGAGCTGTCAATGCATTGGTCCAGTCATTAAAAACAGCAGGATCTTTGATGAAATTTGAGTTAATAATGTCAATCAGGCTATTACCTGCAAAGCTAAGCCAGCCTGCAATAAATGCACCTCCAAAAAGGGCAGTTCCGAGAACAATGGTCTCTACAGATAACTTTTTGGCAAGCTTTTTAATCAAGAAATAGATAGGTAGGAAGAAGGCCGCTAAAACAGCTAGATTAAGGATGAGGTCGCGACCAGCCTCTAGGGTGATGTCCTTATTTGCCATGTCTCCTAATTCAAACTGCAAGCCAATACCTGCTAATACCAAATAAATATAGAGAGCAATTCTTCTTGTTTTATTCATGACTGTCTGCTCCTTTTTTATTTTTGCGTTTTACGAGATAGATTACTATTCCAACAACAGTCAGAACAAAGATTCCTCCAGCCAAAGCAATATCGTAGTCAAAATCTTCCAGACGAATGGTTTCTTCAGTATTAGAATCTTCTGACTCCTCAATTTCTTTTAGGGCTTTAATACCATATTCACTTACTACCTTGTCTTCAGCTTTTTTCTGAATTTCCTTGAGGTGTTTAAAGACTGATTCCGCTCGTTCCATGGAAAGTTTTGTTGCTTTCAAACTAGCTTCTTCTGGTTGATTAGCAAGGCTAATTTGTTCTTTATCATAAGCAGCCTGCTCTTCCATCCATTGGGTTTCTAGACGTTCAATCTCACTACGGATAGAACCATCTTCAAATAAATCTGGATATTTAGCTACTAGATCATTGATACGGCTAATTGTCCAATACCAAGAATTTTCATTATAAGCTGTACTCATTTCTTGATAAGCCTGATAAGTATTATTGATATTTGCATAATAAGGTAGGTATGGTGCATTTCGTGGACTTCCCATTGAAAGCCAGAAAATGCCTCCCCCTGTTTTAGCAGGTAAATTATCTTTTAACTGGAAGATATGTGCTTCCATGACATTAGGATTGGAGATCGGATACTTATAAACAGGATCTGCCTTTTTCTTATCTGGAATCCCTTTACCATCTAGCTCCATCTGATCCAGCGGTTTAAAGTCTGTTCCCTCTAGGCGGTTTCGTTGCAAATTCATAGCATCACGTAGACTAAGCTTGTCATTGGTTGAGTGCATGAGTTCAAAATATTCATCGTCATATTTCACATCTGCATTTGGATTCAAAGCCTTGATACCAGACCAAACCCTAGACCGATTCGCTTCAGCCAAAGGCGGATTATACGATTGAGCTATATGAAAAGCCCCATTAACTTCTTTGTAAGTTCCTGCATCACGAGCTGTTTTCTCAAGATCTGCTGAAGCAATAGTATTTTCTGTATCATTTACATTGATATTGCCAAGGAAGAAGGTGTTAGGAAAGACAGCGTATTTGTCATCCGGAAACTTGATTGCTGCGTATTGGTGCCCAGAAAGGATCTCCATATACCAAACACCATTCTTGTCTGCAATCGTTATGATATTTCCTTCTGCCGCACCCTTTTCTCTGACAATTTTTGCTAGGAGCTCTACTCCTTCTCTAGCTGTTTTGACATGAGGAAGAACTACAGAAGTTATAGCTGACTCGGCAATACCATCCTTAACGTAAGGATCTTTTTTCTGAATATCATCGTTGGCACTTGCTGAGACAGTCGCAGAAATAGAAACTCCTTCCTCGTTGAAGCCAGCTTCATCAAAGACACCTTGTTCTGGAGTCACATCTGGAACTGCCGTATACTTGTAACTAACAGCTGGTAAATCAAAGCTAAAGCCATTGGTTTCATCTACGAATTTATCACCAGCTTTATTATTCTTTCTCTCCCTCACAACAAAGTTTTTATTGTGATTAGGCTCCAAGTCCTCTGTTCGGCCATAGAGAGTCGAACCATCGGTCGTCAAATTCTTCCCAATGATAAAGCCCGTACAAGCTTGGACGACTTGGAAAGGAAAGAGTATAAGAAGCATCATGGCTGTAACAAACCATCTGAAAAGATTCTTTTTCATCAGTTTCTCCTTTATATATTAATTGGTAAACCGAATACCACATGTTTAGTATACTATTCTCTTTCTACTCTTGCAAGCGTTTTCAAAATAGGCTTCTACAGAAAAATGAATAAATTCACCTAAGAAAAATTCTGATTACTTTGTAAATTTAATTTTTCACTTGAGGTTCTTGTATAAATTTACAAACATTTCCCTCATGCTGTATAAAAATTTTTTTGCAAAACTTAAAAAAATTGGAAATACTAGCAAAACTAATACTTCCATTATTATTTATTTCTTTTTAGCCAGCATCGTCGCAAATTGAAGCTGGATTCGATTGCCATTTTCATCAACCTTATGAAGTCTGCCTAAATCTTCATTATATTTGATGAATTCCCAATCCTTGTAGTATTCACGTAGCTCTCCTTCCTTGAAGGTAAAAGAGAAAGGCATATGACATGGATGACTTTCTGTATCCATGGCACAGACGATAAGATTATAGCCACCTGGGTTTGTTTGCTCTTGCATGTTGCGGATAATCTCAGGAACACGTTCACGATTCAAGAACATAAAGACTACAGTGGATACAATGAAATCGTACTTTTGAGTCAGGTTTGCAGAGTTAATGTCATAAGTTCCGGCTAACATATTCAGATCTTCTGCTTCAATAATAGAGGCAAGATTGTCCAATGATAAGGGATTAACATCTACCGCAGTTACATCAAATCCTAACTGCTCCAAAAAGAGAGCATTTCTTCCTTGGCCACTGCCTAAGTCCAATGCTTTTCCAGGTTTTACAGTTTCTGTAGCTTCCAGTACCTCAGAATGGACAGGCGTCAGACCATATTTCTTTGCATAGTAATCCTGAGGTAGACAGTAGAACTCTAAGTACCATTCGAGATCGTCAGTCAAGGCTTCGACACGATGCCAAGCCTGGGGCTGGGCATAGGGATTGTCTTCCCCAGCTTTAAAAATGTGCTCAGCCAACTCTTCCCCATCCTCAGTCATTTCAATAAATTTTAATTCTCCAGTAAGAACTGTGATTTTCCCCCAAGTACCTACCTTGGTATTATGCCTGCGTTGCACAGCTTCTGGCATAGTTTCTGCAGTCCAAATGGGCATACGTTTATACATAACTAAATCTTGCATCATATAATTCCTTCCAAGCAATCTGATTTCTTTTTAATCATACCGAAAAATCGTCCTCTTGACAAGCTTACCTGCACATCAAAATTAAGAAAATACCAAACCTTTGAGAAGTTAAAGCTAGAAATGGAAAAAGAACCGAGTATCGGAACTCGGTTCTTTAGTCAGAATAGATAAGAAAACTTAGTCTTCTTTTTTATTGCTAAATTGTTTGAAAGCAATAAAGCCACCTACAACAACGACTAAGGCTATGACTATCCACAAACCGTACTGGTTAGAATCGCTCTTCTTAGTTTCAGAGTTTTCTTTCTTGGTATCACTTTCCTTAGCTTTGTCTTTTTCCTTACCTTTTTTGGCATCTGCCAAGAGATTTGCCTTGTTATATCCAGTATAAACAAGGTCGGCATCTTGACCTTTTTCCTTCTTGATCTTTTCTTCCATCTCAGCTTCGACTGCTTTGATTTCCTTAAAGATTTTTTCTGAGCGTTCCAAGGCTTCCTTAGTCACTTCTGGTCCAGCGGCTTTGGCTTGTTCATCTGTGTAGTTTGCATATTTGGCGTCGCGTTCGGTCTGTTCTTTATCCCATTCAGCTTCTTTTTCTTTCCATTTTTCTTGAATGCTGTTACCAAAGATTTCTGGATATTTCATAACCATTTGGTCAATATGCCAAACAGTCCAATACCAAGATTTTCCGTCATATTTAGTAGAACGGTTCTTGAAAGCTTCGTAAGTATCTTCTACATTACCATAGAATGGTACATATGGTGTGTTGCGACTTTGTGCCAGACCCAGCCACATAACACCGCCAAAGGCATTTGGTAGGTTTGGTTTGATTTGATAAACGTGGGCGTCGATTACATTTTCGTTACCTAAAGCATACTTATAAACATTGGTATCTATTTTCTTACCAACTTCAACCAAATCATCTGCCTTATATTCTGGCAAGTGTTCAAAACGATTTCTTTGTTCCGCGATCACATCATGAACCGTGTATTTCTTATTTGGATCAGTTGGTTCGCGCAAGAGATCAAAAGCTTCATCGTCATAATTTACTTTTGCTTGTGGGTCCATCCACTTGATACCTGCATAAGTCCGAGAACGGTTACGTTCCATATATTTATCAGGTCCGTATGATTTAGCAATCATAAAGTTGCCATCTTTGTCGGTCTTATAGTTGTCTGCTTTTTTAGTTACTTCTTCCACATTTTTAGAAGCAATGACATTTTCCTTATCGTTCAAGTCAACGTGACCAAGATAGTAAGTGTTCGCAAAGACAGCATACTTATTCGTTGGGAATTTGATGGCTACATATTGGTGACCAGACAGGATTTCCATGTACCATAGCTCATTTTTATCTGCTGCAACGATGATATTTCCTTCTGCTGACCCTTTTTCATCCAGAACTTTCGCGACTGTCTCAATAACTTCACGTGCTGTTTTCGCACGAGGCAAAGCAAGGTCAACTAATGATGCTTCTGGAAGACCATCTTTTACAAGTGGATCTTCTTTTAACACTTTATCGTTTGGTGTTGCTGAAACGGTCGCTGTCATAGCTACACCAAGTTCATTAAAACCATGCGCAGCGAAGTTTCCGTTACTTCCGTTGTCACGATCAGAGTCGTAGACAGCTGTGTATTTCATTTCATTCGCCAAATGCGGATAGGTAAAGCCATTTGACTCATCTTCTATCTTATCGCCATCTTTATAGGTCTTAGCTGGCACTACTACATAGTTTTGATTGTGCCGACCACCGTCAGGGGCGTATGGATAGTCCTCTGTCCGACCAAATAGAGTAGAGCCATCTGCTGTCAGGTCTTTACCGACAATAAACGCAGAACACGCTTGTGCCACATGAACAGGCAAAAGAGCTACTAACATTGCAAGGAACATTAGTCTGAGCAGTATTTTCTTCATAGTCTATCTCCTTTTGACTATCTGCAGGGCTGGAATCAAGTCCCAGTCTAAGTAGTATAAACCATAATACCAAAACATTCCATCCTCAGTATACTATATAAAGGTGTTTTTGCAAGCGTTTACAATATTTATTACAAAAGTGTTTGTTTATTCTATATTATTTTGATTTAATGGTTCTTTTGTGTACTTTTAGTCTATTTATGGCAATGGACAGAAAGAGAAGAGATAAAAAAGACCGGTCGCCCAGTCTTTCATCTTGTATTAAAGTTCTTCATCTGTCTTGCTATATCGCGGTTTTGCTCGCGACGTTTGATGGACTCGCGCTTGTCGTAGTCGTGCTTCCCTTTGGCTAGTCCTAGGAGGAGCTTTGCATAGCCGTCCTTGAGATAGACCTTGAGTGGCACCAGCGTCATCCCGGTTCCCTTGGTCTCCTGCTCCAGCTTTTGGATCTGCTTCTTATGCAGCAGCAGCTTTCTGCGACGTTCAGGCTCTTGGTTCCAGATATTGCCCTCTTCATAAGGCGCGATATGGACATTGCTGAGCCAGGCCTCACCGTTCTTGATTTGGGCAAAGCCGTCTTTTAGATTGATACGGGCAGCACGGACGCTCTTGATTTCCGTACCGGTCAGCACCATGCCAGCCTCGATGGTATCTACGATGGTGTAGTCGTGTCTGGCCTTTTTATTTTGCGCGACGACCTTTCCTTCTCCCTTTGCCATGCTTGGCTCCTTTCTTGACTAGTTCCTTGTAAAATGCCTTCTGGCTCTTGCCTTTCTTGGACTTCTTATCTTTCTTATCTCTGTAGCCTTTTTCTTTAGAAGAATGGCTGCGCTTGTCATCCTCACGGAGTCTCCTTCTGCCTGACTTGCCTCTGCCACTCTTGCCAGTCTTTTCTACCAGGTCAAATTCACTAGGCAGATATTCAAAGTCAATCTCGCCTGTAGCCTTATCCGCTCGAACCAGCTTGATGCGAATCTGCTGGCCGACCTTGAAGACCACGCCAGACTTTTCTCCTTGCAGGGTCATAGTCCGCTCATTGTAGCTATAAAACTCTGGCAGGTTGGTAACATGAATCAAGCCCTCTACCGTATTGGGCAGTTCGACGAAGAGTCCAAACTTAACCACGCTTGAGACCACGCCATCAAACTCCTCCCCAACAAATTCTTCCATGTACTCAGCCTTCTTCATGGCTTCAACTTCACGCTCGGCCTCAATAGCCCGACGCTCTCGGCTGGAAGACTGACTGGCAATCTCTGGAATTACTTGCTCAAAATGCTCTGCTATTTCCTTAGACTTGTTATAATCCCGTACCATTCGATGAACCAGAAGGTCCGGATAGCGCCGAATAGGACTGGTGAAATGCGTATAAAACTCCGCTGCCAGACCATAGTGGCCGTGATTGTGCTCAGAGTAGCGAGCCTGCTGCATGGAGCGCAGAAGCATCATGGATAGGACATCCTCATAAGGCTGGTCTTTGACCGCTTCCATAATATCCTGAAGAGCCTGCTGGCTCATAGAGCTAGCCGTCCCGTATATCCGAATCCCAAAGCTAGAGGCGTAGTCGATAAACTTCTGCACCTTCTCCGCCTTTGGCTCCTCATGGATCCGATAGATGAAGGGCAGATTTAGCTTAGCAAAATGCTCAGCCACCGTCTCATTTGCCACCAGCATAAAGGACTCAATCATACGTTCAGCAATCCCCCGCTGGCGCAAAACAATATCCACCGGCCGACCTTCCTTATTGACCATGATTTTGGCTTCATTGGTGTCAAAGTTGAGTGCACCGCGTTTAAAGCGCATCCTTTCCAGAATCTCATGTAGTCGTACCATGCTGTCAATACTAGGCACAATGGCCTTGAACTGCTCAGCTTTTTCCTCATCTCCTGCGATGATGTCGTTGACATCACTGTAGGTCATGCGGAAGATCGTCTTGATCACAGTCTGGGTAATAGTATGCTTGACCACGCGACCCTTGGCATCTATCTCCATGATAGCCGACTGGGTCAGCCGGTCCACATTGGGATTGAGCGAGCAGATACCGTTAGACAGGCGCTCTGGCAACATAGGCACCACGCGGTCAGTCACATAGACAGAGGTCGCCCGATTGAGGGCTTCCTTGTCCAGCTCAGAGCCTTCTTTGACATAGTAGGACACATCTGCGATATGGACGCCCAGCTCAAAGTTACCATTTTTCAGGCGCTTGATATGAACCGCATCGTCCAAGTCCTTGGCATCCGCCCCATCGATAGTAAAAGTAATCTCTTCACGCAGGTCCAAACGTCCTGTCAAATCACTCTCTGTCGGTGCCTCTGGAACTCGCTCGGCCTCTTCCAAGACCTTTTCTGGAAACTCAGAGACAATATCCATGGACTCCAGCACTTCCAGTACATCAATACCTGGGTCGTTGACATGACCGACGACATCAACCAGACTAGCCACGAAGAAATCGTGTTTCTTGGTTGGATATTTATCAATAGCAACCTTGAGCACTTCTGTGCCATCCAAAACCATGGCTGGTTTTTTGACATAAATAGGCTGGCTAATTTTCTGATTTTTCGAGCGGATATAGCCCGCGTACTTAGGCTTTTCCTCATCCAAAACCAACTGGCCAACCGCTGACGTCAGGCTGTGCTCCAAAATATCGATAATCTTAGCCTCAGCTGATGTTCCCTTGATCCGGTCTGCCACCTTGGTAATAACTACTTCCACTGTATCGCCATCTATGGCATGATTGACATCATTGCGACCGACAAAGAGATCATCCTCTTCCTCATTCAGGGTGACAAAGCCAAAGCCTGATTTATGAGCATGAAAAATCCCCCTAAGGGTCAATCTTTCTTGTTTTTTCTTTTCATACAGCTCAATCCGCCCCTTGTCATCAAAGCGAATCTGATGCTTTCTTTCCATCTGGGAGATGGTCTTAACCAAGCTACTAAAGTCCTTGGAAGACTCTTTCCCAAGAGCAGCTGCTAGCTCATCCACGCTGGCCTGCTGTCTCGTTTCTAAATATTGAATTATTTCTGATTTCATACTTTTTCTCTTCTTTGCTCCATTAAACTATTTTATAGCCTATTTTTAACTTTAAAAAAAGGCTAAGACAAAGTCAGAGCCCATTTTATCTACTAGATAAGATTGTCAACGCTAAGGCAACCGCTAACCAGAAAAAGACGAGAAGACCGGTCAAATTCTGCATAACAGCCTCAAAACCTCGCGCCTTTGATCGTTCAAATAAATCACCCGCGCTTGCGTCAAAAACGTTGCTAGATTGGTTTTTTGTTGGCTGCATAAAGATTGCAATGACAATAATGACTGACAAAATTAATAGAATCATTAATAATAGATTATACATAAATACAAACTCCTTAAAATCTTATCTATTTTATCATAAAATTCATTTAGATTCAAGATGTAAAGTTACTTTTCTTTCTTTAGGACAATATTTTAATACTTCAATCTTTTCTGGATGGTTTTTACTATTCTTACTGGTCAGATAATTTTGACTGCCACAGGAAGAACATTTAAGATTTACTTTAACCCGCACTGATTTCTCTCACTCCTAAATATTTTCTAAAACAAATTAACAAAACGAAAAAGTTTAGCAAGACCAAACCTGCCGTCACATAGAAGACCCAGTGGTAACTGAGACTGACCGCAATAGCTGACCCCATTATTGGTCCTACGACTCCACCAATATAAAAGAAGGTTTGATTATAGCTAAAAATCCTAGAAATCCCTTCTTTAGGTGTCAACTTATTAAGCAGAGAGCTGACTCCAGGTAAAAGTGCACCTGTTCCCATGCCAAATAAGAAACGCAAAAAACCCAATTCCCAAGGTGTCTTCGCCCAAGCACAGAATAGATAGATAACAAAACTGTACAACAGTGCTAAAAGTAGGAGACGGTGGTTACCAATCTTATCCCCTAATTTCCCAAGATGACTAGAAAACAAAATACTAGAAACTCCCATAGCTGACACAATAAGTCCGGAGACAAATATCAGATTATCTGTTTGCCCCATAGATCGAATATAAAGAGTCAAAATAGGAGAAATAGACTGAGCAGACATTTGAATTACCATGCTAGTCAAGAACAAGGCAAACAAAATAGATTTATGGGGTAGCTCAGCTAAAAGATCCTTGGTTGCTAACTGTCTATCTTTAGCCACCGGTTCAAAGTCTTCTTTTACGTAGAAGATTGTCAAAAGAGTGACAATGAAAAGAAATAAGCCAACAAGCAAAAAGGCATTTCGAATTCCGATGCTTTGTGCTACAAAACCTCCTAATAGTGGCCCCATCAATGTTCCTGCCACCACACCAGTCGATAAAGTTCCTAAAGCATAGCCAGAATACTTTTTGGGAGCCTGACTAGCGATTAAGGCTGTACTATTTGGGACATAGCCAGAAAAGACACCGTTTAAAAGCCGTAATACAATCAGCCAAAAAACACTTGGTACAAATGCCATTCCCCCCATAGTAAAGGTCATAGCCAGTGCAGCCCGAATCATCATGGGTTTACGACCATATTTGTCTGCTAAACTTCCCCAAACCGGCGAGAGAAAAGCTGCTGTCATGGCTGAGCTCGATACAGCAATTCCTGCATATAGATCAACCATATGGCCACGCACTCCTAATTCTTCCACAAAAAGGGACATAAAAGGAACGACCAAAGATAGACTAGCTCCAACAAAAAAATTTCCCAACCAGGCAATCCAAAGATTGTGTTTCCAATTTACTTGATTTGTAATAAAATCATCTTCTTTCTAGTTTTTGCAAAGTATCGCGAAGTTGCTCTTGAGTAAGCTCTAGCGGGCAATTATTATCAATAAGTACGTCTGCTCTATTTCGTTTTTCTTGAAGAGATAGCTGAGCAGCTATGCGTTTTTCAGCCTCTTTCTGACTAAGAGCATTTCGAGTCATAAGGCGACTGAGCTGAGTTTCCTCCGTCACATCCACCAGCCAGATTTGGTCAAACCAGGACTCATAACCCAGCTCAAACAAGAGGGGAAGATCCATGAAAAAGATATCTTCCGTCTCTGCTAGTAGGTCACGCCTGTGAGCCAGTTCCTCACGGATAATCTGATTTTGTATTTGACTGGACTGGGCCAAAAGTTCGGGATTCCCAAAAATCATAGCTCCCAGCTTGGGTCGATTCAAGCGCCCATCTTCTTGTAAGATAGCTGGACCAAAAGCGGATAAAAGAGCTTGATAAAGCCGTCCCCCAGGCTCCTGTAACTCATGAACCACCTGATCCGCATCAATGACTTGGTAGCCCTGCCGCCTCAAAAACTCTGTCACTGTTGACTTACCAGAGGCAATGCCGCCAGTGATACCAATAATTCTTGCCATGGTAGCTACCTCGCTTTCTGACAGTGAGGACAGAGATGAGTACCGCGTCCGCTCAGCTTAATTTTTTCAATCGGGCTGCCACATCTAGCACAGGGTTGTCCAGGCTTCCCATAGACCTGCAAAAAATCCTGCATGGTGCCATCTTCACCCAAAGCATTGCGGTAAGTCCGAATGGTCGATCCCCTCTTTTCAATTCCAAGCTGCAAAACTTCTATAATCTGCTCACGCAGCCGCTTGACTTCAGCAGGCTTTAGACTAGCTGCTGGTCTTGCCGGATGAATCCGCGCCCGCCAAAGAGCCTCATCTACATAGATATTGCCCAGACCGACGACCAAGGTTTGCTCCAGCAAATAGGGTTTGATGGGCTTCTTAGAACGACTCAAAGCTGCTGCAAAAGGCGGCAAAAGAAAATCCGCCTCTGTCGGCTCAGGACCAAGCTTTCTGGCAGCAAAATAAGCCTCCAGCTGATCCTTTCTCAACAGCTCCATGGTCCCAAACTTGCGGACATCCTCATAAACAAGCGTCCCACCATCTGTCATCTCGAAAAAGACATGGGCATGCTTGCGCTCAGGCACCGCATCAGGATAAAAAAGATACTTGCCTTCCATTCGTAGATGGGAAATCAGCACTCCACCCGTCAGATAAAAAAGCAAATACTTGCCCCGACGGCCAATCTTTTCAATGGTCTGGCCTGGCAAGTCGTGGATAAAGCTGTCCACTCCCGTGCCAATCATCTTGGCATAACGGACCTGCACCTGCTCAATTGTCTTGCCAACAACCAAACGCTCCAACCCCCGCCGAACCGTTTCCACTTCAGGTAATTCAGGCATAAAGCTCCTTTCTATCTCCTATTATTAGTCAGAAATATACTCTAAAATATCATTAGGCTGATAATCCAGCGTTTCACAGATGGCCGACAAAATTCTGAATAACCTTATCATGCCTCATCTTGGAAGCAATATAAGAAGTCTAGGATATATCAGAATCTCTTCAATTTCTCTGGAAATGTAGCACCTTGAAAGAAATAACCTAGTAGCTGAATATGCGTATCCACATCGCTAAAAAGCCAAGCATGGCCCTTGTCAGGATAATAGGCGCATTCAGACCTAGCATTTTTATCTGCCAACCTACGGTGCCAGTTATGAATGGTTTCAGCTTCTTTCCCACCTGAGACAAAGAAAGCAGGATTATCAAACTGCATGTCAAGTCTCAACAGATTCGCCTGCGACATAGCACGGCGAAACGAGCGCCGTTTAGATCTTTGGAAATCTACAACAAAGCGCTGAACGTCTTGGACGGGTGCTCCGTCCTCTTGCATCATCTTTGTCAGGAAATTGGCTACAAATTTAGTATTTTTCAAGAAAGACATCAGATATACGATGGCAATGATCTTGCGATAGCCCTTAATTGGCTGAGGGCTTGCCCCATCCACAATGACTCTATCTATAAGGCTAGAATGTTTTTCCAACAACTTAAGTATGAGTGAACCGCCTAATGAAAGCCCAACCAAGTGCGGCTTGCCATGTGCTTTGCTTTTAATGACAGCCACAATCATTTCCACGGCATTATCAAAGTTTGTCCACTCAATATTATGACTGGCTCCGTGACCAGGTAAATCCACAAGAATGCAATGAAAATCTTGCTCAAGCGCAGCAACATGGTGCCACCACATCCGACTGCTCGAGCCTGAAGCATGCAAAAAGATAATACTTTTTGGATTTTGCTGCCCTCTTTCGTCAATGGATAATGACGACATCTCCATCACCTCACTTACTGGCTTAGAAAACCTCAATACTCCTTCTTATTATAGCCAAAGTCTGCTAGGTCCAGCTTCTTATCCCGCCAGTTTTTCTTGACCTTGACCCAGGTTTCTAGGAAGACCTTGTCCCCCAGCATGAGCTCAATATCGCGCCGAGCCATGGAGCCGATTTTCTTCAGCATGGATCCGCCTTTACCGATGATAATGCCTTTTTGGCTGTCACGCTCCACCATGATAGTTGCTCGGATATGAACCTTGTCCGTCTCATCATCTCGCTTCATGCTGTCAATAACTACTGCGACTGAGTGCGGGATTTCCTCTCGCGTCAGCATCAAAACCTTCTCTCGAATCATCTCTGACACCAGAAAACGCTCCGGATGATCGGTAATCTGGTCTGCTGGAAAATACTGGAAGCCTTCCTCCAAATTTTCACTTAGAATGTCAACTAGATGAGAGACATTGTTGCCCTGCAGGGCGGAAATCGGTACGATTTCTTTGAAGTCCATCTGCTGACGAAAATCATCAATTTGCGCTAAAAGCTGATCTGGATGGACTTTATCAATCTTATTAACCACCAAAATAACTGGCACCTTAGCCGCTTTCAGACGTTCGATAATCATGTCATCGCCCTTGCCACGTGGCTCATCAGCCGGCACCATGAAGAGGACGGTATCCACCTCACGCAAGGTGCTATAGGCTGCTTCCACCATGAAATCACCTAGAGCCGTCTTGGGCTTGTGGATTCCCGGCGTATCGATAAAAACAATCTGCTCCTTATCCGTCGTGTAAATTCCCATAATTTTATTTCGAGTGGTTTGAGCCTTATCACTCATGATGGCAATTTTTTGCCCCATTACATGATTCAAAAAGGTTGATTTCCCAACATTAGGGCGTCCCAAAATAGCTACAAAACCTGATTTAAATGTCATTATTTCACCTCTATTATTTTCATTAAAACAGCAGAAAATCGGCAGTCTCCCCCGATTTTCAAAACTTTAAAAAATCCAGTCCCAAATTTTAGGAACAAAAATGATCAAACCTGTGATTACTGCAAAACCAGAAATCACTAAAACAGCTCCAGCCGCCATATCTTTAGCATTCTTAGCCAACATAGAAAAGTGATAATCACTGGCCAAGTCTACTACATTTTCAATGGCTGAATTAACAATCTCAAATGAGACAACCAAAAAAATACTCAATAGCAAAAACAGCCATTCTATGGCAGAAACTCGAAAAATCAAACCCGCAATCACTACAAGAACAGCAGAAAAAGCATGCTTCTGCATATTTCGTTCTTCTTTAATGGCAGTAAAAATCCCTGTTAAGGCAAATTCCAGACTCGAGACGACATCTCGGTTTTTCCATTTGCGTTTATTATTCCCTTGTGAGTCCATAGGCCGTCAAAATCTCTTCCTGTAAACCAAACATTTCTGCTTCTTCTTCCGGCGTATAGTGATCATAGCCGTTGATATGCAGAAAACCATGCACTGCTAAAAATCCCATTTCCCTCTCAAAGCTGTGGCCATATTCTTCCGCCTGCTCACGCGCCTTATCAACCGAAATGAATAGCTCGCCGATATAGGCGTCAAAATCTTCCAGCATCTCAGCTAGCTCAGGATGGTCCAGCAAATCCTCCTCGTCAACAGCAATATCCAGCTCAGGTTTGTACTCCAAGCTAATCACATCCGTTGGTCGGTCCGTATCTCGATATTTCAAGTTGAGCTCATGACTACGCTCATTAGTTACAAAAGTTACAGCCATTTCTTTCTTTTCCTTACCCGTCTTTTGGGCAGCAAATTCCAAAATGTCTTGTGTCTGTTTGATGATTTCTTCTGAAACCAGACCCGTTTCATCAACTATTTCTATATACATAATGCACCTACTTTACTTGTATCACCTTTATTATATCATAATCGAGGCTAGATAATAGCTAGGAATTTTCTTTTTTCAAAATAGCAGAGCAGATTCGTCAAACTCTCACTGCAAAAAAAAGAAGCTATTTTTATTTTTTCCCTTCCCAAAAACTTTTCCTTTTACTAGCTGCTTTCATTGACAAAAAGAAAAGGCTGGGAAGACCCAACCTTGTTCTACAAGATGCTAATTGCCGGGATCGAACCGGCGACCTCATCCTTACCATGGATGCGCTCTGCCAACTGAGCTAAATCAGCGTACCTATCTACTATACCATGCAGATAGGTGCTTGTCAATACTTGCCGACTCATTTATCCGCAAAATATTGCTCTTTGGTCAGGCCATAGTAGACTCGCGTCACTAGGCGGCTTTTTTCATGTTTGTCCAAGCTTGCATAAGGTTCCTCATGAGAAAAAATCATTCCAGATTTTTGCATCACACGGCCAGAAGCTGGATTAGCCTTATCATGTAAAGCTACAAGTTTATTCATTCCAATTTCTTCAAAAGCTAATTTTATCACTGCACAATTAGCCTCTGTCGTGTAGCCTTGGTTCCAGTGTCTTTTATTAAGAACATAGCCAATAGCAGCTGTCTTTAAATCTAGGTTTATTTTGTGGAGATCGATGGTTCCAATAAACTGACCACTAGATTTTACTTCTATTCCCCAACGTCCCAAAGGGTTTGCCATGTAAAATAGAGCAATATTATTACGAGTCTCTTCTAGGCTTTTGTTTGTCTCAAAAGTATAGCGAGTATTCTCCTCATCTGATGCATATTCAAACATTGCTGGTGCATCATCTAAAGTTACCGGACGCAAAACTAGTCTATCTGTCTCCAGTCTAGTGTGTCTAGATAGTTTAACATAAATATTTTCCATTATCGTCCTCCTTTTTGTTTTTAAGCATATCATAAGTGATCAATCAAAGCAAGACGTCATTTTCTCCTTGCAATTTAAGCTTCTTTTATATAAAATAATTACATTAAATTAGAATAATGAGAATAAGAGGATTTAAGGTATATTCTTAAATCAAAGTCTTTGTTCACATGTATTTAGATAAGGAGAAATACAATGTTAATCGGTATTCCAAAAGAAATCAAAAATAATGAAAATCGTGTAGCTTTGACACCTGCTGGTGTTCACAGTTTAGTTGGTAAAGGCCATGAAGTTCTGATTGAAACGAATGCAGGACTTGGTTCTGGCTTTGCGGATGCAGACTACGAAAAACAAGGTGCAAAAATCGTCCCTACTGCTGCAGAAGCTTGGGCGGCTGAACTTGTAGTCAAAGTTAAAGAGCCTTTAGAAGCTGAATATGGCTATCTTCGTGATGACCTCTTGCTCTTTACCTACCTGCACATGGCTGCCGCTCCTGAGCTAGCTGATGCTATGACGAGTGCCAAGACGACTGGTCTAGCCTATGAAACCGTACGCGATCAAGATGGACAATTGCCACTCTTGGTACCAATGAGTGAGGTCGCTGGACGAATGGCTGTCCAAATCGGAGCCCACTTCTTAACTAAACAAGAAGGAGGATCTGGTGTCTTATTAGGTGGTGTACCAGGTGTTCCTAAGGGGAAAGTAACTATCATCGGTGGTGGTGTCGTAGGAACTCATGCCGCTCGTATCGCTCTTGGACTAGGTGCTCAGGTAACTATTCTGGATATCAGTGCTAAGCGTTTGTCTGTCTTAGAAGATGTCTTTGGCCATCAAATCCAGACCCTCATGTCTAATCCTTTCAATATCGAAGCTAGCGTTCGAGAGGCTGATGTCGTGATCGGTGCTGTCCTCATTCCTGGAGCTAAAGCTCCAAAATTGGTGACAGATGATATGGTTAAGCAGATGCGTCCGGGATCAGTTATTGTAGACGTAGCTGTTGACCAAGGTGGAGTTGTTGAAACAGCAGATCGAGTAACGACTCACACCGAGCCTGTCTATGAAAAACACGGAGTCCTCCACTATGCAGTTGCAAATATCCCTGGTGCTGTAGCCCGCACATCTACTATTGCATTAACCAATGTTACCCTGCCTTACATCGAAGCCTTGGCAGAAAAAGGATTCAGAAAAGCTATTGCAGATGATGAGGGATTACGTCAAGGTGTTACAACCTACCAAGGTCACATTACTAGTCAGCCTGTTGCAGAAGGCTTAAATAAGGACTACACTTCGATTGATGAACTCGTTTAGTTAGTCTACTTAGTTCATATAAACACCTTAAATAGAAGCCAAATTTTTCAAAATACAAAATCAGAACCACTCGCTTAACGAGTGGTTCTTTTGTTACTCACCTTACAAAAATAGACAGACTAAAAGTCACATAAAAAGAGAGAACGAGCCCGTTCTCTCTCATGATATGATAAAGAATCAAATTTAGATTCCTTATTCAGCTGAAAATTCTAAGCTTTACCTTTCTTACGAACTACGTAACCAACTAGACCTGCGATAGCAAAACCAATCATTGAAAGAAGAACGGTAGAAGTTTCACCTGTATTTGGCAAAAGATTCTTATTTTTAGTAGATGATTCACCAATACTTGGTAAAACATTCTTGTTTTTAATAGACAATTCACCAGCGCCTGGTAAAACATTCTTATTTTTAGTCGTAGCTTCTTCTGATTTAGTATTATTTCCGGAACCTTTATGTGGTGCTAAAGCTGGGGTGAATTCCCATGTGCCGACGAAGTGTGCATCTGCTCCATTGATGGTTTCAGATGTCTTATCGTATGATTTAAAGCTCCAAGTGCCTTCAGTTGTCTTAACCTCTGTTTTACTTGGTTGCGTTGGCGTTGCTTGACTACCGTCTTTCAAGTCTGTTTGATCTACTGGAAGCAAGGATTTTACTTCTTGTGGAAGTTCTTTTCCTGGAGTTCCGCTGACAAACTCGTGAACTGCTTTATGAGTCACTGTTGGAGCTGGGCTTACTGTAAATTCCCATGTCCCTACAAACTTAACATCTGAACCATTGACTGTCTCTGATGTCTTGTCATAAGATCTGAAGCTCCAAGTGCCTTCTGCTGTCTTAACCTCCGTTTGACTTGGTTGTGTTGGAGTAACTTGACTTCCGTCTTTCAGATCTGTTTGATCTGCTGGAAGCAGGGCTTTTACTTCTTGTGGAAGTTCTTTGCCTGGGGTTCCACTCACAAACTCGTGAACTGCTTTATGAGTCACT